>JANRIF010000159.1:0-6267 GCA_033765245.1 Lysobacteraceae bacterium
CCCGCAACCGCCCTGCTGCCCGACCGCAGCGCCGCCAAGAACCTGTTCTTCGGCGAGATTCTTGAGCAGAACCTGTTCCCGTATCCGCGCATGCGCGAACGCGACCGCGAGATGCTGGGGGCGATGGTGGATGCCATCGACGGCTTCCTGGCAGGCAAGCGCGAGGATTTCCGGCGCTGGGACCGCGACGCTGGGCAACCGCAGGAATTCATCCAGGCGTTGCGCGACATGGGTTTGTTCGGGCTGATCATTCCCGAGGAATTCGGCGGTCTTGGCTTGTCGAATGCGGCCTACGCGCGGGTGCTGACCCAGACCAGCGGTCACGACAGTTCGGTGTCGCTCACCATCGGCGCGCACAGTTCGATCGGCATGAAGGGCCTGCTGCTGTTCGGCAGCGACGCGCAGAAGGCGCGCTACCTGCCGCGCCTCGCCAGCGGCGAGATGATTGCCGCGTTCTGCCTCACCGAAGCCGGCGCCGGTTCCGATGCCGCTTCGATCCGCACCAAGGCCACGCGCAATGCCGATGGCAGTTGGACCCTGTCCGGCGAAAAAATCTGGATCACCAACGGCGGCATCGCGGACCTGTACACGGTGTTTGCGCGCACCGATGGCGCCGAGGGGCGGATGACGGCATTCGTGGTGGAGGCTGCGTGGCCCGGCGTCAGCCACGGCCCGCACGAGGACAAGATGGGCATCCGCGCCTCGTCCACCACCACTGTGGCCTTCAGCGATGTGCACGTGCCGGCGGAAAACGTGCTGGGCGAGGTCGGCAAGGGCTTCAAGGTGGCGATGGCGATCCTCAACAACGGCCGTACCGGTCTGGGTGGCGGCTCGGTCGGCGGGATGAAATCGCTGATCAAGCTGGCCAGCGCACAGGCCAGGGAGCGCAAGCAGTTCGAGCGGCCGATCGCCGAATTCGGTTTGGTGCGCGAGAAGATCGCGCAGATGACGGTGGACTGTTTCGCCGCCGAGAGCACGGTGTGGATGGTGGCGCACTACATCGATTCGGGCTGTGCCGATTATTCGGTAGAGGCGGCGATCAGCAAGGTGTTCGCCAGCGATGCCATCCAGCGCGCCGCCTATGAGGCGCTGCAGATCGCCGCCGGCAATGGCTACATGCGCGAATTCCCGTACGAGCAGGTGGTGCGCGATGCCCGCATCCTGCCGATCTTCGAAGGCACCAATGAGATCCTGCGGCTCTACATAGCGCTTTCGGGGCTCAAGGACGTCGGCACCAGCCTGACCGAGCTGCATCATGCGGCAAACGATATCTTCAACAACCCGATCAAGGGCTTCGGCGTGCTCAGCGGCTACGCGGCGCGGCGCTTCAAAGAGACCACCGGGGTCGGTGCCGATACCATCGCACGCAACCTGCATCCGGTGTTGCGCAAGGCCGCTGCCACCTACGAGAAATACGCGGTCGAACTGTCCAAGGCTGCCGATGCCTTGTTGCGCAAGTACGGCAAATCGATCGCCGACCAGCAATACGCGATGAAGCGGGTGGCCGACATCGCGATCGATCTGTTCGTCGGCCTGTGCGTGCTTTCGCGCGCCGACACCCTGCAGCGCGAAGGCCACGAAGCGGCCGCGCAGGCGATGGCAATCGCCGAAATCTTCACCCGTCAGGCGCGCGCGCGCATGGCGCGCAACGTGCGCACGCTGCCGGTCAACCCCGATGCGCGCATGGACGCGCTGGCCGGTTTCATCCTGGAGCGTGGCAGCTATCCGTGGGATGTGATCTGAGGGCGGGTGCCGACTGAGGCTTGCAAGCCGGCGCCGGCACCGCCATTGTGCGCGGCCATGAGCATGCGCACTCTCGATCAATGGCTGGACTACCAGCAACGTCTGCATCCGCAGGCCATCGCCATGGGGCTGGAACGGGTGCGCGAGGTGGCGCAGGCAATGGCGCTGGGACGCCCTGCGCGCCATGTGGCGACGGTTGCCGGTACCAACGGCAAGGGTTCGACGGTGGCCTTCATCGAGGCGATCGCACGTGCCGCCGGCCTGCGCGTGGGCGCCTATACGTCGCCGCATCTGCTGCGCTACAACGAACGCCTGCGCATCGATGGGGTCGAGTTGGCCGATGCCGACTGGATCGCCGCGTTCGAGCGGGTGGAGGCGGCGCGCGGGTCGGTGGCGCTGACGTATTTCGAGTTCGGCACCCTGGCCGCGCTCGATCTGATGGCGCGCGCCGAGCTGGATCTGGCGGTGCTGGAAGTCGGCTTGGGCGGGCGTCTGGATGCGGTCAATCTGATCGATGCCGACGTGGCGCTGATCACCGCGGTCGACCTCGATCATCAAGCGTTGCTGGGCGATGATCGGGAGCGTATCGGCTTCGAAAAGGTCGGCGTCGCACGGGCCGGCCGGCCGCTGGTGCTGGCCGAGGCCGACCCGCCCAGCAGCGTGTTGCGCCATGCCTACGCGATCGGCGCCTTCGCGATCCGCGCCGGTTGCGATTACCGGGTGATGCGCGAGGCCGATCATTGGCGTTGGCTGGAATTGAACGAGGAACTGCGACTGCCCTATCCGGCAATGGCTGCGCCGGCGCAGCTCGATAACGCCGCTGCCGCCATCGCCGCGCTGCGGGCGCTGGATCTGCCGATTTCGGCATCGGCAATCGTGGCCGGGGTGGCGCAGGCGCGCCTGCCGGGCCGCCTGCAATGTCTGCCGCTGCGGTTGGCGGATGGGATGGCCGAGGTGGTGCTGGACGTCGGTCACAACCCACAGGCGGCGACGCAGATCGCGCGCTGGCTCGACGTGGTGCCACCGCGCCGCACGCTGGCGGTGTTTGCGGCGCTGGGCGATAAGGACATCGCCGGCATCGTGGCGCCGCTGAACGCTCGGGTGACGCACTGGTGGCTGGCGGGCCTTGCCGCCGCCACGCCGCGCGGGTTGTCGGCGCAGGTGCTGGCGGAGCGGGTAGCGGCGGTGCTGGAGGGGTCACAGTACAGCCTCGCCGCCGACGTCGCCGACGCGCTGCGGCAGGCGCGCACGCGGTTGGCCGATGGCGATCGGCTGCTGGTGTTCGGGTCGTTTTATACGGTGGCGGCGGCGCTGTCGCTGCTTCCGGAGTGGGCCGCCGCGTCCGGTTGATCGACGGCGCTATACTTCGCGCAGGTTTTGCCAGGGATCGCGCCATGGACACTTCGCTGAAACAGCGCCTGATCGGCGCCGCCGTGCTGGTGGCGCTGGCGGTGATATTCCTGCCGATGCTGGTACAGGGGCCGGCGCCCGACAACGGTGCCGGCGACGTCAGTCTGAACATCCCCGAACAGCCGCCGGGCGCGATGGAAACCCGGGAAATGCCGCTGCAGTTGCCGACGGCGCCGGACCTGGCGCCGTTGCCGGACGATCCCAATCGCGTAGTGGCAGTGGATACCGATAGCGCCGCGCAGGCGGATGCGCTGGTGGGCAACGAACCCGCGCTGCCTGCCGATGCGTCAGGCGAGGCAACGGCACTGACCGCGCCGCCCGCACCGATATCTGCGCCCGCCGTGACCGCGGTTCCCGAACCGGCCAGCGCCGAGCCCGCAACTCCCAGTCCGTCACCGGCGCCGAGCACGAGCGCTCCGGAGCCGAAGCCGCCCGCGCCTGTGACCGCGGCGACTGGCGGTTACGCGGTCAATCTGGGCGCCTACGGCAATCTCGCGAATGCCAAGGCGTTGTTCGAGCAGTTGCGCGCTGCCGGGCTGCCAGCCACCAGCGACGCGGTTACGTTGTCCGGCAAGCCGGCGGCACGGCTGCGCCTGGGCCCCTACGCGCGTCGCGCCGACGCCGAGGCGGACCGTCTCAAGGCGTTGAAGCTGCGCGCCGATCTGCCGGCAACGGTGGTGGCGCTGGATGGCGCGGTGGCTGCGACGGCGACAACGCCACCGCCACCGGCCACCGCCAACAAGGTTGGGTTCGCGGTGCAGGTCGGCGCGTTCCGCGCCACCGGCGATGCCGCGAAGCTGGTCGAGAGCCTGCGCAAATCCGGTTTCACCGCGTTCTCGGAATCGGTACGCACCGATGGCGGCACCCTGTATCGGGTGCGGGTGGGGCCGGAGATCCGTCGCGCCGATGCCGAAAAATTGCGCGACGCGGTGGCCGCCAAACTCAAGCTCGACGGCATCGTGGTGCCGCACCCCTGAGCGCCAACCGGCACGATGGCGATTGCCGGATGACGATACGTCCGGCGCGGCTCGGTCGCCGGGGTAAGCGGAGGCAAGCATGCTGAACGCGGCGGACCTGGCGTTGCTGGCGATGGTCATGATTTCCGCGCTGGTGGGGTTGTGGCGCGGCTTGATGGTCGAGGTGCTGTCGCTGCTGGCGTGGATCGCGGCATTCTGGTTGGCATTCCGCTTCGGCGAGCCCGTGAGCGGGCTGTTTGTCGGGCTGGTCGATGCGGTAGCGGCGCGGTTGGCGTTGGCCTATGCGCTGGTGTTCATCGCCGCGCTGGCGATCGGCGGGCTGGTGACGTGGCTGCTGGGCAAGTTGGTGCAGTCGACCGGGTTGTCGGGTCCGGACCGCCTGCTGGGGATGGGTTTTGGCGTGCTGCGCGGGGTGGCCCTGGGCGGTGTGCTGGTGCTGGTACTGGGCTTCACGCCGCTGAGCGGCGAGTCGTGGTGGCAACAGTCGCGGCTGTTGCCTGGCTTCGAGCGCGTTGCTGGCTGGATGCGCGCGGCGCTGCCGCCGGCAGCAGCCCGCGAAGTGCATTTCGAGCCGCGCTGGCAGCAGGTCGACAGCGTCGAGCCGGTGGTCGGCGAGCGCTGAGCAATCGCCGTACGCGCATGGCGCGCGTGCGGATCCGAGGAGGTGCGGGCATGTGCGGCATCATTGGAATCGTGGGCGTCAGCGAAGTCGGTGCGGCGCTGTACGATGGTCTCACCGTGCTGCAGCATCGCGGCCAGGACGCGGCGGGGATCGCCACCGCCGAGGGGCGCTGCCTGCATCTGCACAAGGGCAATGGGCTGGTGAAGGACGTGTTCGACGAGGCCCACATGCGCCTGTTGGCGGGGCGCATCGGCATCGGCCATTGCCGCTACCCCACCGCCGGTTCGGAAGGCTCCGACGAAGCGCAACCGTTCTACGTCAACTCGCCGTTCGGCATCGCCTTGGCGCACAACGGCAACCTGATCAATGCCGAAGCACTGCGCCAGCAGGTGTTCGAGCTGGATCGCCGCAACGTCAACACGCAGTCCGATTCGGAAGTGCTGCTCAACGTGTTTGCGCATGAACTGTCGCTGCAGCCGGTATTGAGCGCGGACGCGGTGATCGAGGCGGTGGCGGGCGTGCACCGGCGTTGCGTCGGCGGCTACGCGGTGGTCAGCGTGGTGCTGGGGCTGGGCCTGGTGGCATTCCGCGATCCGCACGGCATCCGTCCGCTGGTGCTGGGGCGGCGCGATACCGCGCAGGGCGTGGAATACGCGGTGGCGTCGGAGAGCGTGGCGTTCGACATCCTCGGCTTCACCCGCATGCGCGACGTGCTGCCGGGCGAGTGTGTGGTGATCGCGGCCAACGGCGAGTTGCGCGCGCAGATCTGCGCGGAGCCGCGGCGCCACGCGCCGTGCATTTTCGAGTACGTGTATTTCGCGCGTCCGGACTCGCTGATCGAGGACGTCTCGGTGCACAAGGCGCGCATGCGCATGGGCGTCAAGCTGGGCGAGAAGATTCTGCGGCTGCGCCCGGACCACGACATCGACACCGTGATTCCGATCCCCGACACCTCGCGCACCTCGGCGCTGGAGTTGGCAAACGTGCTGGGCGTGAAATACCGCGAAGGTTTTATCAAGAACCGTTACATCGGCCGCACCTTCATCATGCCGGGGCAGGGCGAACGGGTGAAGTCGGTGCGCCGCAAGCTCAATCCGATCCCACTGGAATTCAAGGGCCGGGTGGTGCTGCTGGTGGACGACTCGATCGTGCGCGGCACCACCTCGCGGCAGATCGTGCAGATGGCGCGCGATGCCGGCGCGCGCAAGGTGTATCTGGCATCGGCGGCGCCACCGGTACGCTATCCCAACGTCTACGGCATCGACATGCCGGCCGCCGAGGAACTGATCGCGCACGACCGCAGCGACGAGCAAGTGCAACAACTGCTGGGCTGCGACTGGCTGATCTATCAAGACATCGCCGATCTCGAAGCCGCGGTGGCCGGTCCCAACGAACGCCTGCACGGCTTCGATTCCTCGTGCTTCACCGGCGAATACGTCACCGGCATCGAATCCGGTTACTTCGAGCGCATCGCCGCGCTGCGCTCGGATGGCGCCAAGCAGGTGCGGCGCGTGG
>JANRIF010000180.1:0-2750 GCA_033765245.1 Lysobacteraceae bacterium
CAACAATGATTGCGTACATGACCGGATTTCCTCTGTAGTTATTTTTGCCTTGCGGCACACGAACCTGCCCGCGGTCACGGGACAGAAGCGGAATTGTAAGGGGAGCGGGGGGTTAGGGTCAAATTTGGGGCCACGCGACCTTGGGACTTGGGACTTGGGACTTGGGACTTGGGACTTGGGACTTGGGACTTGGGACTTGGGAAAGGCTCTCACCCCCACGAGGTCTGTCAAGCTCGCGGCAACGAAACTGCGTCGTGGCGACGGAATGAAACGGAGAAGCAGACCTGTAGCGCATGGATGCGCGGTCGAGAGCGACGGGGCGCCGTAAAGCGCGCCGAGCATCGCAGGCAGACGCAGGGGAAAGGCGCCACTGTCTGAGCACATGGACGTGCGAGTTGGCGCCGGCCTGCGGCTGCCGAGAAGCGCAGGGCACCGGCGTGGCAGGAGCCACGCCGGCGCGTGTCCGGCGCAGCGTTTTTGGTTACTTTTTGCGCCACAAAAAGTAACTCGCACGCCGCAGGCGTGTGAAAGCTCTTGCTTCTTGTCCCGTGGCCCCGCACCCCCCACCCCTCAGCTAAACTGACGTCTTTGTCGCCGGAGCCGCTCCCTTGGGCATGGACTTCATCCGCATCCGCGGCGCGCGCACCCATAACCTCAAGAACATCGACCTCGACCTGCCGCGCGACCGCCTGATCGTGATCACCGGACTGTCGGGTTCGGGCAAGAGTTCGCTGGCATTCGACACCATCTACGCCGAAGGCCAGCGCCGCTACGTCGAGTCGCTGTCGGCCTATGCTCGGCAGTTCCTGTCGGTGATGGAGAAGCCCGACGTCGATCACATCGAAGGGCTGTCGCCAGCCATCTCGATCGAACAGAAATCGACCTCGCACAATCCACGCTCCACGGTCGGCACCATCACCGAAATCTACGACTACTTGCGCCTGCTGTTCGCTCGCGTCGGCACACCGCGCTGCCCGGATCACGGCATCGCCCTGCAGGCGCAAACCGTCAGCCAGATGGTGGACCAGGTGTTGGCGCTGCCGGAAGACCGCCGCTACATGCTGCTGGCGCCAGTGGTGCGCGAGCGCAAGGGCGAGCATGCGCAGGTATTCGAGCAGTTGCGCGCACAAGGCTTCATCCGCGCCCGCGTCGATGGCGCGGTGATCGATCTCGACCAGACGCCGGCGCTGGCGCTGCGTCAGAAGCACACCATCGAGGCGGTGATCGACCGCTTCAAGCCGCGCGCCGAACTCAAGCAGCGTGTGGCGGAGAGCTTCGAGACCGCACTGCGTCTGGGCGAAGGCATGGCGACACTGCGCGACATCGACGACCCCGCGGCAGCCGAGCTGACGTTCTCCAGCCGCTACAGTTGCCCGGTCTGCGATTACGCGCTGTCCGAGCTGGAGCCGCGTCTGTTCTCGTTCAATTCGCCGGTCGGCGCCTGCCCCGCCTGCGACGGCCTTGGCGTGAGTCAGTTCTTCGATCCGGCGCGGGTGCTGGTGCATCCGGAACTGTCGCTGGCGGCCGGCGCCATCCGCGGCTGGGATCGGCGCAATCCGCATTTCTTCCAGTTGATCGCATCGCTGGCGCGCCATTACCGCTTCGACGTGGAAACGCCCTGGCAGGCACTGCCCGAGCGCGTGCGCAAGGCAATCCTGCACGGCTCGGGCGATGAAGTCATCGCCTTCAGCTACCTCAGCGAGGGCGGCGGCCGCGCCCAGCGCAAACATGCGTTCGAAGGCGTGGTGCCCAATCTAGAACGGCGTTACCGCGAGACCGAATCGCCGGTGGTGCGCGAGGAACTGGCCAAGTTCATCAGCCAGCGCCCCTGCCCCGACTGCGGCGGCGCGCGGCTGAACAAGAGCGCGCGCAACGTGCTGGTGGCTCAACGCACGGTGCCGGAGCTGACCGCGCTACCGGTGGGCGAGGCGCTGCGCTTCTTCGGCGGACTCACCCTGCCCGGCTGGCGCGGCGAGATCGCAGCGCGCATCGTCAAGGAGATCGGCGAACGTCTGCGCTTCCTGGTCGACGTCGGGCTCGACTACCTCACGCTAGACCGCCAGGCCGACACCCTGTCCGGCGGCGAGGCGCAGCGCATCCGCCTCGCCTCGCAGATCGGCGCCGGTCTGGTCGGCGTGATGTACGTGCTCGACGAGCCCTCGATCGGCCTGCACCAACGCGACAACGAACGTCTGCTCGGCACCCTCACCCGGCTGCGCGATCTGGGCAACACGGTGATCGTGGTGGAACACGACGAGGACGCGATCCGGCAAGCCGACTACATCCTCGACATCGGCCCCGGCGCCGGTGTGCATGGCGGCGAGATCGTGGCTCGCGGCACCCTCGCCGACATCCTGGAATCGCCCGCGTCGCTCACCGGCGCCTATCTGTCAGGCCGCCGCCGCATCGAAGCACCGGCGCAGCGCCGTCGCCCCGACCCGAAACGCCTGCTGCGCCTGCTTGGCGCGCGCGGAAACAACCTCAAGGACGTCGACCTGGAGATTCCGGCGGGCCTGTTCACCTGCGTCACCGGAGTATCTGGCTCGGGCAAGTCCACCCTTATCAACGACACCCTGTTCCGCCTCGCCGCCAACGAACTCAACGGCGCCAGCCACGCGCCGGCGCCGTTCCGCGAAGTGCGCGGCATGGATTTGTTCGACAAGGTGGTGGACATCGACCAGTCGCCGATCGGGCGCACGCCGCGCTCCAATCCGGCCACCTATACCGGCCTGTTCACCCCGCTGCGCGAG
>JANRIF010000199.1:0-11928 GCA_033765245.1 Lysobacteraceae bacterium
TTGACGTTGGCGATGTTGTTGGCCGTCACCTCGAGATCGGAGGAGGCGGCGTTGAGACCACTCAGTGCAAGATTGAAAGGCATGGCTTCGACTCCCGAGACTTCAGAGGATTTCGCGGATCTGCGACAACGGCATTTCGCCGGCGCCGTCCACCCGCAGCAGCGGCTGTCCATTGCTAGCGGCGAGACTCACCCCCAGAACAGCAGCCCGTGAAAACGTTTCGGCCGATAGCGCGCGCGTGCCGGACGTGGCTTGCGCGCTCATCACATAGGTGCCCGGCTCCAGCAGCGATCCATCGTCGGCGTGGCCGTCCCATTCGAAATTCACCAGCCCGCCGGCTTGCGGCCCCAATGGGATGGTGCGTACCAAGCGGCCGTTGATGTCGGCGATCTGCACCGTCACGTTGGCACCCGAGGCGGGGTTGTCGATCGCGCTGGTCACCGGCGTTTCGCCGTCGAATGCCACCAGCGGCGACGAGAACAGCACCTGATGCCCGATCAGCCCGGTCGCGCGCAAGGTCTGGTCGCCCTGCAGCGACGAGGCAAGTCCGCTGAACGAGTCCTGCAAACCCTGGATGCCGGACACCGTGCTGAACTGCGCCAGTTGCCCGAGGAATTGGGTGCTGTCGGTGGGCTGGGTCGGATCCTGGTTGCGGAACTGCGTGATCATCAATTTCAGGAAATCCTGTTGCCCGAGGTTGTTGCTGTCGTTGGCGAGTCCGGCCGCGGTGGGCGCGGAGATCGCGGAATTGAGCGAGTTGCTGATTGCGGCGAGTTCGTTCATGGCGGTTTCCGTCAGCGGCCGATGTTGAGGGTGTCGAGCATTGCCTGCTTGGCGCTGTTCATGATCTCGACGTTGTTCTGGTACGAGCGCGAGGCCGAGATCATGTTGACCAGCTCGTCCACGGGATTGACGTTGGGAGTGAAGACGTTGCCGTCGGCATCGGCGAGCGGGTTGCCGGGTTCGTAGCGCACCCCGATCGGCGTCTGGCTCTCGACCACGCCGAGCACCTGCACTCCGGCGCCACCGTCGCCGCCATCGAGCGCCGAACGGATCGCCGCGAACACTGGCTGCCGCGCGCGGTACGCCTGTTCGGCACTGCTCGCCACGCTGTCGGCGTTGGCAAGGTTGGAGGCCGTGGTGTTCAGCCGCGCCGACTGCGCCGCCATGCCGGAGGCGGCGGTATCGAAGATGCGGAACATGTTGGTGTTGACGCCGCTCATGCTCAGGCCGCTCCGGTGATGGCCATGCGCAACATGCGCACCTGGCCGTTGAGGAAGGTGAGGCTGGCTTGGTAGCGCACGCTGTTCTCGGCGTAGGCAGCCTGTTCGACCTGCGCGTCGACGGTGTTGCCATCCATCGCCGGCTGCGTCGGCACCCGGTAGCGCAGCGCTGCATCGGCGCCGTCGGGGCCAGCGGCCTGCAGGTGGTTGCCGGCGGTGGTGTTCAGCGGCAGCGCGGCATCGGGCGAACCGGCGCGCGCCAGCACCTGGCGGAAGTCGATGTCGCGCGCCTGGTAGTGCGGCGTGTCGGCATTGGCGAGGTTGCCGGCGATCACCTCGGCACGCTGCGCCCAAACGCTCAAGGATTGCGGATGGATGCCGAATAAGGGATCAGGGGTGATGGCCATTGCGGGCTCCACGGATCGTCGTCGGTGGAGGTAAAGCAACGACCGTGCCAAGCCCTGAAGACACCCTGTGGATGCCGAAAAATGGCGCCGCCATGCAGTTTTCCACCCGGCACCGGCAAACTCTTGCCGGCGCCAACGGCAATGCCGCGCGCCTTGCCGGCGTCAGCGAACCGTCATCGCCTCGCGCCAGGCGCGATCAATCGCGCACAAGCCAGAGCGGTCCGCAAAGCACGCAAGGGTCGCAAAGGAGCTTGCGTCATGAAGACATCGCGCCACGCCCGCCGGGAAACCCGTCGTCGCCAGCGACATGCCCGCCGAACCCAACGCCACAACGCACCTGATTCGCGTCCTTTGCCTCTTGGCGTCCTTTGCAGACTCTTGTTACTTCCGTAAACACCAAGCCAGCACGCGAGGTTGGCAAGCGCGCTTCCACCAGCAGCTTCGGGTCAGCGAGCGTCGGGCAGCAACTCCAGCACGGTCCGGGCCACGACATCGGGATTGAACTTGGCGACGAAGCGATCGGCACCGACGCTGGCCACGGTATCGGCGTTGAAACCGCCGCTGAGCGAGGAATGCAGCAACACGCGCAGGCGCGCCAGCCGTGGATCCTCGCGAATCGCGCGGGTCAGCGCATAGCCGTCCAGGCGCGGCATCTCGATGTCGGAGATCACCAGGCTGGGCAGGCCGCGAGCGTCGTCCTGCACCGCCTCGCGCAGCATCTCCAGCGCCTGCTGGCCGTCGTGCGCCAGTTCGTAGGGCAACCCCAGGCGCTTGGCGATTTCCTCCAGGTTGCGCCGCGCCACCAGCGAATCGTCGACGATCAGCAATCGCTGATGCTGCTTGCCCGCCTGGGTGGCTGCGCCATGCAACAGGTTGGACAGGGCCTGCGGCTGGCCGCTGATCTCGGACAATATCTGCTCGACGTCGACGATCATCACCAGTTGGCCGTCGACCCGCGTAGTGGCGTTGATGCGCGGCCCCACCATGCCCTCGCGCGGCGGCTCGATGGTAGCGACGTCGACGTGCACGATGCGGTCCACGTCGCCCACCACGAACGCCTGCACGCTACGGCTGAACTCGGTCACCACCAGGTGCGCGTTGGCGCTGCCCAGCAACGCCGGCAATTGCAGCGCCAGGCCCATGTCGACCGCCGGCACGGTCTGGCCGCGATAGTCGACCGCACCGGCAACGAAGGCGTGGCGGCCCAGCAGCGGGGTGATCGTCGGACAACGCAACACCTCGCGCACCTTGTAGACGTTGATCGCGCAACGCGCACCTTCCGTCCCCACCCCGAACAGCAGCATCGCCATGCGGTTATGCCCGGCCAGCCGGGTCTGCCGTTCCACGCCGTCGATCACGCTGCCCATGTCCGGATTCGCCCGCGTTGCTTTCATTACCCACCTATCGGCCGAGCCGGCTCCTTCTTTAAGGCAGGCGCACCACCGCCAGGCGCGGGACGTCGGTCGCGGGACCACGTGGCACGCAAGTTGCTTGTTTGGCGGTGGACCGGACGCACCGCACTGCGGGGCGGCCCACCCCTTTAACGGCACCGAGGTGGATATGAGCATTTTGTTCGGCGATCACGTGCATGCCATGGCAGTGGCGGCGACTTCCGGCAACGGCACGCAACTGGATGCGCTGAGGCGCCGCCACCCCGCCACAGCGCGCGCGCTGGCGCCCGTGCTGGCGCTGGCGGCAAATCGCCAGAGCGGCGACGACGGCGCGGTACTGGACCAGATTCGCGCGCTGGAGGAACAGGGCAACGCGCTGGACGCGGCAACCGCGCTCGGACGCAGCCTCGACGAGGTCGACACCCGGGTCGGCAGCGCGCGCCAGGGCGTCGACAATTTGACGCACGTCGCCGCGCCGGTCGCTGCGGCAATGGCGGCGCTGGGCGCAGCCATCGGCAGCGCGGCCCAGGCCGCAAACTCGGGCCAGGACAGCGCGGGCGAACTGCAGGGCCAGTTGCGCCTGATGCGCAGCGCGCTGGCGACCATGACCCAGGCGCACGAGCAGTTCGGCCGATTCTTCGAACAGATCCGCACCCAGACCGCGGCGGTGCAGGAGATTGCGCACCAGATCAACCTGGTCGCGCTCAATGCCGCCATCGAAGCGGCACGTGCCGGCGAGGCCGGCCGCAGCTTCGCGGTGGTGGCCGACGAAGTGAAGCAACTGGCCGAAAAGACCACCCAGACCACGGGCGAGATCGAAAGCGTCACCCAGACCATGGGCGAGTTTTCCACCCGCCTGGACGTCGGCGTCAAAGGTGCGCTCAAGCGACTGGAGCGCGCCGAGCAGGGCAGCCAGACGATGTTGACCGCGATTGCGCAGATCAAGGAACTCACCGACACCTTCGCCCGGCATGGCGACACCGCCAACGGCGCGCTGCGCCAGATGGAGACGAGCCGGCAGAACGTCTCCGGCGCGCTCTCCGAGGTGGGGCGCTTCAGCACCGTCGCGCATCGCCAGACCGAAGCGATCGCGCGCGCGTGCGTGCTGGCGCACCGGATCGGCGCCGGCCAGCTCGGCGTCAGAGCGCAATCGCCAGACAACGCCAGCCAGGCGGTGCGCGAGACCGTACGCGGCCTGCGTTACGCGATCGAACTGGCCGCCAATCGGCCCGGCTCCGAGGACCTGCGCTGGCTGGACGCCGATGCGCCCGGCGAACAGATGCGGGCACTGCTGGCGCGCATGTCGTCCGGAACCGGCGCATCGGCCGATCGGGCGCAGGCGTTGAGCAGCGCCGTCGATGGCTTCATCCGGCGCGCCCGCGATCTGGTCGCGCTGATTTCCGCTGGCAAGTCCAGCGAGGCACGCAGCCATTTGGGCGAACTCGACAGCCTGGTCGAACAAGTCAGTCATGCCCTGCACCGTCAGCACGAGGCGGCGGCGTGAGCATCGCGCATGTCCGCCTCGGCACCGCGCTGCTGCTGCTGAGTGCGGGCGCCAGCGGCAATCCGGTGCAATCGCCGGAGAGCATCCGCGATGCCGCACGCGACGCCGCATTGGCGGCGCTGGCCGTGGTAGGCGGCGAGCTGCGGATCGATGCGGTACAACTCAATGCTCGGCTGCGGCTGGCAGCCTGCGCGCAACCGCTGCAGGCGCGCGTCGACGGCGTCGCCAGCGCACGCCTGATCGCGATCGTCGCCTGCGTTGGGCCGGTGCCGTGGAGCCTGCGGGTACCGGTACAGGCACAGGCCATCCGCGAAGTAGCGATTGCCGCCCTGCCCATCGCCCGCAACGACATCCTCGACAAGACCGCGCTGCGCATCGAATCGCGCAACGTGCTCGCGCTGCCGCGCGGCTACTTCGCCGACCTCGACGCCGTGGTCGGGCAACAGGCCACCCGCGCCATCCGCCCCGGCACCGTGCTGGCGCCCGGCGCGATCGCTCCCGCCCGCCTGGTGCGACGCGGCGAGCGCGTCACCGTGACGGCGGGCACCGGCGCGATCGCCGTACGCGGCGAAGGGATTGCACTGGCCGACGGCGCGCAAGGCCAGCATGTCTCGGTGCGCAACCCGCGCTCGGGCCGGGTGATCGAGACCGAGGTGGTCGCCAACGGCACCGTGGTGGCGCTGCCATGACTGCCATGGCCCGCCACGACTCGACATTCAGCGCGAGCCCGCATTTCTCGCGCCGATCCGTAGCGAGGCCGTCGAGACGCCGTTGTGGTGCACCGCGCGGACTGAGAGGCGGCGAGGACGTACTCGACGGTACGTTGAGCCGGATCGAGGGAGCACGGTGCGCCACGGCGAGCGTATCGGCGACCGCAGTAGGAGCGGCGTGAGAAATGTGGGCTAAAGTTCCTGCCAAGGCTGCCGAATAACTGTTCAAGCCACCATCGTGGCTGCCCCCCGAGGTATCCGATCATGGAAAACAAAATCAATGGCTTGGCCGGCAGTGCACTGCGACCGCCGGAGCCACGCCAGAACGTCAAGGCCGCCGAGGCCGACACCGCCGCGCCATCGCGTCGCGAGGCCGATCGCGTCAACGTCACCGACTCGGCGCGTTCGATCCAGCAATCCGAGCGCGCACAGGCAGCCGCTCCGGCAGTCGATGCCGGGCGCGTCGCGGCGGTGCGCCAGGAGTTGGCCGACGGCCGCTACGCGATCTCTCCCGAGCGCATCGCAGACCGTCTGCTCTCGATCGAACAGCAACTGACCGGAAAGGTCTGAATCCGGCCGTCGCGCGCCGCGCCGGCCGCGATCGCAGGTCAGGCCGCACCCGCGGACGGTGCGTCACGGAGCGGGCAGCAGCGGCACGCAATCCGCACGCACCACCGTCGTCACAGGCGATATCGGAGGCGTAGATGTACACGGGAAACCACCACGCAGAACCCGCCCGCCCCCGTCCCGGCACCGCCACCATCGGGAATGCACGCTGATCATGGACACCAAGGTCGAACTCACCGAGGCACTGGCGCAGGTGGTGTTTGGCATCGCCGCGCAATCCGAACGACTCGAACGTGCACTGCAGCACGAACGCGCCGCCCTGATGGCGAACGACGATCTCGCGCTGGACGCCGCCGGCCGCGACAAGGACCTGCTGGTACGCACCCTGGAAGCCCACGAGCGCGAACGCCTGCACCTGACGCGCTCGCTCGGCATTTCCGCCGGACCCGCCCCGATGCGCGTGGCGCTGTCCGATGCGCCCGCGGCGCGCGATGCGTGGGCGCGCTGCCTGAGCGTGCTGGAACGCTGCCAGAACATCAACGCCGCCAACGGCCGGATCGTCGAGACCAAGCTGCGTCACGTGCGCATGGCGCTGGAACTGATCTCCGGGCGCGACCTCGGCCGCGCCACCTACGGCCCCGCGGGACGCATCGCCGGCGCGCGCAGCCCCATGACCATCGCCAAGGCCTGAACGGCCCGCGCCACGGCCGTGATTACCGACCGCCACGAAATCCACACCCTGGTCGGCCGACTGATCAAGGAGCGCGTGCCGGTCACAGTGATGCTGCCCGAGCGCGAGGGCTTCTTCAGCAGCGTGCTGCTGGCGCTCGATCGCGAGAACGGCGAACTGACCGCCGACGAACTGTTTCCCTCGCGCGGCCACGCCGCGATGGTGGCGGGCCTGGAAGTGCGGATACTGAGCCGGCTCGACGGCATCGAGATGCGCTTTCGCGTCGCGGTGAAGGCCATCTCGTCCACCCAGCCCGGCGCCACCTACCGGCTGAGCCTGCCTACCGGGCTCGATTACGTGCAACGCCGCAACGCCTTCCGGGTGCCGGTATCGCCGGCGCTGGCGATCCCGGTCGAACTCGGCGCCGGCGTCGCACGCGCCAGAGGCACCCTGGTCGACATCTCGCATGCGGGCCTGCGCGTCGCCTTGCGCGGCCAGGGCCCGTTGCCACCGGTCGAATCGCTGAGCTGCCGCATCGACCTGCCGCCCGGCACCATCACCACCACAGTGGAAGCGTGCCACACCGAACCGGACCGGCGCGGACTCGGGGTGGTATACATTGGACTGCGTTTCATCGGACTTACACGCGACCAGCAGCAACTGATCAGCCGCTTCACTGCCCACATCCAGCGCGACCAACTGCGCGCGCGCCGTCTCTTTTCCCAGTGAGCCCGCCATGAACAGCAGCACGCCCGCACTGACTCACGGCGACCTGCCCTCGATGGTCGCGCGTCAGGCCATCCTCGACCGCGACAAGAAACTGTTCGGTTACGAATTGCTGTTCCGCGCCAAGCTCTCCGACCACAGCGCCAACATCAGCGACGGCGACGCCGCCACCGCGCGAGTGATCATGCAGGCGCTGGTGGACATCGGCATGGAGCGCCTGGTCGGCCAAGGCGTGGCGCTCATCAACATGACGCGCCGGCTGTTGGTGGAACACGAACTGCTGCCGATCTCCGGCAAACGCCTGGGCCTGGAAATCCTCGAATCCGAAGCGATCGACGACGAGCTGATCGACTGCGTGCGCGAACTCTCAAGGCGCGGCTACCTGATCGTGCTCGACGATTTCGTGCTGGGCGAGGAAACCCCGCAATTGGTGGCACTGCTGGAACTGGCCGACCTGATCAAACTGGAGATCCCCGGCCGCAGCGATGCCGACCTCTCCGCCACCATCGCACGCCTGCGCCGCTATCGCGCCAAGCTGGTGGCGGAGAAGGTCGAGACCCACGCCGATTTCCAGCACTGCCTGGGCCTGGGGTTCGATCTGTTCCAAGGCTATTTCTTCTGCCGTCCGGAAGTCATCGGCGAAGGCAACGTCTCCGAGACCGGCCTGAGCGTGATGCGCCTGCTGGCCGCGCTGGAGAATCCCGACAACGGCCCCAAGGAACTCGAAAGCATCATCACCGCCGACGCGGTGCTCAGCTATCGCCTGCTGCGCCTGGTCAACTCGGCCTACTTCGGCCTCAGCAGTTCGGTCAGCTCGCTGCGCCACGCCATCATCTATCTCGGCATCGGCAACATCCGCAACTGGGTGCGCATCCTGGCGCTGGCGCGCATCGAGAACCGCCCGGCCGAACTGCTCAAAGCGGCGCTGGTGCGCGCGCGCATGTGCGAACAGCTCACCACCGGTGGCAAGCCCAACCCACGCGGCGAAATGGCCTTCATGACCGGGCTGTTCTCGATGCTCGACGCCATCCTCAATGCACCGATGGAAGAACTGCTGGACAACCTCGCGTTACCCGAGGAGGTCGCCGCCGCGATCGGCCACGGCGAGGGTCCGTTCGCCGACCTGCTGGAGCAGGTGCAGGCCTGCGAGCGCGCGCAATGGGAACGATTGGAAGAATGGGACGCCAGCCCGGTGCTGCTGGCGTACACCTACCTCGGTGCAGTCGAATGGGCGGACCAGATGTTCGGCTTCGGCACGGCCCCCGTCGACGAACCCACCACCGCGCGTCGCTGACCCCGCACCTCGCGAAACCCATCGGCTGCTCTTGCGCATCCTGCGAGCGCATGGATGCGCAAGAGCAGCCGCCTTCGCTTCGCTCGGTCGCGCGCCAGCGCGCTCCCACGCTCACACCACAGCGGCGCGACCGCGCCGGCGTGGGCGCTACAATGCAGGCTCATCCGTCCCGGAGTTCCGCATGAGCCTGCCGCACCGCGCCCTGAAGCTGGTCGCCCGCCCCGATGGCGTGCCCAAGGACAGCGATTTCGCCCTGCACGAAGCCTCCCCCGCCGCACTGGGCGAAGGCCAGATCCGCGTCGCCGTGCGTTACCTGTCGATCGACCCGGCAATGCGGGTGTGGATGAGCGAACAGAAAAGCTACTGGCCGCCGGTACCGCTGGGCGACGTGATGCGCGCCGCCGGCATCGGCGAGGTGATCGAATCGCAGCACCCGCGCTACCCCGTCGGCACCTGGGTCAGCGGCATGACCGGCGTGCAGAACCAGGTGGTCAGCGACGGCAAGGGCCTGCGCCCGTTCGACGCGAAATCGCTGCCGCATCCGGCCTGGGCGCTGAGCGTGTTCGGCGCCACCGGCCTCACCGCGTGGTTCGGGCTCACCGACATCGGCAAGGTGCAGGCCGGCGAAACCGTGGTGGTATCGGCCGCGTCCGGTGCAGTGGGTTCCACCGTGGTACAGATCGCCCGCAATCTCGGTTGCCGCGTGATCGGCATCGCCGGCGGCCCGGAGAAATGCGCCTACGTGAAAGACACCCTCGGTGCCGACGCGGTGATCGACTACAAGCACGAGAAAGTCGGCAAGGCGCTCAGCGCGCACTGCCCGGACGGCATCGACGTGTACTTCGACAATGTCGGCGGCGAAATCCTCGACGCCGCGCTCAGCCGCCTGCGCATGCACGCGCGCATCGTGCTGTGCGGCGGCATCTCGCAGTACAACGCCACCGAGGCGGTGCGCGGCCCGGTCAATTACCTGTCGCTGATTTCGGCGCGCGCGCGCATGGAAGGTTTCGTGGTGCTCGACTACCTCGACCGCGCCAACGAAGCGATGGCCGCCATGGCCCCGTGGGCCGCCGCCGGCAAGCTCGTCAGCAAGATCGACGAACTCGAAGGGCTGGAACATTTCGCCGAGGCACTGCGCCGGGTCTACAGCGGCGCCAACTTCGGCAAACAGGTATTGAAGGTCTGATTCCGCGCGCGGCGCAGGTGAATCCGAAGGAACAGAGTCCGCAAAGGACGCAAAGCAGCAAAGGACGCGAATGATGCAGATGGTCGCGTCCGGTTCATGGGGTGCTTCACCATGAACCGCGGATTGGGCAACTGGCGTGGCGCGCCTCCCGCCTGACCACGTTGCCTTTGCGAACTTTGCGTCATTTGCGGACCCCTCTGGCTTCCAAGCGATCCAACCCCGCGCGCGGCCCAGATGTTTACGATCGATTCCGTTTCTTGAAAGGTCTGACCCCATGCGCTTCGAAGGCACCGCACACTACGTCGCCAGCGACGACCTCAAACTGGCGGTGAATGCCGCCATCGCCCTGCAACGCCCGCTGCTGATCAAGGGCGAGCCCGGCACCGGCAAGACCCTGCTGGCCGAAGAACTGGCCGGCGCGCTCGGCGCGCCGTTGCTGGCGTGGCACATCAAGTCCACCACCAAGGCGCATCAGGGCCTGTACGAATACGACGCCGTCAGCCGCCTGCGCGACTCGCAACTGGGCGAATCGCGCGTGCACGACGTGCGCAACTACATCCGCCCCGGCAAGCTGTGGCAGGCGTTCGATCACGAACAGCGCACGGTGCTGCTGATCGACGAAATCGACAAGGCCGACATCGAGTTCCCCAACGATCTGCTGCAAGAACTCGACCGCATGGAATTCCATGTCTACGAAACCGGCGAGACCATCCGCGCCCGGCAACGCCCGATCATCGTCATCACCTCCAACAACGAGAAGGAACTACCCGACGCCTTCCTGCGCCGCTGCTTCTTCCACTACATCGCCTTCCCCGACCGCGCCACCCTCGAGCGCATCGTCGAAGTGCACTACCCCGGCCTGAGCGGGCGCCTGGTCAACGAAGCGCTGGAGATGTTCTTCCAGTTGCGCGAGGTACCGGGCCTGAAGAAAAAGCCATCCACCTCGGAACTGATCGACTGGCTCAAGCTGCTGCTGGCCGACGACCTCGCCGCGCAGGCGCTGTACGAACGCGACCCCGCCAAGGCGATCCCACCGCTGTACGGCGCCCTGGTGAAGAACGAGCAGGACGTGCAATTGCTGGAAAAGCTCGCCTTCATGCACCGGCGCGGCGCGCGCGTCTGAGAGCGCGCAACCATGTTGATCGGCCTGTTCGAATCGCTGCGTCGCGAACGCCTGCCGGTGACGGTACGCGAACTGCTGGACCTGCACGCTGCCCTGCGCGCACATCTGGTGTTCGCCGACCTCGACGCCTTCTACCACCTCGCGCGCACCGTGATGGTGAAGGACGAGCGCCACTTCGATCGTTTCGATCGCGGCTTCGCGGCGTTCTTCAAAGGCATGGACAGCCTCAACGCCGAACTCGCCGCCAGCATCCCCGACGACTGGCTACGGCGCGCCTTCGAACGCGAGTTCAGCGAAGAAGAACGCGCCCGCATCGAAGCGCTCGGCGGCCTGGAGCAACTGCTGGAGGAATTCCGCAAACGCCTGGCCGAACAGACCGGCCGCCACCAGGGCGGCAACCGCTGGATCGGCACCGGCGGCACCAGCCCGTTCGGCAACGGCGGCTACAACCCCGAAGGCATCCGCGTCGGCGGCCCCGGCGGCAACCGCCGCGCCGTGAAAGTGTGGGAACGCCGCGAGTACCGCAACCTCGACGACCAGGCCGAACTCGGCACCCGCAACATCAAACTCGCCCTGCGCCGCCTGCGCCGCTTCGCGCGCCAAGGCGCCGCCGACGAACTCGACATCGACAGCACCATCGAAGCCACCGCCCGCGACGCCGGCCTGCTCGACATCCGCATGCGCCCCGAGCGCCACAACGCGGTGAAGGTACTGCTGCTACTCGACATCGGCGGCTCGATGGACGAACACGTACGCACCTGCGAAGAACTGTTCTCCGCCTGCCGCAGCGAGTTCAAGCACCTGCAGCACTACTACTTCCACAACTGCCTCTACGACGCCGTGTGGAAAGACAACAACCGCCGCTGGAGCCAACGCACCCCCACGCTCGAACTCCTGCGCACCTACGGCCCCGACTGGCGCGTGGTACTGGTAGGCGACGCCAGCATGGCCCCCTACGAAATAACCGCCCCCGGCGGCAGCGTCGAACACATCAACGAAGAACCCGGCAGCGCCTGGATCACCCGCCTCACCGAACGCTTCCCCAAACTCGTCTGGATCAACCCCAGCCCCCAACGCACCTGGGACTACACCGTCTCCACCCAGTTACTGCGGCAACTGGTGAGCGA
>JANRIF010000211.1:0-8705 GCA_033765245.1 Lysobacteraceae bacterium
AGCCCGGTATCCCAGCCGCTGCCGCCGCCGTGTTCATTATCCCAGCTCCATTCCTTCACGTTGGAAGTGGGGTCTCCGGGGAAATTTGTTTTAGAATATATTGTAATGCGACCTTGTTGCGCACGAAATGGCGCGTTGGTCGACCACTTCAACCAAAGATGACCCTGCTGCTGATATGCCGTCAAAGTCCAGGTATATTGATTGGATGACATTAGTTTCTCCTAGATGTAGTGATGTTACTTTCGCTCTGCAGCATGATTCGAAATGCGTGGCGACTCGCGTGGTTTCGGCAGGTTTCGCTCAGCCAAGTCCCTGCGTGATCGCCTGACGGTAGGCGGTAGCGGTGGTTGCGGGGTTGGCCTCGGTGCCGCCGCAACAGCCGGACAACAGACAACTGAGCACCGAGTCGTACAGCCAGATGAAGCCGCCATCGGGCGGGTGGCGTTCCTGCTTCCAGCTTTTGAATTGCGTGGTCAGATCGGCCGGGCAGGCGCCGTTGGCGTTGTAGATGTTGCTGCAGCCGCCGCTCAGCGAATAGCCGTCGCACTGTGGTGCGGAGCCCCAACGCGGCTCGCCGGCAAAGAACACCGCATCCCCGGTCTGGAATCGCTTGCCCGGTCCCAAATCCAGCGGGCCGCGACAGTAGAAGAAGAAGGTTTCGCCGCCGCGCGTGTCCTGCATGGCGACGTCCGCGCTCGGATAGTTGCCCTTGCGCAACATGCCCGACCAGTCGGCCTGGCCATACATCGCGACGTTGGCGGTCCGCACCACGCTGGTGCCCGGCGCGCCGTCGTTCCACCAAGGGCCGGGACCAGCCTGGTTGGTGGCAAGGCCTGGGATGAGCAGCGTGTTGCCGCCGGCCTTGGCGATCATCTCGCCCCAGGGCTCGGGCGAGTTGCCCATGCCGCCCGAATAGCACTGCAGATGAATGGCGCTGACGAATCCTTTGCCGTGCTGGGTCAGCAATTGCGTGTACGCATCGGTCCAGACGCTGGACGTGTAGTACGGGCAGAAGGTCACGCTGGCGTAGCCGATGTTGGCTAGCATCGAACCGAAATTCACCATGATGTCGGTTTGCATGTCGTCTTCGTTGTCGAAGTCGATCGCATCGATGTCGCCGCCAGCGGCAACCATGGCGCCTTTCAATGCTTTGAAGTTGTCGTAGAGGGCGTTGCCCGGCCCTGGCACTCCACCACCCAGCAGTGAGCCGATGTTGGTGAAGTCCTGCGTTCCGCCGGCACCGACCGAAAACAGGATCTGCACGCCGCTCTTGCGCAACTGCGCCAGCCGATTCGGCAAATCCATGGTCTGTGCTTCCGCATAGACTCCGCCCGACACGATCTGGGTGTTGTTGAGGATGAGCGTGCCTTGCGGGGTGACGTGCACCGACCAGACGATGACGGCGGAATAGCCGGCTGCCTTGAGGTCGTCGATCGCCGGTTGCCCGCCGAAGGCGATGGCACCGCTGGCATAGATGCGGGTGTTGATGGTCATGATGGGCTCCGTCCGGGAAGGCGTCGGTTGCGACGCAAGGGGGCGCAGTGCGGAGTCGTCGTCCGCATTGCGCCCCGTGTGGTGTGGCGGCTTACTTGCAGGCGGCCAGCATCGGCTGCCCGGACGCGGTACAGCCGTTGCCGTTGCTGGTGCCGTTGACCAGATTGCCGGAGGCATCGACGGTGATGCTGTAGTTGCAGCCGGCGCCGCCGCCGGAGCCGTAAGGCGACGAGGAGCTCACCCAGGTGCAGGTCTTGCCGGCGACCTTGAACTGGATCGGTGCCGATGGCGTGAAAGCCATCGTGATCTGCCCGGACGCACCCGGGTTGGATGGGGCAATGAAGTCCGCCTGGGTGTTGATCACCACGACGTCGGCATAGGCAGCGCCGGACAGTGCGAATGCCGCGGCCATGATCAGTATCTTTTTCATGATGTCACCTCACTGAAGTTGGTTGGGTCATGCGAAAAGTTAACTATTTCCCAGCTTTCGTACGTGCAGCAAGAGAGTCTTGCTACATATTGGCCGAGCAGTCTCCATGACTGCTGCCGGCGCAATTTCATTGCGATCGAACGATGATTCCAAGTAAAGTTTTAATCACCGGTTCTCGTTCTGCTGAAGTCAATCCTACCCGCTGTTTGTGGCGCTGGTCGTATCCATTTGGCATCACTTCGGTAGCATTTAAATCATTCCGCCCGAGGCGATGTCTGGGTGGCATCACGAAACCACCGCCGCTGTCGCACGCGATTTATCTTGCTTCCGGTGACGCAACGCTGCCGACCAACCGATCCGGCGGCAGATCGAAGTAGCGCGCCAATTCGCGCGCCACCCGATAGCGAACCGCTTGTCCGGCCTCGGCGCGTTTGATGGTGGCGATCGACACCTGGATGTTGCGACGCCAGAAATCGTTGGCGAGATCCTGCTGGCTCATCAGCCGGGTTTGCCGAAGTTCACGCAGTCGCGCCGCATCCAGGCGTATCCGGCCGGGACAGGCCGTGGTGGGTTCGGGCGCTTGACCAGCCATTGCAGCGGGGGAAGGCAGGTGGCGAAGATCGGCCGCAATTTCTGTGGCTGGCCGTAGCTCACGCAGTTCGTTGTTGGAAAGAAAAGACATGGTTGGCTCCGAGACGTGATCGATGACCATTGCTTGGCAATGGCGGCGTCGACGCGGTAGCTCGAACCATGGTTGCTGCGCCAAGGCCGCAAGGCTTGCGGAAGGCGACAGCGGCGAATGCCGGGCTGCGTTGTCGTGGTCCGGACTGTGGCCGGGCCCGGCGCTCGCGACCTTTCCGAAACCTTACGGTATGCAACACATTGAAAACGGATGATATTTTGGCCGAAAAACAGGCTTCCGCAGGAGCCCGCACCCTGCTTGCAAGCTGTCATTGCGGCCGGCCGGTGAAGGGAACGCGGCTCCGGTCGCTCGCTTGCGGGCTCCTACCAGAGCGCGAGAGCCCCGCTGTTTGTGGGAGCGCGCTCGCGCGCGACGGGGTGCCGCCGCTGCGAGTTGTTGCTGACCGCGAGCAACGTGCTACAAAAGCGTCGCTCGCAAGCGGCCTCCTACAACGACATGCTGAGACAGAGTGCGGGACAGTTCATCAGGTCTGCGGGTCGTTGCCGACCTGGGGGTCGCAGACCAACAGGGTGGGGGCGCCGTCGGGTAGCGGGTTCGGCGGAGTGGTGTCCTGCACCACGAGAGCCAGCACCGCCAACTTGTGTGGCGACAGGGTGACGAGGAACTTCGGCAATGTGTCCGACATCAGCGTCATGGCGTCCGGACTGGTGGTTGCATAACTGTAGAAAATATAGCGCGATGGATTCGGTGGTGAATCGGCGTCTTCGATCTCGATCGCCAACGTATTCCCCGAGCTCATCATCATGGCTCGGGTGCCATACGCGAACAGGTAAGCGCCATCCCCGGTGTTGCCGTGGTGACCCACGTACTTGATCCGCAGTTTATTGATATAGCCTGCATGATTTTTGGGCTGGTCGTGTGAATGGATGATTGTCATGGCGACGCCTCCGAATGATGGAAGGGATGATGGGTAGTGCCGTCGTTGTCGCGCGCCACGGCGATGTAACGAATACCGGTGTCGGCAACGCACGCACTCAGTGTAGCCGGACGACATCGGTATCCGAGATCAATCGCGGTGCAATTCGGGATCACTCGGCGGTTGCGTTTGCGAGCGGGAAATCCCCGCATCGCGGATCGCTCGGTTGCTGGCATCGCGGAGCGACGCCAGCGCCTGGAATTCGGGTTGGCGATAGCCAATGCCTTGCAGCCAGGCAATCCGGTCCGTCACGGCAGCGCGGCGTCCGAGCAGTATCTGTGCGCTGAGCCAGGGGTCGAGCAGGAGTTTGTCCTTCGACTTGGCGGCACCGGGCGCCAGAAGTGCGCTGGCCTGTTGCCAATCGGTACGGGCATCGGCGACGGTGCCGTGGCGTTCCCGCCACTGGCCACGAGCGATCAAGGCGTTGGCGAATGCGGCGGTGGCCGAGAGATCGTGGGGGGCGCGCTCGGCCAGCCGTTGCAGGTCGGCGACGACGCGATCCAGGGCCGTTCCACCGGCGGCACTCTCGCCATCGTGTTGGGCGATACGCAGCCGGATCAGGGCGTCCAGCCGCTGCCATTCCGGTAACGGCTCCGCGCCGCTCACCAATGTCGTCGAAAGCGATTTTGCGGCGCGCAAATGCGCGCTGGACAAGGCGCCGTCTCCGCTGAGCAACGCGATCCGACTGGCTTCCAGGCGCGCGTGCGCCAGGTCGCGTTGCCACACCCGGTTCGCCGGCTCCTGCGCGACCAGCGACGACAGCCGCACCACACTTTCCGCAATCTGCGTCCGCGCCTCGGCGAGTTGCCCGCGCGCCATGGCCAGGGTTGCGCTGCGCACCAGTGAGGTCGCCAACCGGCGCTCCCAGGCGCGGGCGTCGGGATGATCGGCCACCAGCGCACGCAGCATGCGCAGTTGTTCGGCATAGCCATCCGCGGCCGCGGCAAGTCGTCCCTGCGATTCGTCGCCGCTGCTGATCCACGACAGGGTGTCGATGAGGTCGTAGCGCAGCGCGTCGTCGTCGGGCCACTGCACGAGCGCCGCCCTCTTCAGCGCGGCCGAACGCTTGAAGTACTCGATCGCCGCGTCGATGCGCCCCTGGTCGCGCGCCACGGTGCCGAGGTTGTTCAGTGCGTAGGACAGCTCCACCGTCCACTTGGGGTTGCCGGGCTCCACCTGCATCAGACGCTCGCTGGTAGCGCGGTAGGTGGTCCAATGCGCGCTCGCGTCGTCCAGCCGGCGTTGTCGATAGTAGTAGTAGCCCAACCAGTACGCGGCGACCCCGGATTCGGCAAGCGCGGCCGGCGAGTCCGGCGCCTGCGACACCGCTTGGCGCGCGGCGAGATCGGCGCGGGTGAAGGCGGAATTTGCGGCATCCAACTGTGCCTGCTCCATCATCACTTCGCCGATCGTGCGCAACGCGCGCGAATGGTTGATCAGATCTTCGGCGCGCATCGCGTCGGCGGGTCGGTGCTCCAGGTACGACAAGGCTTCGGTACCGATGCTGCCGAGCAATTTCAGGTTGCCCAACGGCCGCAGCTTGTCGGCCAGATCGACCAGCATGAAGTCGGCCAACTGCAACGCCTCTTCCCGGTGTTGCTCCGCTTCGCGGCGGGCATTCTGCGCGCGCAGGCCGAACAACACGGAGATACCGCTGAACACAATCAGCGCGGTCAGCGCGCTGGCGCGCAATCCGCGGCGGAAGCGGTTTTGGCGTTCGCTGGCGCACAGAAAATCGCGCTCGTCGCCATCCAGTGCGCTGGCGGCGCGTTTGGCGGCCTCGCGCGCTTCGATCAAGGGCTGGCCGGGATTGAGCAGGTAGTCCGCGCTGCGCCCTTCTTCGATCCAGCGCGTGGTGGCGCGCCGCAAGCGCGCACGCGCCTGCAGCACGCGCCGGTTGTCCTGCGTCCACTCGCGCGCACGCGGCCATTGTCGGAGCAACGCCTCGTGCGCGACTCCGAACACCGGCCGGCCGTGGCGCAGCTCGCCCACGAACAGGCGGGCGCGCACGAAGGTCTCGGCGAGCATGCGCGCGGGATCATCGTCGAGCGCGGACCAGAACGCGCGTTGGGCGCTGACCGATTCGCTGTCGGGTTGGATCACCACCAGCAACGCCAGCACACGGTTCAAGCTGTTCTGCGCAAGCACCGGCAGACTGGCGAAGACCTCCTCGGCGCGATGCGCCAGCGCGCCGATCAGGCCGCCGATCTCGCGATAGCCGCGAAAGGTGAGTTCGCCGGATTCGGTCCTGCGTTCGTAAAGCGTGTGCAGGGCGTGTTGCAGCAAGGGCAGCGCATCGACGTGTTCCAGTGCGGCGTCGCGCAAGGTGTCGTCCAGGCGCGCCGAGGTCTCCGCGTCCTCCTCGAATACCAGACCCGCCAGCATCGCGGGCGCGCGGATGATCTGGGCGATCTCGCCCGGGCGCGGCGTCAGCACGTCGACGTGTCCATCGCCAGCCTTGAGTTCTACGATCTCCGGCATCGCTTCGACCAGCCGCGGATAGAAATCGCTGCGCGCGATCATCGTCACCGCGACGTGCGGGTTCTCGCAGAGCTGCGTCAGGATGCGCGACAGCGCAGCGCGTTCGGCCTGATCGATCCCGGGTGCGGCGACCAGCGCCTCGCCGTGATCGATGACCAACAGCAGATGGGCATGGGGGCGTTCGGCCAGAGCGCGCGATGGCGTCTTGAGAAGCGCATCGGTGATCGCGGCGCTTGCCAGATCCGGCCGCTGCCGCAACCGTTCGGCCAGCTCGGCAACGCTCTGCGGCGTGAATATGGGGCGTTGTTGCAGCGACCACGTCGACAGCGACGCGGCCAACTGCAGCAGCACGTCGCCACCATGGCAACCGGCGAGGTCGCAGTAGGCAACGGCGAGCGACTGCAGCCCGTCGAAGCCGCCGTCCTGCTGTAGCAGCGGAATCGCCCCCGCGCGCAATAGCGAGGTCTTGCCGCTGCCGCTGGCGCCGACCAGCAACACGAACCGGCGCTGACTGTCGATCTGCCGGCGCAGCGCGGTAAGCAGTTCGGCGATCATCCGGCTGCGGCCGAAAAACACCTCGGCGTGACGCCCGTCGAACGCGGTGAGCCCCACGTAAGGGTTGCCCTGGGTCCAAAGCGTGTTGGGGGTGGGAACGCGCCGGTAGTTTTCGGGAAACAGCACCTTGGCGATCAAGCGGTAGCCGCGCTTGCGGATCGTCTCGATGTAGATCGGCGTACGGCTGCTGTCGCCGATCAGGCGCCGCAACTGCGCGATGGCGCGATGGACGGGGTTGTCGCCATAGAACGTGCCGCGCCATACCTCGATCAACAGTTGATCGGCGCTCACCACCTCGCCCGCACGCTCGGCGAGCGCCACCAACACTTCCATCAGTCTCGGTTCGAGCGCGATCTCGTGCTCGTCGATCACCACCGCCAGGCGTTCGGGCTGCACCAGCAGTGCGCCGACTCGGAACTGGCTGACCGTGGCGAGGGATTTGACGCGCTCTGAGCGTTGCGGCATCGTGCTTGGTTCCATGTCATCACGCACCGGCGCGCCGGAATCGCTTGCGCTGTGGCGTTACGATCCCAGCGCCGTTCGGTCAACCGTCACCCGACCTGAACCCTCTGGTTTACAACGGCCAAGAGTAATAGCACGTTCGCCGCACGGCGGGCGACGCAAGCGGCAAATGTCCGGCGCGGCACACCCTTGTGATGGCGCGCACATTCAATACGGAGGTACCCCTGCGCATTGCGCAATCCCCCCGGGCCATGAGCGGCACGTTGGCAGCGCCCCTTTTTTCGAGTGCCGATGGTACGCTCGCCGCCATTCGTCTCGCGCGACATTGGATGAGATAGGGGGCACATCATGAAATCCAGTCCACTCCGACTGCTCTGGAAAGCGGTCGCGGCGCTGGCGATATTGCTGCTGGTGCTTCACGCGCCGGAGTTTGCGTTTCTGATCGACGCGGCATACCTCGACGTCTTTGCGATCCTGCTGGCCTCCACCGCACTCAACCAGTTCGCGTCGCTGCGCGATGGCGCGCGCTTCGTGCGCACCATCCTGGCGCACGCTGGCGCGGGTTTGAAGGGAAGCTTGCTGGCGCGCCCGCAGGGCCTGTGCCTGAGCGCCGCCTTCGCCGTGGCAGCGTTGGTGATGATGCCATGTTGCCTGTACGTGTTGCCGTTGTTCGGGCTGCCGGCGTTGGTGCCGGCGGGGGCGGTCGGTTAGCTGGTGCGCGATCGGGCAACGGTCGTGTCGTGGCGCCGGACTTCACATGAGGACGTGCCAATGGGTGTAGCGCTTTACATCGTCGCGCAAAGGGCAATCAAGGGGCTCGATCCATCGGTCGATGGCAAGGCCGTCGGCAGGATCGATGACCAGACCCTCGACACGCTTTGCGATGCGCTCAACGTGACTTCACTGGTGTCCTTCATCAGCCAGGACCCTGACGAACTCGCCGACATCATGGGCGAGGACGTGATCGACGTGGAAGACGACGACGAACTGCCCGAGGAGGAATGGTTCGCCGCGGAGGACGGTCTGGCGACGGTCAGGGCGCTGATCGCGCATCTCACCAAAGTGCCATCGGCGCTGCCCAACGCCGACGCCGTCGTCACCGACCTGAGCGACTTCGAACGCATCCTCACCGTGCTGGCCGAGAAGCAGGTGAAGTGGCATCTTGCGGTGGATATGTAGGCGCGTGACGTCCTTGTAAACCGGCGCGACGGGTGGGGAGAACGCCATGCAGCTGATCATCGCAGTCAAACGAATCGCCGCCATCGTGTTGCTGTTGGCGTTTTTTCTCCCCTTGTCGCAATGCAGCGTAATGGAGAAAAAATCGCCAGGTAAGGCGTCGGTGCCCAGGGTGGAGGTGACCTACGCGTACGCAACGCATGACGAGGAATTTCCGACCCCCGTGCTCGCCTATGTTGGCTTCCTCTGGCCGCTGGGATTTTCCATTGCCGGGCTGTTGAGGCCGCCACTGATGCGTCGTCGTGGCGCGGCGCTGAGCGAGATGGTGCTCTGCGTTGGCTCGGGGTATGTCCTTTACGTGCTGGCTTCATGGGGCGAAACCCGCTACGGCGCATACGTCGCGGCGACAGCGATTGGTTTGTACTTCGTGAGCGCATCGGCCGATGTCGCGATTCGGGTCAGAGCGGCGTTGCGGTCGGGTTGAGCGA
>JANRIF010000213.1:0-5925 GCA_033765245.1 Lysobacteraceae bacterium
GCGCTGCTGCGCGAGCATGCCAGCGGCGCGGTGCGTGGTCCGTTCAACCGTACCGCGCGCGCCGCTGCCGGCTTCGATGCCGAGGAGATGGCGGCGCTGGATGCGCTCGACGCCTCGATGCCGAGAGCGCGACCGGTATGATCTCGCCATCGCCGCCGACCATCGGCGGTACCTCCACACCATCCGCATCGCACCAGGGGAGTCATGCATGATCGCGTACCCGTTCTTCCGCCGTATCGCGCTGGCGCTGCTGGTGATCCTCTCGCTCGCCGCCTGCGGGCCATCCGAAGCCGAACGCCAGGCCGCCGCGCAAGCGGCCGCCGCGGCGGTGGCGGAGCGCGAGGCGGCGCAGCAACAGGCGTTGTTTCAGCAAAGTATCGACGGCGGCAATATCGAGATGGCGGCTGCCTACGGCGAGCTGATCCTGACGCGTTATCCGGGGACGCAGGCGGCCGCTGCGATCGAACCCGCATATGCCAAGATCAAGGCGCAGTCCGACGCCGCCAAACAGCAACGGCGCATGCAGGCGCTATGGACCTATCAGACCAGCGAGGTCGGCGGCGGCACCCAGCGCACCGCTACCATCGACAGCGACGATGGCGGCACCCCGCGCGTGCAACTGGTGCTGCGGCAGCACACCGAATGGGGCCTGAGCGTGTTTCTGCTGCCTGCTGCCGACACCTTCCGCTGCACCCAATGCACCGCGCAACTGCGCGCCGACGACGGACTCACTCGTACCATTTCCGTGACCAAATCCACCTCGAAGGAAAACCCGGCGCTGTTCATCGACAGCGAGAAGGGCTTGCTGGCGGCGCTCGCCAAGGCACAGGTGCTCACACTGCACGTGCCGGTGGAAGGCGGAACCCGCACCCTGCGTTTCGAGGTGGGCGGCTACCAGCCGGAGCGCTTCGCGTCGCCGTGATGGCGGTGAGGTCAGTCGTTTCGCGATGACGCATCGTCGCAATGCGTAGCTCGCGCGCGGTCGCCTGCAAGCCGCCTCCCACAAAAAGCGTGCAGCGCTGTTGCCATTTTGTGGGAGCGCGCTTGCGCGCGACAGCAGCCACGCGCTGGCCGAGCCCAGTCGGTTGCTGCGCGATGCCGTGCCTTCGCGCGGTCGCCCGCAAGCGGCCTCTCACAAGCGCGCGGTGCTGCTGCCTCAACCCAAGGGCAGTGCGCTCAATGCCGCGTTGCCTTCGGCGTCGATTCGCAATACCGATCCCTGCGTGTACCAATCGCCCAGCACGATGCGTTGGCCGGCGCGTTCCGCGAGGTCGAGCGCGTGAATTGCCGGGCGGTGGGTGTGGCCGTGGATCAAGCGCTCGATGCCGTAGCGTTGCAGCAACTGCGTGACCGTGGCTGGTTCGACGTCGGTGATGGTTTCGCTGAGTCCCTGCTGGTGCGCCTGGCTGGCCTGACGTGCGGAGGCTGCGAAGGCGGCGCGCGCGGCGAGCGGCTGCGCCAGGAACTGCGTCTGCCATTGCGGGGCGCGCACCATCGCGCGGAATCGTTGATAGTCGCGATCGGCGGTGCACAGCAGGTCGCCGTGCATCAGTAGGGTGGGCGTGCCGTGCAGCACGGCCACGCAGGGATCGGGCAGCAACTGCATCCCGCAGCGCGCGGCGTAGTCGGGGCCAAGCAGGAAGTCGCGATTACCGCGCAGAAAATACAGGTGCACGCCACGGTCCGCGAGCGCGCGCAACGCGCCGCCGATCGCAGCAGCCAGTGCGGAATCGTCGTCGTCGCCCAGCCAGGCTTCGAACAGATCGCCGAGGATGTAGAGCGCCTGCGCGTTGCGCGCCGGCCCGGCCAGGAAGCGCTGGAAGGCGGCGGTCGCTTGCGGTCGCGCGTCGTCCAGATGCAGGTCGGAGACGAAAAGGATCGGCGGCCTCATCGCACCGCCGCGGACAGTTCCTCGGCACTCTCGATCACGATCGGCTCCACCGGCACGTCGCGCGGCAGCGGATCCTTGGCCTGGGTCTCTACCAGCCGGATGCGGTCGACTACGTCCATGCCGGACACCACCTTGCCGAACACCGCAAAGCCTTTGGTGAAATCGCTGGTGTCGCCGCTGAAATCGAGTCGCGGGTTGTCCACCACGTTGATGAAGAACTGCGACGTGGCCGATTCGGCGCTGCTGGGGGTGCGTGCCGCGGCCACCGTGCCGCGCAGGTTGGACAGGCCGTTGTTCGATTCCAGCGCGATCGGCGCGCGGGTCGGCTTGGGCTGCAGGTCGATGGTGTAGGCGCCGCCCTGGATCAGCAGGTTGTCGATCACGCGGTGGAACAGCGTGCCGTTGTAGAAGCCGTCGTGCACGTACTCGAGAAAATTGGCGACCGTGGCGGGAGCGCGGTCGGGGGCGAGTTCGATCACGATATCGCCCTGATTGGTGTGCAGCGCCACGCGCGGGCCGGCGGCGGGGGCAGGCACCGGCAGCGGCTGCTGGGCGGCGGTCGCGTCGGGCGCCGAAAGCGCCACCAGCACGCACGCACTGAACAACATCCGGGAAATTCGCATCCGGCTTCTCCGACACGGCGACAGGGTGGGCGCCATTATCACCCTGCACGGCCCCGGATTGCATGCCGGCGTGTGCGCTGGCGTTACCATGGTGGCCCCGTCGAACCGGAGTCGGTCATGCCCCTGTTCCATCGTCTACTGCTTGTCTTCGCCCTGTTCGTGCCGCTCGCCGCGTCTGCGCAGAGCCTGCCACGCACGCCGTCCCCTGCCGGCGCCGAGGTGTACATCATCGCGCCGGCGGACGGTGCGGTGGTGGGTTCTGAGGTCACGGTCCGTTTCGGCCTCAAGGGCATGGGCATCGCGCCCGCCGGAACCGCAGCCGCCAATAGCGGGCATCACCACTTGTTGATCGACGCTCCGATGCCGGCGCTCGACCAGCCGATCCCGGCGGACGCCCAACACGTGCATTTCGGCAAGGGCCAGACCGAAACGACCGTCACGCTGACGCCCGGCAAACACACCCTGCAATTGTTGCTGGGCGATCAGAACCACATTCCGCACGAGCCGCCGGTGGTTTCGCAGGTGGTGACCGTCACGGTGAAGTGATCTCGCCCGACGTCGTCGGTGCCGTCGGATCGCGGGGCGGGCTGTTAGAATCCGCAGTCTTTGCCCTGCAATCGCCGCCATGACCTGTCGAACCCGTTTCGCCCCCAGCCCCACCGGATTCCTGCACATCGGCGGTGCCCGCACCGCGCTTTATTGCTGGCTGGAAGCGCGTCGTCGCGGCGGCCAGTTCATCCTGCGCGTGGAGGACACCGATCGCGAGCGTTCCACCGATGCCGCGTTGCAGGCCATCCTCGACGGCATGCAGTGGCTCGGGCTGGCGCACGACGAGGGCCCGTTCTACCAGACCTTGCGCATCGAGCGCTATCGCGAGGTGGCCGAGCAATTGGTCAAGGCCGGCAAGGCGTATTACGCCTACGAGAGCAAGGAAGAAATCGAGGCGATGCGCGAGCAGGCCATGGCAGAGGGCCGCAAGCCGCGCTACAGCGGCTATTACCGCGAGCGCAACGAGCCGCGCCGCGACGACCCCAACCGGGTGATCCGCTTCAAGAACCCGCAGAGCGGTTCGGTGGTGTTCCAGGACAAGGTGAAGGGTCGCATCGAGTGGAGCAACGACGAGCTCGACGATCTGGTGATCCTGCGATCCGACAACTGGCCTACCTACAATTTCGCGGTGGTGGTGGACGACATCGACATGCGGATCACCGACGTGATCCGCGGCGACGACCACGTGGCCAACACGCCACGCCAGATCAACATCTACGAAGCGCTGGGCGCGCCCGTGCCCAGCTTCGCGCACCTGCCGATGATCCTCGGGCCGGACGGCACCAAGCTGAGCAAGCGCCACGGTGCGGTCAGCGTGATGCAGTATCGCGACGATGGGTTTCTGCCGCAGGCGCTGCTGAACTATCTGGTGCGCCTGGGCTGGTCGCATGGCGATCAGGAAATCTTCTCGCGCGAGCAGATGGTGGAGCTGTTCCGCATCGAGGACGTCAATCATTCGGCCTCGCGTTTCGACGTCGAGAAGCTGAGCTGGCTCAACCAGCAGTACTTCAAGAACTCCGATCCGGCCCACGTTGCGCCGGAACTGGAGTGGCACCTGCGCCGGATCGGCATCGATCCCGCCGCCGGCCCCGCGCCCGCCGACGTGGTGGTGGCGCTGGCCGATCGGGTCAAGACGCTGGCCGAAATGGCCGAGCGCGCGCGCGTGTGGTATCAGCCGCTGCGCGACTACGATGCTGCGGCGGTGGCCAAACACCTGCTGCCGGCAGCGCGTCCGGCGCTCACCGACATGCGTGCCCGGCTCGCGGTGCTGCCGGAGTGGACCGCGCCCGCCGTGCACGGCGCGCTCGAAGCCTGCGCCGAGGCGGCAGGGCTGGGGTTGGGCAAGGTGGCGCAGCCGCTGCGGGTGGCGATCACCGGTACCCAGGTGTCGCCCTCGATCGACCACACCATCTACCTGGCCGGCCGCGATCAGGCGCTGGCGCGGATTGACGCGGCGTTGGCGCGCATTGAGTCCGACGAGGCTTGAATCGCGCCGCCGCTGGGCCCAACCTATCGGTATGAGCAAATCCAGCGCCCACGGCGGCTGTACCGATCCGCGCCATCACGTTCACGATGCTCAGGGCTACGTGCGCGAGGTCGAGCGCGCCTGCGCTGAGCGCGGCTTGCGCCTGACCCCGATCCGGGCGCGGGCGCTGCGGCTGATCGCCGACGCGCAGCGGCCGGTCAAGGCCTACGATCTGCTCGAACAGATGAAGACCTCGCACGCTGCGGCGGCGCCGCCGACGGTGTATCGCGCGCTGGACTTTCTGCTCGCCAACGGCTTTGTGCACAAACTCGAATCGGTCAATGCCTTCGTCGGCTGCCATCACCCGCGCACCGAGCAGCATTCGGTGCCGTTCCTGATCTGCGACCATTGCCATCGCGCGGTGGAACTGGAGGACGAGCGCATCGTGGCGCTGCTCGACGGACAGGCGCGCGCGCACGGGTTTCGCGCACAGGCGCAGACGCTGGAAGTGCACGGCGTGTGCGCGCAGTGCGCGCAGGGGCAGGCATGATCGTGCGGTGGGTGCGCGCGTGCACGATCGGGATGTGCCTGCTGCCGGTGGCGATCGGCGCCCAGGATTTTCCGCTGGAGTCGTCCGCAACGCCCACGGCTCCGACTGGCGCCGAGGCTGCCGCCGCCGAGCCGGGCGTCGGTCCGGAGTTGGTGGTGCCATTCAATCTGCTGGGGCGCTTCGTGCTGCCCGGCACCCGCGCAGTACTCGATTGGCAAGCCAGCGGCGGCCTCGCCGGTGGCGGTAGCGACAGCACCAGCCCGGTAACCGTGGTCCACGGCGCGCGGCCAGGGCCGGTGTTGTGTCTGGCCGGCGGTATTCACGGTGACGAGATCAACGGGGTCGAGATCGTGCGACAGGTGATGAACGCACTGCAGCCCGAGCGCGTGTCCGGCACCGTGGTGGGCGTGCCGGTGGTCAACCTGTTTGGATTCCAGCGCGGCAGCCGCTACCTGCCCGATCGTCGTGACCTCAACCGTTTCTTCCCGGGCTCCCGCAGCGGCAGCATCGCCTCGCGCATCGCTTACGGATTCTTCGATGGCGTGGTGCGCCAATGCGATGCGCTGGTGGATTTCCACACCGGCTCGTTCGATCGCAGCAACCTGCCGCAGGTACGTGCCGACCTGCGTCTGCCGGAAGTGCTGGCGCTCACCCGCGGCCTGGGCGCCACCGTGGTGCTGCATACGCCCGGCACCAAGGGCATGTTGCGGCTCGCTGCGACCGACGCCGGGATTCCCGCCTTCACCTTCGAAGTGGGTGCGCCGGCGCGCCTGCAGACCGCCGAGATCGCTACCGCGGTAGCGGCCATCGCGCGCATGCTGCACGCCATGGGGATCACCGAGGGCGA
>JANRIF010000229.1:0-6280 GCA_033765245.1 Lysobacteraceae bacterium
CACCACCGCCGGCGACTCGTGCGGCGGGTGCGCGGCGTCGAACATGGGCAGCCCGTGGAAAGCCATGAACACCATGCGGAAGGTGTACAGGGCGGTGACGAACACGCAGGCGAGCACGCAGAAGTACGCGAATCCGGCGCCGGGCGTGGAGGACAGGTGCAGCGCCTCGATGATGGAATCCTTCGAGAAGAAGCCCGCGAAGGGCGGCAGGCCCGCGTTCGCGAGCGCCCCGATGAGCACCGTGGCGTAGGTGATGGGCATGTACTTGCGAAGGCCGCCCATCTTGCGCATGTCCTGCTCGTGGTGCAGCGCGATGATCACCGAGCCGGCGCCGAGGAACAGCAACGCCTTGAAGAAGGCATGCGTCATCAAGTGATAGACCGCGCCGGAGTACGCCGACACGCCCAGCGCCACGGTCATGTAGCCAAGCTGCGACAGGGTGGAATACGCCACCACCCGCTTGATGTCGTTCTGCACGACGCCGATCAAGCCGGTGAAGAACGCGGTGGTGGCGCCGATGAACAGCACGAACGACAGCGCGGTCTCGCTCAGCTCGAACAGCGGCGACATCCGCGCCACCATGAAGATGCCGGCGGTGACCATGGTGGCGGCGTGGATCAGCGCCGAGATCGGAGTCGGGCCTTCCATCGAGTCGGGCAGCCACACGTGCAGCGGCACCTGTGCGGACTTGCCCATGGCGCCGATGAACAGGCAGATCGCAATCACGGTAGGAACCGACCACACCACACCGGACCACACCTCGACGCTCTGCCCTTCGATGCCGGTGGCGTTGGCGAACACGGTGGCGTAGTCGAGCGTGCCGAACCAGAACAACACCCCGGCAATGCCCAGCAGAAAACCGAAGTCGCCTACGCGGTTGACCAGGAACGCCTTGAGGTTGGCGAAGATCGCACTGGGCTTCTTGAACCAGAAGCCGATCAGCAGGTACGACACCAGACCCACCGCTTCCCAGCCGAAGAACAACTGCAGGAAGTTGTTGCTCATCACCAGCATCAGCATCGAGAAGGTGAACAGCGAGATGTAGGCGAAGAAGCGCTGGTATCCGGGGTCCTCGGCCATGTAGCCGATGGTGTAGACATGCACCAGCAGCGACACGAACGTGACGACGACCATCATCATCGCGGTCAGGCGATCGATCATGAAGCCGACGTGGGCGGAATAGCTGCCGACCTCGAACCACGTGTACAGGTTGGCGTTGAACGGAGACGCCCCGCCCACGGTGAGGTCGTACAGCACCTTCGCCGACAGCGCGAAGCTGACGGCGACGCCGAGAATGGTGATGCCATGAGCGCCGGCGCGGCCAATCTGACGCCCGAAGAATCCGGCGAGGATGGCGCCCAGCAGCGGGGCCAGGGCGATGAGGAGCAGGACGTTCTGGGAGATCACAGCGCGAAACCTCGGAAGCCGGGACTCGGGAGAAGCAAGAGCGGTTGGTCCGCAATGGACGCACAGATCGCCAAGAGAATTTCCGATTCGCTCTTCTTGGCGCCCTTGGCGGACTGCCTCGGCTTTTTCCAGGACACGAGTCCCGATGGCAACGTCATGGCAATCCCCTAGCCTTTGAGTGAATCCAGCTCGGCCACGTTGATCGTGCGCCGGCTGCGGAACAAGGACACCAGGATCGCAAGGCCGATGGCGGCTTCCGCCGCCGCCACGGTCAGGATGAAGAACACGAACACCTGGCCGTCGGCGTCGCCCAGGAAGCGCGAGAACGCGACGAAGTTGATGTTCACCGACAGCAGCATCAGCTCGATCGCCATCAGCAGGATGATGACGTTCTTGCGGTTGATGACGATACCGGCGACGCTGATGCAGAACAGCACCGCGCCCAGCGCGAGATAGTGCCCGAGGGTAATCACGGCGTCTTTTCCTCCTTGCGCACGGCGGCCATCTTGACCAGACGGACGCGGTCCTGGGCCTTCACCTGCACCTGTCGCGCGGGGTCCTGATGCTTGGTGCCGGTGCGGCGGCGCAAGGTGATGGCGATCGCCGCGACGATCGCCACGGTGAGGATCACCGAGGCGACTTCCAGCGGCAGCAGATAATCGTGGTACAGCGCGTGTCCGACCCAGACGATGTTGCTGCCGACGGCGGCGGCCGGGTCGGTCGCGGCAAACTCCTGGGAGAACCGCTGCGCGCCGATCAGCGCCAGCATTTCCGCTCCCATGACCACGGCCACCACCAAGGCCACCGGCAGATAGCGGGCAAAGCCCTCGCGCAGGCTTGCGGTGTTGACGTCCAGCATCATCACCACGAACAGGAACAGCACCATCACCGCGCCGATGTAGACCAGCACCAGCACGATGCCCAGGAACTCGGCCTGCAGCAGCAACCACAGGCAGGCGGTGGAGAAGAACGTCAGCACCAGCAGCAGTGCCGCATGCACCGAGTTGCGCACGGTCACGACGCCCAATGCCGCCAGCACCGTCACCAGCGCAAAGGCGTAGAACGCGATGGAAGGGAAAGCCATGTTCAGGGTCCTCAGCGGTAGGCCGCGTCGAGCGCCCTGCGCTCGGCGATCTCGGACTCGAGACGATCGCCGATGGCGAGCAATTGCGGTTTGGTAACCACGTTTTCGCCGCGGTTCTCGAAGTGGTACTCGTACAGGTGGGTCTCGACGATCGAGTCCACCGGGCACGACTCCTCACAGAAGCCGCAGAAGATGCACTTGAACAGGTCGATCTCGTAGCGCGTGGTGCGGCGGCTGCCGTCGGCACGCGCCTCGGAATCGATCGTGATCGCCAGCGCCGGGCACACCGCCTCGCACAACTTGCAGGCGATGCAGCGCTCCTCGCCGTTGGGATAGCGGCGCAGCGCATGCAGGCCGCGGAAGCGTGGCGACTGCGGGTACTTCTCGAACGGATAGTTGATCGTGTACTTCGGCGCGAACATGTACTTGAGGGTGAGCCACATGCCCTGGAGCAGCTCCAGCAGCAGCAGACTCTTGAGATAGCTGACGATCTGTTTCATGAAGGGCCTCAGCTTCCCGTGGTGAACCAGTTGGCGTAACCGGCAAGGGCCACCACCAGAATCCAGACGATGGTGATCGGGATGAACACCTTCCAACCCAGCCGCATGATCTGGTCGTAGCGATAGCGCGGGAAAGTGGCGCGGAACCACAGGAAGCAGAATGCGAAGAAGCATGCCTTGACGAACAGCCACACGATGCTGGGCTGACCCAGCCAGGAATCGGTCCAGCCCTGGAACGGCGACAGCCAGCCGCCCAGGAACAACAGCGAGGCCAGCATGCTGACCAGGATCATGTTGGCGTATTCGGCAAGGAAGAACACCGCGAACGCGGAGCCGGAGTACTCGACGTGGAAGCCGGCGACGATTTCCGATTCGCCCTCGGCGACGTCGAACGGCGCGCGGTTGGTCTCGGCCACGCCGGACACGAAATAGATCACGAACAACGGCAGCAGCGGCAGCCAGAACCACTCGAAGAACCCGGCGTCGCCGGACTGCGCCATGACGATCTGGGTGAGATTGAGCGAACCCGCCGCCACCAGCACGCCGACCAGGGCGAAGCCCATCGCGATCTCGTAGCTCACCACCTGCGCGGTGGAGCGCAGCGCACCGAGGAACGCATACTTGGAGTTGGACGCCCAACCGGCGATCACGATGCCATACACCCCCATCGAGGTCATCGCCAGCAAGTACAGCAGGCCGGCATTGGCATTGGACAGCACCAGTCCATCGCCGAACGGAACCACCGCCCACGCCGCCAGCGCCGGCGCAATCGCCAGCACCGGCGCCAGCCGGTACAGGAAGCGGTGCGCGTTGGTCGGAACGATCAGTTCCTTGAACAACATCTTGAACACGTCGGCGAAGGGCTGGATCAAGCCGATGCCGAACACCTTGCCCACGTAGACCGGCCCGTGCCGCACGTGCATCCAGCCGATCACCTTGCGCTCGGCGAGGGTATAGAACGCCACCGCCATGGTGATCGGCAAGGCGATGACCATGATCTTGACCAGCGTCCATGCCACCAGACCAAGGGTGCCGAAACCAAGGAACAGTTCGCGAATGAAGTCGATCACGCTCAAATCCTCGTCACGGTGACGGCAGCATCGACGGCCAATGGCGCAGTGGCGTCATGGCAGGCCTCGACCCAGGCGCAGCCCCGGGCGACGGCGCTGTCGATGGCGGCAGGCAGCGACGCGGTGCCGTTGGCATCCGCCAACTTCACCATCGCACCCGCCGAAATGCCGCGCGACAGCGCGTCTTCCGGATGCAGCACCACACGCGCGCCGGGGTTGAGCGGATGCGCGTTGAGCGCCGGCGCCCGTCGCAGCACGGCATCGGCGCGATAGATCGGCACCGTGCAGATGCGTTCCAGCCCACCCGCCGGTGCCGACGCGGTGGCCAGTCCCTGCCCCATCGCGACGTGACCCGCGCTCAGCGTGGCGCGCAGGCCATCGAGGTCGGTAAATTCAAAGCCCGCCACCCGCAGTTGTTCGCCAAGGGCACGCAACACGCGCCAGCCCGGGCGTGCCTCGCCCGGCAGCTTGCCGCCGGCCTGGGTGCGCTGCACATGGCCGTCCAGGTTGGTCAGGGATGCCTCGATTTCCGGCAGCAGGCCGATCGGCAGGATGACGTCGGCCACCTCACGCAGCGCCGCCGGAGCGAATGCGCTGAACGCCAATACCTGCGCTCCGGCCAGCGCGCGCAGCACGTTCGCGCCGTCGGCGAAATCGTGCGGCGGCTCGGCGCCATAGAGCACATAGGCAGCGCGCGGCGAAGCCATCATGGCGCGCGCATCGAGCGCCTTGGGCAACACGCCGTGCGCGCTCAGGCCGACCGCGTTGGCGCCCGAAGGCACGCGATCGACCACCGCGCCGGTCGCGCCCGCCAACGCCAGCGCGATGGCACGCAGCCACGACGCCTGCGGGTGGTTTTCGGCCAGCTCGCCCAGCACGATCACCGTGCCCGGCGCTGCCTTCAGCGCATCCGCCATGGCCTGCGCGCCGGCATCCACTTCGCCCAGCGCAGCGAGCGCGGCAGGCAGCGTAGCGCCGGCAGCCTTGGCAACAGCGGCCAATGCGGCAGGCAACTGCGAGGGTGCGACGATCTTCTTGCCGGCGCTCTTGAAGGTGAATTCGAAATCGACCGGATTGATCGCGAACAGCTTGCTGCCGCCACGCGCGGCCTTGTGCAGGCGCTGGTGCAGCAACGGCAACTCGTGACGGATGTTGCTGCCCACCAGCAACACCGCCGGCGCTTTCTCGATCGCCGTCACCGACAGCGCAAACGGCTGGGCCACCGGCGCATCGGCGAGATCGAGCGCGCGCAGGCGGTGATCGATATTGCCGCAACCCAGGCCAGCAGCGATGCGCGCCAGCAGCGCGCCTTCCTCGTTGGAGGTGGCCGGATGCACCAACACGCCCAGTTGCTCGCCCTTCTGCGCCTTCAGCAGCGCGACGGCGCGCGACAGCGCCTCATCCCACGATGCCTCGCGCCACTTGCCGCCATCCTTGAGCAACGGCGTCGACAGACGATCCTGCGCGTACAGGCCCTGATGCGAATAGCGGTCGCGATCGGACAACCAGCACTCGTTGATGGCTTCGTTGTCGCGCGGCACGCTGCGCAGCACTTCGCCACGGCGCACGTGCAGGAACAGGTTGGAGCCCAGCGCGTCGTGATAGCCGACGCTGTTGCGCGCCACCAGTTCCCAGGCGCGGGCGCGGAAGCGGAATACCTTGTTGGTCAACGCCCCCACCGGACACACGTCGATGACGTTGCCGGACAGTTCGCTGGTCAGCGGCTTGCCGTCGTAGGTGCCGATCTCCAGGCGTTCTCCGCGGTTCATGCCGCCCAGCTCGAAAGTGCCGGCCACGTCGGCCATGAAACGCACGCAGCGGGTGCACTGGATGCAGCGGGTCATCTCGGTTTCGACCAGCGGCCCGATGTCCTCATCGGCCACCACGCGCTTGCGCTCGTTGTAGCGGCTGACCGATCGCCCGTAGCCCAGCGCGACGTCCTGCAGCTCGCACTCGCCGCCCTGGTCGCAGATCGGGCAGTCGAGTGGGTGGTTGATCAGCAGGAACTCCATCACGTTGCGCTGCGCATCGAGCGCGCGCTTGGACTGGGTGTAGATCTTCATGCCCTCCATCACCGGCGTGGCGCAGGCCGGCGCCGGCTTGGGCATCTTCTCGACGTCGACCATGCACATGCGGCAATTGGCCGCGATCGGCAGCTTCTGGTGATAGCAGAAGCGCGGAATCGCAATGCCGGCCTTGTCGGCCGCCTGGATGATCAT
>JANRIF010000233.1:0-12311 GCA_033765245.1 Lysobacteraceae bacterium
CGACGAGGGATTGTCGGCGTAATCGGTGACGAAGCTTTGGTCGATCTTGAGTTCGGTGAACGGCACGCGCGTCAACTGCTGCATGCTGGCGAAGCCGGTGCCGTAATCGTCGATGGCGAGCCCGAACCCGCGCATGCGCAAACGGGCAAGATTCTCCAGCGCTGGAGCGAGTTCGGTCATGGTCGCCGTTTCGGTGATTTCCAGCACCATGTGGCAAGGCGCGAGCCCGGCCGAACGCACGATCGCGGTAACCCGATCGGCCAGGGTGGTGTCGGTCAGCGATACCAGCGACAGGTTCACCGACACCGCCGCGTCGATGCCATTGAGACGCCATCGGCTGCATGCCACCGCGGCGTTGTGCAGCATCCTGAAGGTGAGCGCGTCGATGTTGCCGCTCTGCTCGAGCGCCGCGATGAAGGCATAAGGCGCGACGATGCCGCATTCGGGATGGCGCCAACGCGCCAACGCTTCCGCGCCGATGGTGCGACCCGACGCCAGCGCCGCCTTGGGTTGATAGAACGTCTCGAATTGCTCATGCCGCATGCCGCGCAGGATCTCGTCGATGCCGAAGCTCGGCCCGCCCACCGCATGCGGCTTGGGCGACACGCGCGGCAGGTCGCGCCGGGCGATCAAGTCTCCCAATGCGGCCAGCGTCATCGGCTTCTCGATCACCCCCAGCAACCAGACTCCGTAGGCCAGCGCCATCTTCTCGACCGACGCGAGCAACGGCCGTTCCTTGGCGCTGCTGATGATCACCGAGGTGTCGCGTCGCGCCTGCCCGATGTGCCGGAGCAATTCCATGCCGTCCATCTCCGGCATGTCCAGGTCGCAGACCACGATATCCACCAGCGCGGTGGGCGACATACTGTCCCAGAGCAAGCCCAGCGCCTGCCGGCCGTCAGCCGCTTCCAGCACGTGCAACAGCCCCAACGCACGCAACATGCGGGCCACGGTCTGGCGCTGGAAATCGTGGTCCTCGACCACCAGCGCGATCAGCTCGCCGGCCGGCGTCATGAGCTCACCTCATTCGCGTGGATGACATCGGCAAGCTGCGCATACAGCCGTTGCAACGCCTCCTGTACCATGCGCGCGTCGCCCGGCTCGCCACGCCGCAGGGCATATTCCAGCGCTTCGCAGGCACGTGCCAATGGGTGCGCACCCACCATCCGACTCGCACCCTTCATGCGATGGGCGGTGCGCAGACTGGCCTGAACATCGGACTGCGCCAGCGCGGTTTCCAGCTCCGCGCAATCGATGCGGGTTTGCTCCAGGTACGCCCTCAGGATGTCGCTGCGTTCGTCGACGCTTGCAGCCAGCTTGTCCAGTTCCGTCAGATCGATCGGCGCATCGTGCGCATCGGCCGCCGTGGAACCGATGCCTCCGGTTGACGCGGTGGCTGCCATCACACCCGCAAGGTGGCGCGAGAGAACGTCCCGCAGGCGCGGCAGGTCGACCGGTTTGACCAGCAGATCATCCATCCCCGCATCGCGACAATGCCGTACCTCCGATGGCAGGGCATTGGCGGTCCATGCCAGGATCGGCGTACGCGCACGCGCCGTCTCGGCCTCGATCCGTCGGATCGACTGCGCCAAGGTGTAGCCGTCCATCCTGGGCATGTGGCAATCGGTGATGACCGCGGCAAATTCGCCTGCGTGCCACAACGGCAGTGCCGCCTCTCCGCTCTCGGCGGCTTCGGTGCGCAAGCCGAGCAGGCCAAGCTGCATCATCAGCAGCTTGCGGTTGATCGGATGATCGTCGACCACCAGCACCGCGGGTGCATCGGCAGCGGCGATGTTCCGCACCAACGGCGGCACCGGTGGCATATCTGCCGCTTGCTCGCCATACACCGGGACCGGCGTCTGCGTGGTCACCGGCAGGGTGAGCACGATGCTGAAAGTGGAGCCCTGTCCGGGCACGCTTTCGAGCTCGATCCGTCCCTCCATCATGTTTGCCAGCCGACGGCAGATCGCCAGGCCGAGACCCGTTCCGCCATACATCCGTGCGGTGTCGGCGCTCTCCTGAATGTAGTCGCGGAACAGACGCTCACGCGCTTCCCGGCCGATGCCGATCCCGGTGTCCTCCACCGAAAACCGCACCCGCTCAGCGTCCGGCAGCCGTTCGATCAGATCGGCGCGCACCACGATCCGACCCTGCGCGGTGAACTTGATGGCATTGCTGAGGAAGTTGTTGAGCACCTGCGAGAGCCGCAGCGGATCGACCAGATGCGCCGGGCTCAGGCGTGCGTCGAATTTGCATTCGAGTATCAGGCTCTTGGCGCTGGCCACACGGGCATAGGTGCTGACCGCCCCCGCCAGCAATTGCGCGATCGAGGTCGAGCGCGGTGCCAGCTCCAGTTTCCCCGCCTGGATCTTCGACCAGTCGAGAATGTCGTTGAGGATGCGCAGCAGGCTGGCCGCAGACTCGCGCGCCACGTGCAAGGTATCGCGCTGTTCGGCGTCGAGGTGCGTCAACGCCAGCAGTTCGAGCATGCCCAGCAGGCCGCCGAGCGGTGTGCGGATTTCGTGGCTCATGGCGGCCAGGAAGGAATCCTTGCTGCGATTCGCCAGTTCCGCCGCATCCCTCGCCGCAACCAGCGCGCCGTCCATCTGTTTGCGCTCGGTGACATCGCGAGCGGCACCGAACATCAGTCCACCGTTGTGCGGCACGGATGCCCACGACAGCACCCGCCACGACCCATCCTTGTGCCGGTAGCGGTTCTCGAATTGCAGCACGTTCTCGCCGGCGACGACCTGTCGCTCGACCTCGCGCAGGGTGCTGGCGTGATCGTCGGGATGCACGAAATCGATGAACGGCCGCGTCAGCAATTCCTCGCTGCTCCAACCCAGGGTCTTGGTGAACGCAGGATTGACGCGCTTGAAGAAGCCGTCCGCGCCGGCGACGCACAGCAGGTCCAGCGACAACGCGAAGAAGCGATCGCGCTGTTCCTCAGCCTCCTTGCGAGCGCTGATGTCACGCGCCACGCCGATGTAACCGCTGATGCCGCCGCGCGGGTCGAACTTCGCGGAAACCGAAAGCAACACCGGCACGCTGCTACCGTCCTTGCGCCGGTAGGTCCACTCACGGGTCTCCGGCTGGCCCTGGCGCGCCACCGCCACCAGCGCGCTGAACCCCGGCTCGATCACCCGGCCCTGCACGCGCGTCAGCTCCACCGCGCGCGCCGCGAGTTCGTCCGGCTCGTGCAGCACTTCGAGTGTGCGCTTGCCCAGCATTTCGTCGGCGCGATAGCCCAACAGCCGTTCGGCGCCCCGGTTGAAGCTGTCGAAAATGCCGTCGGGCGTGGTGGACACGATGGCCGCATCGGCGCTGTCCAGCAGCGCCTGCTGGAAGTCGGCCTGCCGCCGCGTCTTTTCGCCAAGCCGGCGCATGCGATATGCGGCGTTGGCGGCGATCGCGACCGCGAGCGCCGCACTGACGGCTATCGCGAGCACCAGATAACGCAAGCGGGTGTCGACGTCCGCGCTGCGCTGCTTCAACAAACGGCGTTCCTCTGACTCGAATTCGCCCAACACCTGGCGCAAGGTGTCCATCAATTCCCTGCCCCGGCCGCCATGCATAAGCGTCGACGCCGCATCCACATTGCCCTGGCGGCGTAATTCAACCGAGTCCCTTAGCACGGCAAGCTTCGCCTCCACCAACGGTTGTACCGTATCCAGACGAAGCTGTTGGGTGGGGCTATCCGCCGTGAGCAGGCGCAACTCGCGCAACTGTGTGTCGACGCTAAGGAGCGCAGCGGTATATGGATCGAGATACCGCTCGTCGCCGGTCAGCAGGTAGCCGCGCTGGGCCGACTCGGCGCCGGTCAGATCGGCCATCAGGGTCTCGGCCTGGGTCAGCACTTGCAGCGTATGCGTCTGCCAACGGGCGCTGTTTGCGGCGCGCTGGACTGCCCACAACGACAGCAGTCCGGAGAGCAGCAACAGCATTCCGATCCCGATCCACGCACCTCGTCGATAGGGGGTGTTCAAGGGGCACCTCGCTCGCGGCCCGTCCAATTGGCATATCGATCAAGGCCAGCGCGCCCTCGGCAGGTGGACACCTCGGGTCGCCGGCGCCACCATGGCCGTTCGCTGCGACCACTCCGGTAAATCAGCCGATCAAGGATCACTACGCGATGTCCTTGGCGACGGATGATTACCCGTCCTCAACGCGGAGAACAGAATCAGCCGGCCAACATGATTCGTGATGGGCCGCCGAATTTCGTATTCCGGCGCGAGGCGGTTCGCTGCAGGCAAGGGCACGACCGGGAAATCGGGTCCGCAATAACGCATTGATCCGTGAGGATCTTTCGTAGCCGATGGATGGCGTGCTGCGGGTTGAACACGCGAGCCCGCCACCACACCGTCAGCAATGCGATTCCGCGTTACGGAATGCACCGCACTGGCAGCGGCGTCGGTCCGGTATTGTTCATTTCAATAAATGTGACGCGCATCACATTTTTTATTCGACATCATGACACGCGCGCCGCCGCCATGCCGGCGTCACTTACTCGTGCGATTGCGCCACACTCACCCGTCGTTGGCGTACCGACACGCGATCAGGCGTCATCGCGCAGGAACTGCCGATCGATGCGCTCGCGATCGGCCTTGCGAATCGTGTCGCGGGCAAGACCCGACAGCGTCTTGGCCGCCGCCGCGGTGGCGATGTCGATGCCCAGCTCAGCCTTGACTGGCCAATTCGCGTCCAGGCGCAGGTAACGATCGCCCAGCCGATCTTCCATCATCGCCTGCACATGCTGCTGCTGCACCGAGATCAGCGTCAGGATCAGGCGGCCTTCCGAAAGCCAGCCGATGGCACCGTCGTCGTCGGCGATTTTTTCCAGCGGCCGGTAGTTGCTGGTGGCGGTACCGATCGACAGCATCCGCATGCGCGCGATGTCCACCCCCATGAAATGTTCGGCCTCGTGCAGCGCCACCTGATCCGGCGCCACCGCGAACAGACCGCCATCGGCATACAGATCGCCGTCGATCCTGACCGCCGGAAAATACGCCGGCGCCGCGGACGTCGCCATCGCCACGTCGACCGCACGCACCGCTTCGTCGCCACGCGAACCTTCCGCGTGCGGAGTCTTGAATATCTTGGTCTGACTGCGACTGATGTTTACCGCCGGCACCACCACGTGATGCATCGCTTCCGCCAAAGTGCGCTCGCCCAGGTGTTCGGACAGGGCTTTGCGCAGCGTCGAGCTCTTGTACTTCGGGCCCAGCACCGAGCGCGTGAGATCGAGCAGCTTGCTGACTGCCGACGAAGGCAGCGCGCGCGCGGAGAAAATTTCCATGCCGTGGTTGATGAAAAGCTGGCGGATCGATGCCATCGGCAACTCGTACGCCATCGCCAACGCCAGGATGCCGCCGACCGACGTGCCGGCGATGAGGTCAAAGCGGCGCGCCAGCGGCGAGCCGAGCCGATCCTCAAGCGACGCCAGCACGCAAGCGGTGTACAACCCCAGATATCCGCCACCGGCCAACGAAAGGATGCGAAAGGGGCGAGAATTTTCGGCAGTCATGCGAGGGTCTGGCGACGGCGGCGACGGGGGTATTGTGACGTATGGCGGGGCTGGGGACTCGGGAAAGGCTCTCGCCTTCCCATCGCTGGTCAAGCTTGTGACACCGGAAGGGTGCACGCGGGCAACGGATGGGACGGTGGCGTCCCTGCCGACGGCGGCGAACGCTATGCTTGCCATCCGCTTCGCACTGACCACGCCCACCCGATCCGGAACGCATCGCCCATGACCGTTGCACGCCCCTCATCGACGCCACCGACATGTCACGCCCAGGTGCTGGTGCATTGTCCCGACCTGAACGCATCGATCGCGTTCTTCACCGAACGACTCGGCATGGCGGTGGACTGCATCCATCCTGCGGACGCTCCGCGCGAAGCGGTGCTGTCGGGCCATGGGATCACGTTGTGCCTGCAGGCCGATGGCGATGCCGCGCATCACAATCCTGAATTGCGCCTTGCCTGCCCTGCGCATGCGCTACCGCATGCATCGGCGCGCGAATCGATCAGCCCTTGCGGCGTGCGCATCCGATGGGTGGACGCGGAACCCGCAGTGGTGGTTCCGGATGGCACTCAGGACTTCCTGCTGGTGCGCGCCAGCACCGACGATGCCTGGGGCGTGGGCCGCGCGGGCATGCGCTATCGCGACCTGATTCCGGGCCGCTTCGGCGGGCGCTTCATCGCCTCGCACATCCGCATTCCCGATGGCGGCCCGGTGCCGGATTACGTGCACTACCATCGGGTGCGCTTCCAGATGATCTTCTGCAAGGCCGGCTGGGTGCGGGTGGTGTACGAGGATCAAGGAGAGCCGTTCGTGTTGCAGGCCGGCGATTGCGTGCTGCAACCGCCGCAGATCCGCCACCGGGTGCTGGAGGCGTCGCCGGGTCTGGAAGTGATCGAACTGGGCTGCCCTGCAGTGCACGAGACCCATGCCGATCATCGACTGACCCTGCCGACCGGACGGGTGCTGCCAGCTCGCGATTTTGGCGGCCAGCGCTTTGTGCGACACATCGCCGCCGATGCAGCCTGGCAGCCGTGGCGATTGCCGGGCTTCAGTGCCCGCGATACCGGAATCGCCGCCGCTACTGCCGGCCTGGCCGGGGCGCGCGTGGTGCGCACGCAGTCATCGACGCCGGCCACAGCTCCCGCCAACAGCCAGCACGCCGGCGAATTGCTGTTTCTGTTCGTGCTGCGTGGCGAACTGGAACTGCAAAGCGACATCCTGGGCACGCATACGCTGCGCGCCGACGACTGCTGCACGATTCCTGCCGGCGAGGAATTCCGCCTGCGCGGCAATGATGCACTGGAGATGCTGGAAGTGGCGTTGCCGGCATAAGCACGCATCGCCCTTGCCGCACGCCAGCGCGCAGCATCCGTCGCGCGCAAGCGCGCTCCCACAAACGGCACGTGCGCTGCGTGCTCTTGTGGGCGGCCGCTTGCGGGCGACTCGTCACGCATCGTGGCGCGGGCTCAAGTTGCCGGTGCCGATGCCGCTAACGTGAACAACGCGGCTCGCCCGAAGGTGCCCATGAGCAGTATGTCCGCCATTGCCCTCTCCGGTATCCAGGCCGGGCTGACTCGCCTCGCGGTGTCGGCCAACAACATCGCCAATGCGTCGAGCGACGGCTTCACGCCGCAACGGGTGGTGCAAAGCGCGCATCCCGGCGGCGGCACCACCGTGCAGGCGGTGCAGGATCCCAGCGGCGGCTCGCTGCTCGAAGACCAGGTGCAGCAACTGAGCGCACGCTACGCCATCGAGGCCAATGTGCTGAGCCTGCGCACCGAATTCGAGACCTTGGGCCGCTTGCTGGATCGGCGCGCCTGAGACGCGCGTTCGAACCATGGGCAGCGCGTGGTCGACGCTATGTCGGCTGGTCCCGATGCGGGTCCGTTAGGAACGCCCTGAACAAGTTGGATCTCGTCATTCCAGCGAAAGCTGGAATCCATTGCAAACAGCAACATGGACCCCAGCTTGCGCTGGGGTGACGGCAGGATGGTTTGCCGTCCAAATGAACGGCATCGGCACTAAGGCTGCAATCGCAGTCCCAGCGCCGCGACGGCATTCGCCAGCCACTGCAATTGCGCGCCGCTGTGCAGGTCGTAGTCACTGCCGGAGTATCCCCACCAATCCCAGCACGCCTTGGGATTGAGCGGCACGTAGGTCGCGCGGGTTTGCGGGTACAGCACCACCAGGCGCTGCGCGTCGGCCCAGCGATTGAAGCCCGCCTCGCGTACGAATTGATCTCCCAGCGCGTCGGCGTGCTGCTGGCAGCCGTGAAACACGATCAGCAACCCGCACGCGGGTGCGTCGGCGCGGCATCCGTCGGGCACGTAGACGAAACCGTTGTCGCCCAGGTAAGGATCATGATCCTTGGCGGCATACCGAGCTTGATCGAAGCCGATCAACGCGCCGTCCGCTTCGTCCTGTGGTGGTACCGACGCGCTCCCGAACAGCGCCGTGACGGCCGCGCCCGCCGCGTCGAAGCCGCACTGCCCCAGCCACGGAGTTCCCATGCCGATGCAATCCACACCCGCGCTGCGGGTCGGCAAGCCGTGGCCGAAGTCGTGCTCGAAGTCGGTCTGCACCTGCACCGCGTCGCCCGCCACCGCGCGATAGAACCGCGCGGCAGCAGTGCTCACCGCTTCCGACACCTTGTCGTCGCTGCGACCATGCAGCACGTAAACGCGATCGCCGGCCAGCCCATCGAGCGGATCGATGCGACCGGCGGTTGCTCGTTCGCGCGCACGCGCTGCCAGCGTGTCGACGTCGGGCACCGTGGGCTGCGCGCTCATGCACGGCCCGAGCGCGGTCTTGAGATCGCCTCCGGCGCAGCCATACGGCCCGCCTGCAATCAGCGCTGCGCCATCGATGCGCTGCGAAAACGCCAGATGCACCTGCGCCGCCATGTACGCGCCGGACGACAGCCCGGCCACCGCGACGCGCTGCGGGTCGAGTCGCAGCGCCGGCAAGCCCGTCTCCGGCGCCTTGCCGGCGCACGCCGCCATCAGCAACGTGAGCGCTGCCGCAAGTCCCGCAAGCCGCACCGGACCGCCCTCAGAACCGGTACCTCACGTTGGCGTAGTAGGTGACCGGATCGCCGTAGAACGCAGTCAGCGTGCGCTCACGGCCCAAGGTTGGAGCCAGCGTGGCATCGTTGACGAAATCCCAGCCCGAGGTGATGTAGCGCTTGTCGCCCAGGTTGCGGCCATGCAGGCTGATCGTCCAGCGATCATCGCGCGAGGCCCAGATCAGGCTCGCGTCGAACACGGTGTAACCGCCCTGGTCGAGCAGGAAGCTGTCGGTCTCGAACTGGTTGGTTCGGCTGCGATACGACGCACGCGGCAGGAACGAGATATCGCCGTCCATGCCGAACAGGCGCGCCGCAACCTTGTACTCGAAGCCGACGTTGCCGGTCCATTCGGGGGTGTTCTGGAAGGTGGCGGTGTCGGCGATGTCCACGCCGAAAGCGTTGATGAACTTCTGGAACTGCGCGTCGATGTAACCGGCGGTCCAGGTGAAGCTCAGCGCGTCGCCGTTGCCGAACAGATCCTTGGACAACTCGGCCACGCCCTCGAACTCGACGCCGCGGATGCGCGCCTCGCCGGCATTGGTGGTGATGCCAACGAACGACTCGGCGATGCCGTCGTTGTTGGCGTCCACGCCGATCGAGCCCGGCACCTGGATGTCGGTGTAATCGTTCCAGAACAGCGCCAGACCTGTGGTCACCCGGCCGTCCAGCCAGGATGCCTTGTGGCCGACCTCGTAGGCGGTGACCTGCTCCGGATCGAACGACAGGAACTGCTTGATTTCAGCGGCGTCGCGCACGCCGTCGTGATTCAGATCCGGCGCCGCGGTGCCGGAGCCGCGCGGGTCGAAGCCGCCGCCCTTGAAGCCCTGCGAGAAGCTGAAATAGACCATGTGGTCGTCGGCCGGCTTCCATGACAGCCCCGCCTTCGGGGTGAAGTCGCGGAAGGTCTCGCTGCCGCTGAAATTGGTGCTGGTGGCGATCGGGAAGGCGCTGCCGCCGAAGAAATCCGACAAGCCGCCCAGCAAGGTGCGACGCAACATGAAGGCGCTGCGCTTGTCTTCGGTGTAGCGGCCGCCCAGCGACAGTTCGATGGTGTCGGTCAGATCGATCGACACGTCGCTGAACAGCGACCAGGTCTTGGTGCCGATGTCGCCGATGGTATTGGCGTTCAGTCCCGGCAGGTTCAGCAGCGTGCCGGTGGTGCCCAGCACCACGTCGAAATCGTTGAAGGCGTTGGCGTCGAGGTAGTAGAAGCCCGCCACGCCGGACACTCGATCGGTGGTGAACAGCAACTGCAATTCCTGGCTGAACTGGTCGTCCTTGTAGACCACCGGCACGTCGATGTCGACCGATTGCAGGCCGTCGAAATCGTTGGCCCACGCCGCGTTGTTCTTGCGGTAGGCGCTGATGCTCTTGAAGGTGAAGACGTCGTCGATGTACCACTCCAGCGTGCCGCTGATGCCGCGGTTGCGCTGCATGGCCTTGGGCGTGTCCAGACCGGCCTGGGTGTCGAACACATCATCGAGCACCGGCTGGTTGGTCAGCAGGCTGGGCAGCACGCGATGGCCCTGGCGCGAGTTGGAATCGTCCTCGGTCCAGTCGCCGGCAATGCGCACGAACACCGACTCGCTCGGCGTCCACTCCATGCTCAAGCGGCCCGCCAGCACGTCCTTGTCGTAGTTGTCCGCGCCGGTGACGATGTTTTCGCCAAAGCCCTCGCGCTGGAATGAAGCGATGGTGGCGCCGAAGCGCAGGTCGTCGTTGACCGGCATGGTGAACTTGCCGGAGAAATCGCGCTGGCTGTACTTGCCCAGCGATGCCGACAACTCGGCCGCCGGTTCGTAACCCAACCGCTTGGTGACGTACTTGATCGCGCCGCCGATGGTGTTGCGGCCGTAGAGCGTGCCCTGTGGCCCGCGCAGCACTTCGATGCGCTCGACGTCGTAGATGTCCACCACCGCGCCGTGCGGGCGGTTCAGATACACATCGTCGATGTACACGCCGACGCCCTGCTCGAAGCCCGCCACCGGGTCCTGCTGACCGACACCGCGAATGAACGCGGACAGGGTGGAGTTGGTGCCGCGGGTGGGTTCCAGCGTGACGTTCGGCACCAGCTTGTTGAGATCGGTGATGTCGACCGTGCCCAGCTTCTCCAATTGCGGCCCGGAGAACGAGGAGATCGACAACGGCACGTCGAGCAGCGCTTCCTCGCGCCGACGCGCGGTGACCATCACCTGATCGAGCACTTTGGCGCTGGGCGCCTCAGAGGTGGCCGCCGCGGCTTCCGGCTGACCGGCGTCGCTGGCGGTTGTCTGCGCCCACGCCGGTGCGGCAAGCGTCAGCAGCGCGACCGAGATGGCGGTGGTCAGTAACTTGGTTTGCATGGTGTCCCCTCTCCGGATGGCTCGCACGGTGGCAATACCGGCGCAGGGTGAGACTAGCGGTGGGCGACACCGTGCACAGTTGTACGTTGGTACAGTGCCTGCCGCCACCGCATGTCGCGATACTCCAGCCTCACCGTCTGCGGATCGCTTCCATGCTCAGCCTGATCGGGCTTCTCGCCGCGCTGGCCTTTCTGGTCATCCTCACCGTGCGCGGCATGAACCTGTTCGTCGCCACGCCGCTGTGCGCGTTGCTGGTGGCGCTGACCAGCGGCATCCCGCTATTGCCGCCGCTTGCCAGCGCGGGCCAGGACAATCTGATCGGCGCCTACATGAGCGGCTTCACCGGCTTCATCGCGAGCTGGTTCTTCATGTTCCTGCTCGGTTCGATCTTCGGCAAATTGATGGAAGACAGCGGCGCCGCCGAAAGCATCGCGCGACGGGTGCTGGCGCGCATCGGCGAGAAGCGCGCCGCGCTGGCGGTGGTGGTGGCCTGTGCCATCCTCACCTACGGCGGCGTGAGCCTGTTCGTGGTGGCCTTCTCGGTGTATCCCACCGCGCTCAGCCTGTTCCGCGCCGCCGACCTGCCGCGTCGTTTCATTCCAGCGGCGCTGGCGTTCGGCTCGGTCACCTTCACCATGACCTCGGCCGGTTCGCCGGAAATCCAGAACTGGATTCCGATCCAGTATCTGGGCACCTCGCCGTGGGCAGCGTGGCAGGCGAGCCTGATCGTGGCGCTGGCGATGGCGGGGTTGGGCTATGCCTGGCTGGTAGCGATGCTGCGGCGCGCACGCGCACGCGGCGAGCATTTCGAAGCGCGCGCCGGCGACCCCACCCCAACCCGCAACGACCTGCCGCCCGCGTGGCGCGCCCTGGTGGGGCCGTTACTGGTGCTGGTGGTGAGCTTCGCCCTGCACGATCGATTGCAAACCTCCGCGCTGATCCTGGCCTTGTTGAGCGGCTCGCTCGGCGTGATCGCCACCTGTTGGCGCACCCGCCAGCAGCCCGCGCGCGCAGTGGCCGAAGGCAGCACCGGCGCCTTGATCGCGATCGGCAACACCGCCGCCGTAGTGGGCTTCGGCGCCGTCGCCAAAGCCGCCCCGGCGTTCATGGTGGCAGTGAACGCCCTCACCCACCTGCCCGGCTCCGGCGTCGCCACCGCCGCGTTCGCCGTCAGCGCAATCGCCGCCATGACCGGCTCCGCCTCCGGCGGCCAAGTCATCGCCCTGCCACTGCTCGCGCCCGTGTTTCTGGCGCAAGGCGTAAACCCCGACCACCTGCATCGCGCCGTGGCGATCTCCTCCGGCGTACTCGACTCGCTCCCGCACAACGGCTACGTAGTCACCACCATCCGCGCCATCTGCAACGAGACTCACCGCGATGC
>JANRIF010000251.1:0-28408 GCA_033765245.1 Lysobacteraceae bacterium
TTGGCGCCGAAATGGCGACGCCACCGGACGCCGGCCTGCGCCTGATCGGCCGCCGCGATCCGCGCAACAACAACTCGTGGATGCACAACGCGCCGCGCCTGATCAAGGGCAAGCCGCGCCATCAGTTGCACATGCACCCCAACGACCTCGCCGCACGCGGCATCGGCGACGGCGCGCGCGTGCGAGTGGATTCCGCGGTGGGAAGCATTGAAGTCGAAGTGCTGTCCAGCGACACCGTAATGCCCGGCGTCGCCTGCCTGCCGCACGGCTTCGGCCACGCGCGCGAAGGCACCCGCCAACGCCTCGCCAGCAACGTAGCCGGCCCCAGCTACAACGACCTCAGCGACCCCACCGCACTCGACGCCCCGTCCGGCAACGCCGCCCTCAATGGCCTACCGATCCGCGTCGCCGCGTTGAGCTGAGTTGAGCGGCACACGCCGAGGTCGCCGCCAACGAAAAAGCCCCGGACTCAGCCGGGGCCTTCTCGACACTCTCAGCGCAGCGCGAACTACAGCGCCTGCACCTCATCCGCCTGCAGCCCCTTCTGACCCTGCACCAGCTTGAAGCTGACCTTCTGGCCTTCCTGCAGCGACTTGAACCCGGTACCGACGATGGCGCGGAAGTGGACGAACACGTCCTCACCGTTGTCGCGGCTGATAAACCCAAAACCCTTGGCATCGTTGAACCACTTCACGGTGCCCTGCTGACGATCGGACATGGCTTGCTCCTGGAACATGATGATGGATGGCTTGGCGAATACCGCTGCCGTTCGCCCCGGCGTGCTGGATTGCCTCAGGAGTAAGCGATGCGCATCGATGAAGCGGATCATTGGATCTACCGCACCGGGCCACCAACCGCAGTGACCCAGGCAAACACAGCGGCTCAAACTCTAACCCGGTTTTCGTTCGATTGCGAGTGGTGGGAGCGCTGCCGATGGCCTGGGTGTGCGAGTATCGAGGCGGCCTGCGGCCAGTCTCTGCTGGCACGTGTATTCTTCGCGCTGGCATCCCGCCAACGGCAATGCACGCCCAGCTACAACGTCACCCAAACTGCTTAGTGCGACGACAGGTGGCGATTATTCTCCTCGACACCGGCACGCACTCCATCGTGCAGCCTTGATGCCGCGAACACCTGACCGTGGCCAACGCGATCGCCGCATTGCCATTCCGACATTCGGAAAACAACCCGGCTCGTTTCGATGGGCCACGTTGCGCGATCTCCGGGTTGAGCGCGTCCTGTGACCATCGCTGGACTACCTGAACACCACGATGTTAGGCTGCATAAGCAGTCTGCATGACCTGCGGAACGCGCAAGGCACATGATGTTTTTTGCGCCAATTCGGCATCCACACGATACAAAGTGCCGAATGGAATAATAATAAACTCGTCACAACAAAATCAGGCAAGGAAGTAATAATGAAACGCAAACAAATTGCATGGATGTGTGCCATGGCCGTAGCGGTGATGGGATGTTCCGCTCACAGCCCATTTATCCTCAAGAGCACCACCGACGTCAAGCAAGCTTCAGCGACGACATACGAATCACACAGCAATCGCATTTACGTGACTCGCGCAGCCCTTCCTCCCACCGCAAAATATGAGGTTCTGGGCGATCTCGAGGTCGGAAAGGTCTGGTATGGTTCGTCCGGCAAGGTGCTCGTATCCCTGGCGGACGGCGCGCGCAAACTGGGCGCCGACGCGGTCGTGGAGGTCAAGACGTGGCACCAGCCTTCCGGATGGTCTTGGGCCGCACCTCACGGTTCCGGCAAGGCGATCAAAATCACCGAACCAACCAGCGTGGACCTCGCCAGCTTGGAAGGGGAATGGAAGTAACCAGGCGACAGAGAGGGCGTGCACTTTCGCCCGTGCCTGGCAGGTTTACGTTTGCATGCACAATGGCGGACTGCTAGTGGCGAACAAACGAAACGGTATATGTGCCGCCAGATGACTCGTGCATTATGACGTTGGAAAATCAGAGCTGACCCGGGCGCAGCCCGGGCCGGCTCCCGGCGTTTCCCACCGGTGATGGCCGCACGTCGCCTCCACGCCAACAACCTCGGCACAAATGACGGCACCGGCGCGACGCGCGCTTCGCCACGCGAGCACCTCTCCGTTGGCGGGCGATGACATTTGCCCGCACGCGGGTCGGCGCAACACCTTCGCGCCCATGCTCGCATCGCCGCGCACCGTTCTTCGTGTCGATGCCACCTCACCGTACGACAACCGACGGACCTGCCCGTGAACCCGCCGAAGGTGTCTCGGCACCGCGGCAACGCGGTGATTTCGTGGGCCGCGGCGGGTCGAGGGCGCAACAATGCCTATGCCTCGTCGTCACCGAACAGGTGCGACGGATGAATGGTCTCCTGCGTTTCGACGTACTCCTGCCGCCATGGCCAGACGCAGGTATAAAGCTGGCACAAACGAGTCTCGGCAATTGACAGACAACGGCAAAGAAAACCCCGTTGGACCACCCGTATCGTGGGCAATGCGATCCCGCGTTCTCTGAACCGTCCAGCACGCCGCTCACATTGCCGCCAATTGCCGCCCACCGCCATTCGGGCTTACGATGCGTCGACGTGCTGGATCGGAGTGCCTGACGATGAGAACCGTGGCCTTGTTGCTGGTGGCGATGGCGACCAGCGCGCCGTCTCACGCACAATCACTCGGCGATCAGCTTGGCAAGTTGTTTGGGCAGTCGACGCCAACCAGCGCTTCGGTGACGGAGCCGGAAGCCGCCGCCGGCGTCAAGGAGGCGCTGGCGCAAGGCACCCGCAATGCGGTGCTGCGACTGGGGCGCAAGGACGGCTTTCTGGCAGATCAGGCGGTGCGCATCGCCACCCCCAAGAGCTTGCGCAAACTGACCAAGGCCGCGCGCAAACTGGGTGCGGGGGCGCAGGTGGATGCTTTCGAAACCGCGATGAACCGGGCCGCCGAGCAAGCGGTGCCGGCCGCCGCCGACATCTTCGCCGACGCCGTGCGCGGCATGAGCGTGCAGGACGCGCTCGGAATCGTGCGTGGCGGTGAGGACGCCGGCACGCAGTATTTCCGCCGTGTCAGCGAAGACCGCCTGCGCACTGCGTTCACCCCGATCGTAGCCAAGGCCACCGCCAACACCGAAGTCACCCAGCGCTACAAAGCCCTGACCAGCAAGGCTGGTGGGCTCACCGCGCTGTTGGGCGCAGACAATACCGACCTCGATGCCTACGTCACCGACAAGGCATTGGACGGGCTGTTCCATTACGTCGCCGTGGAAGAAAAGGCGATCCGCAGCAATCCGCTCAAGCGCGGCAGCGACCTGCTCAAACGCGTGTTCGGCGGCTGACGCAGGGGAACCGCGCGCCTGCCATCATGGTCTGTGCCTGCACGCCCCGGCAGGCGCGTTGCGCCAGTTCACCGCCGGGGCGACCACAGCGTCGGGCGGTGGCAGCAACATCACGGAGGCATGGGTGCGGGCGCAGCGAATCCTGAGCATCGACGGTGGCGGTATTCGCGGCGTGGTACCCAGCCTCTGGCTGGATCACATGGAACGTGGACTGATCGCGCGCGGACTGGATTCGGTCACGAAGCAATTCGACCTGCTGGTCGGCAACTCCACCGGCGCGCTGATCGTGGCCGGTCTCGCCGCCGGCAAACGCCCGGCCGAGCTGGCGCAACTGTATGACGAAGCCAGTCGCGCCATCTTTCCGGCGACTCCGGCGCGCATGTTGTCACGCGCGCGACGCACGCCCAGTCAGGGCATCTCGGCGCCGAAGTTCGATGGCCGCGGACTCGACCGCGTGCTGCGACTGATATTCGGCGACCTCACCCTGGGCGACCTGCAACACCCCACTCTGCTGTTGGCCTACGACACCGTAGTGCGCGCGCCGGTGTGGTTGCGCAGCTATCTGCCCGAGCACCGCGACATCCCGGTGTGGCAGGCCTGTCGCGGCTCGGCCGCGGCGCCCGGCTACTTTCCGGGCCATGCGCTGCGCCTTGGCGAACGCGAGCTGTCGCTGATCGATGGTGGCGTGGTTGCCAACAATCCCAGCGTGTGCGCCATTGCCGAAGCGCTGCGCGCAGATCCCGACCTGACCCAGCCCAACGAATTGCTGCTGGTGTCACTGGGCACCGGCCGCCACGCCTATCCGATCAGCCCACGCGAGGCGCAGCACTGGGGCGCGTTGCAATGGTCGATGCCGATCCTGGACGTAGTCTTCGACGGCGCCTCGGACAACAACGACGTGATCGCCCGGCAACTGGTGGGCGATGGCTACTTCCGCTTCCAGATCGCGCTCGAACAAGGCAGCGCGTCGCTGGACGACGCCTCCAGCGGCAATATGGAACGCTTGCGCGAGCGGGCGCAAAGCTATCTGTTGCAGCCTGAGGTGGCGACGCGCATGGCGCACGTGGTGTCGCGACTGGCGCAGCCGCGCTGAGGCTGGCGATGGCGGCGCACGGCGCCGCGCGTCGGCTTTTGGCCCATGTGCGGAGTTGGGTTGAGCAGAAACCCATGGGGTCCGCAAAAAAACGCAAAGGTCGCAAAGGGACCGCAGTCAGGATGGAATCGGGCCACGCGCGCCACGAACCCCGCAGGTGGTAGCGCCGTGACAAACGAACCCAACGCCACAACAAACTTGATTTGCGTCCTTTGCTGCTTTGCGTCCTTTGCGGACCTTTGTTTCTTCGACGGCACCTCGCTCAGACGGGGTTGAATTGCTCAGAACTGCTCCGGCGCCATCGCGAACGCGCTGTCGTCCAACGATTCCAGCACCCGCAAATCGCGCTCTACCACCGGCAGCTCCTGTCGAAAGAAGAACTGGCAGGTCTGCAACTTGCCGCGGTAGAACACCGCCGTGGCGGGCGTGGCGGATGGCAGCGCGGCCTGCGCCACCAGCGCCTGACGCAGCCACATCCAGGCCACGCACAGGTGCCCCATCAAAGTGAGGTAATGCGAGGCGTTGGCCAGACCGGCGCGCACCCGGCCCTGCGCCAGCTCGCCGCCGATCCGCAAGGTGACGTCGGCCGCGCGCTTGGCATACTGCGCCAATGCCTGCGCGCACGGCAGCAGCTCCGCGGCGCCAGCGGCCGACTCGATGGTTGCCGCCATGGCGTCGAGCAAGGCGCGCAGACCGGCGCCCTGATCGGCCAGCACCTTGCGACCCAGCAGATCGATCGCCTGGATACCGTTGCTGCCTTCGTGGATCGGGTTCAGGCGGTTGTCGCGGTAATACTGTTCGACCGGGTATTCGCGCGTGTAGCCATAGCCGCCCAACACCTGGATCGCCAACTCGTTGGCCTTCAGGCACCAGTCCGACGACCAGCCCTTGACGATCGGCGTGAGCAACTCCAGCAACACGCTGGCGCGCGCGCGCGCGGCTTCGTCGGGATCGTGCGCTTGCGCGTCAACCAGCGTGGCGGCATACATCGCCAGCGCGTGCGCACCCTCCACGTAGGCGCGTTGCTGCAACAACATGCGCCGCACGTCGGCATGCTCGATCAGGGCAACCGGCGGGCTGGTCGGATCCTTCTGATCCGGGTGCCGTCCCTGTCGACGCTCGCGCGCGTAGGCCAGCGAGTAGCGATAGCCGGCATTGCCCAGCATGATCGCGCCGATGCCGACCCCGATCCGCGCTTCATTCATCATCACGAACATCTGCGCCAGGCCGCGCTGTTCCGCACCGACCAATTCGCCGATGCACTCGCCGCGCTCGCCGAATTTCAGGAAGGTGTTGACGATGCCGCGCTGACCGAGCTTGTGATTGATGCCGGCCAGACGCACGTCGTTGTCCGCGCCAACGGCGCCATCGTCGGCCACCCGATAACGCGGCACCAGGAACAGGCTGATGCCGCGCACGCCGGGCGGCGCATCGGGGGTACGCGCCAGCACCATATGTACGATGTTTTCGCCCAGTTCGTGCTCGCCGCCGGAGATCCACATCTTGGCGCCGTGCAGGCGGTAGCAGCCGTCGCCGATCGGCTCGGCGCGAGTGGTGATGTCGCCCAGCGACGAACCGGCCTGCGGCTCGCTCAGGCACATCGTGCCGAAATACCTGCCGGTCAGCAGCGGCGCCAGAAAGCGCTGACGCTGCGACGCGCTGCCGAAACGCTCGACCAGGTGAGCTACGCCTTTGGTCAGCATCGCGTAGCCGGCGGTGGCGACGTTGGCGCCGGCGAACAGGCTCTCGCATGCCAGCGCGATGGTGTACGGCAACTGCATGCCGCCGCGCGCCTCATCGGCGCCAGCCGCGAAGAATCCCGCGTCTCGGTACGACTCCAACGCCTGCGCCACCGCCGGCACCAGATGCACCTTGCCATCGCGCAGACGCGGCTCGTGATTGTCCGCTTCGCGGTTGTGCGGCAGGAAACGCTGCAGCGCGAGCTGGTGCGCCAGATCCAGCGCCGCGTCGAAGGTCTCGGCGCCGTGCTGAGCAAAGTGCGGCCATTGCGTCATCCGCGCTACCTGCAATACCTCGTGCAGGATGAAGTGCTGATGGCGCAGGTCGATCAGCGGACTGTCGCTCATGCCATCGCTCCGTCGCGGCCGGGCATGTTTACAGCCATTCGGTCAATTCCTCGCGCCGGTACAGCTCGGCGAACGTCGGCCTCGCCTTCATGAGCTTGGCGAGCGCCCCCAGATGCGGCCAATCGGTGGCGGGACGCGGCATGTTGCGCGACCAGCGCATCAACATGGTCAACAGGAAGTCGGCGGCACTGACCTGCTTACCCAGCAGATACGGGCCGTGCTGCGCGAGATGCGCGTCGATCCGCTGCCACGCCGCTTCGATGCGACCACGCGCCAGTTCCTTGGCGGCATCCGCGTGCTCCGCACCCGCCGCTTCCGCCGGCACGAACCAGTGCCGGAACGCCGGCTGCACCACATTGGCCAGATGCAGGATCCATTGGTAGTAGCGTGCGCGCTCCAGCGTGGCGGGGGCCGGCGCCAGACCGGCCTTGGGAAACACATCGGCAAGGTGCATCAGCAACGCCGAGGATTCGAACACCGGCTGGCCGTCGACCAGCAGCGTCGGCACCACGCCGGCCGGATTGAGCTTGAGGTACGCATCCTGCTTCTGCTCGCCCGCCTGCAGGTTGACGCGCTGCAACTGGTAGTCGGCACCGGTTTCCAGCAACAACCAATGCACCACGAAACTGGCCGCGCCGGGCGCGTAATAAAGGGTGTACATGCAAGGCTCCTCGATGGGGGATTGAGCGAAGGGCAACGGCGCAAGGATAGTCGAAACTTCGATCGATCCGCGGACACAGCCCAGCACGATGATCAATACAGGCAACCGCCGGCCGAGGCGGCAATCCGGCGGCACCTGTCGGCTGCTCTTGCGCATCCATGTGTGGCGCCGCCACTGCCGGAACGCACTGTTACACATCGCACTGCACCGACACTTGACGTTTCCTCGCCCGCACGTTGCACTGCGTCATTCCGTTGGAACGCCTGACATGACCATCGACTGCCCATTCCTCGACCACATCGGCAACACCCCGTTGATCCACTTGCGTGCCGCCTCCGAGCACACCGGCTGCACCATCCTCGGCAAGGCCGAATTCATGAACCCCGGCGGCTCGGTGAAAGACCGCGCCGCCAAGTTCATGCTGCTCGATGCGCTGCGCCGTGGCCTGATCGCGCCGGGCGGGACCGTGGTCGAAGGCACGGCTGGCAACACCGGGATCGGGCTCACCCTGGCCGGCAATGCGCTGGGGCTTAAGACCATCATCCTGATGCCCGACACGCAATCGCGCGAGAAACAATCCGCATTGCGCGGCATGGGCGCGGAACTGCGTACCGTGCCGGCGGTGCCGTTCGCCAATCCCGAGCACTACGTGCACCAGTCGCGGCGCCTGGCCGAATCGATGGCGGACCAATCCACCGGGGGCGTGTTCTACGCCAACCAGTGGGACAACCCCGCCAACCGCGAGGGCCACATCGCCAGCACCGGGCCGGAAATCTGGGCACAGACACAGGGCCGGATCGATGCTTTCATCTGCGCGGTCGGCACCGGCGGCACCCTGGCTGGGGTTGCGGAATACCTCAAGCGCCAGCGACCCGGCGTGGTCACCGCAGTCGCCGATCCCGACGGCGCCGGCATCTACAGTTGGGTCAAGACTGGTGCGATCGCCGCGCAGGGCAGTTCGATCACCGAGGGCATCGGCCAGAATCGCATCACCGGCAATCTCGACGGTGCCCGTATCGACGATGCCTTCAACATTCCGGATCGCGAATGGGTGCCGGTGCTGTGGGAGTTGATCGGTCGCGAGGGTCTGTACGTCGGCACCTCGAGCGGCATCAACGTGGCCGGTGCAATCCGGTTGGCGCGCCAGCTCGGGCCAGGCCACACCATCGTGACGGTGCTGTGCGACAGCGCCAGCCGCTACGAGTCCAAGCTGTTCAACGCCGCGTTCATGGCCGAGCGCGGACTGCCGCTGCCGCCCTGGTTCTGAGCGGCGCCCGATCCCAGTGCGATCCCTGCCATCAGTCATGCAGGCGGGTGGCAGTATCCTGCGCTACGCTTGGCAGTCTTCGCTTCGTACCCAAGGATTGCCCCGCCATGAACCAACGACTTGCCATCGCCCTGGCCAGCGCGCTGTCGCTGACCGCGGTCGCCTGCTCCCAATCGCAGCCGCCGGCTGCCAGTGAATCGTCCCAGGCACCAGCGGCCGAGGCCACCGTGCAAAACCCGTTCTTCGCACCCAGCACCCTGCCCTTCCAGTATCCACCGTTCGACAAGATTCACACCGAAGACTATGTGCCGGCGTTCGAGAAGGGCATGGCGGAGCAGCTTGCCGAAATCGACGCGATCGCCAACTCCAGCGAACCGGCCACCTTCGAAAACACCGTGGTGGCGATGGAGCGCAGCGGGCAGTTGCTCAATCGCGTGCAGACGGTGTTCTTCTCGCTGACCGGCGCCAACACCAACGACGAGATGGAGAAAATCCAGAGCGAGATGGCGCCCAAGCTGTCGGCGCATCAGGATGCCATCGCCCTCAACGGCAAGCTGTTCGCCCGCGTCCAGTCCTTGTACGACCAACGCGACAGCCTCGGCCTCGACCCCGAGTCGGCGTATCTGCTCGAGCGCTACCACACCGACTTCGTCCGCGCTGGCGCCAAGCTGTCCGATGCCGACAAGACCAAGCTCACCGCCTTCAACGCCGAACTGGCCTCGCTGCAAACCACTTTCAGTCAGAACGTGCTGAAGGAGACCAACGCCTCGGCGATCGTGGTCGACACCCGCGAGGAACTGGCCGGCCTGTCCGACAACGCCATCGCTGCTGCCGCGCAGGCCGCCAAGGAATCCGGCAAGGAAGGCAAGTTCGTGCTGGCGATGATGAACACTTCCGGCCAGCCGTCGCTCGCCTCGCTCGACAACCGCGCGCTGCGCGAGCGCATCCAGACAACGTCGGTCGCGCGCGGCAGCCACGGCGGCGAGTTCGACAACCGCGCCGTGCTCGCGCGCATCGCCACGATCCGCGCCGAACGCGCCAAGTTGCTGGGTTACCCCAACCACGCCGCCTACAGCCTGGAAGACCAGACCGCGCGCACCACCGATGCGGTCAACAAGATGCTCGGCGACCTCGCGCCGGCGGCCGTCGCCAACGCGCGCAAGGAAGCCGCCGACATGCAGAAGCTGATCGACGCCGAAAAGGGCGGCTTCCAATTGGCTGCGTGGGACTGGGCCTACTACGCCGAGAAGGTTCGCAAGGCGCGTTACGACTTCGACGAGTCGCAACTGCGCCCGTACCTGGAACTCGACAATGTGCTGCAGAACGGCGTGTTCTTTGCCGCCAACAAGCTGTACGGCCTGAGCTTCAAGGAGCGTCACGATCTGCCGGTGTATCTGCCGGACGTGCGCGTGTTCGACGTGTTCGAGGCCGACGGGTCGCAGCTCGCGATCTTCATCGCCGACTTCTACGCCCGCCCGTCCAAGCGCGGCGGCGCCTGGATGAACGAGTACGTCGGCCAGAACGAACTGCTCGGCACCCAGCCGGTGGTGGCCAATCACCTCAACATCCCGAAGCCGCCGGAAGGCGAGCCGACGCTGCTGACCTTCGACGAAGCCAACACCATGTTCCATGAGTTCGGCCATGCCCTGCACGGCATGTTCTCGAAGGTGCGTTACCCACGCTTCACCGGTACCAGCGTGCCGCGCGATTTCGTCGAGTACCCCTCGCAGGTGAACGAGATGTGGGCGACCTGGCCGGAAGTGCTGGCGAACTACGCCAAGCACTACCAGACCGGCGAGGCGATGCCGCAGGTATTGCTGGACAAGGTCGAAGCCACCCAGAAGTTCAACCAGGGCTTCGCCACCACCGAGTATCTGGCGGCCTCGCTGCTGGATCAGGCATGGCACCAGATCGGCGCCGATCAGGTGCCGGATGCCGACGGCGTGCTGGCGTTCGAGGCCGATGCGTTGAAGAAGGCGGGCGTCGACTTTGCGCCGGTGCCGCCGCGCTACCGCAGCACCTACTTCTCGCACATCATCGGCGGCTACTCGGCCGGCTACTACAGCTACATCTGGAGCGAAGTGCTGGATGCCGACAGCGTGGAATGGTTCAAGGAGAACGGCGGTCTCAAGCGCGAGAACGGCGACCACTTCCGCAACACCTTGCTGTCGCGCGGCGGCACCGCGGACGCGATGGGCCTGTTCCGCAGCTTCCGCGGCCGCGATCCCGACGTGAAGCCGTTGCTGGCGCGTCGCGGCCTGGACGGCAGCGGCAGTTGATCGCCCTGCGCTACCGCGCCAACAAAAAAGGGGCCGCATGCGGCCCCTTTTTTTTCACTTGAACCCGTTGGGTCAGGGCAGATCGCGCTTGCGCGCGCGGATCTCGCGGTGCAGCGGGTCGACCTTGGAGAGGTAGCGCTTCGCCAGTACCCGCACCACGAAGGTCTGGTCGCGGTCGAGCACCAACTGCTGAAACTGCGAATGCAGCCGCCCTTCGGCCTGCTCCAGCACGTCGATCTGGCTGCCGCCGGGCTTGCGCAGGTTCTTGCGAAGGTCGGCGTAGGTGCGCTGGAATTCGGCAACCGGGCCGGACGGCTTGCCGCGGCGAGCCGCCTTGGCGGGCACCTCGTCCGACATCTCCGATGCCAGTTCCGATTTCATCTGCGCCAGTTGCGCAAAGAGTTTGCGCAGACGCGCGTCGTCCACCGACTGCGCGGCCTGCTCGTAAAAGTCTGCTCCATCGCGATTGATCTCCAGGAGGTCGGAAAGGCTGGTGTGGGAATCGGTCATCAATGGCTCCTGCTTCAAGGCAACACCGGCGCAGCGGCTGAGCACCGTGCGAAGACGCGGGCCACCGGCGCCAGGCCGGCATGCCGCAAGTCGTTGCGTCGTGGACTCGAGAAATATCAAGTCGCAACCGGCGCAATGTAGCAGATTTTACGTTAATATTTTGTTAATAATCACGCCGCCATGCTTGGCGGATCGATGATTTGTCATTGTTTTTCATGACGTTATGATGGTGCAGCAAAGCTGCCGCGGATTTGAAAATCCGCCTGTGGCCAACCCGGGAAAATCGCCTGACAGCGCACGAATCAACGGCTGAAATGCCAGCTCAACATGCGCCCGTCGCGGTACGGCATCACCCCATGGAACGGCAGCGGGTGCGCGTCGAACACCAGCGGCAAGAAGTGGCGGTCGCCCTCCCACAGCGGCAGTCCCGGCAGGTCGGCCAATGCGATCCAGGACAGATCGCCCTCGGCATTGCGTGCTGGCGGCTCGCCGCGGAAACGATCGACCACGAACACGAAGCCGAACCAGTCCTCGCCACCGCGTCCAAAGCCGGGCCAACTGATGGTGCCGCGCAGACGCATCGCGTCGATCTCCAGACCCGCTTCCTCGCGCAGTTCGCGGGCGGCACCTGCTGCCACATCCTCATCGCGTTCGAGCTTGCCGCCAAGGCCGTTGTACTTGCCCAGTTGCTGGTCCTCAGGGCGGGCGTTGCGATGCACCATCAACACCCGTTGTCGATCCGGCGAGAGCACGTAGACCAGAGTGGCAAGAATGGGCGTGTAAGGCATGGTTGGGGCTCGCACTGGCGGTGCGCGCCAGTGTAAGTGCGAATCCCCGCGCAACCACCAATGCCGTTATGCTGCGCGTCCCTCCCGCGGAGCCCGCACGTGAAGACCGCCCCTGCGCCACGCATCGCCGTCATCGGCGGCGGCCCTGCCGGTTTGATGGCAGCCGAGGTGGCGGCGGAGGCTGGCTTCGCGGTCGACCTGTATGAGCGCAAGGGTTCAGTCGGCCGCAAGCTGCTGATCGCCGGCAAGGGCGGTCTCAATCTCACCCACTCGGAACCGTTGCCCGCATTCGTGCAGCGCTATGGCGAACGCGCCGACGCGGTCGGCGCGTGGCTGCGTGCGTTCGACCCGCCGGCGTTGCGGCAATGGGCGCAGACGCTCGGCATCGAGACCTTTGTCGGCAGTTCGGGGCGGGTGTTCCCCAGCGACCTCAAGGCCGCGCCCTTGTTGCGCCGTTGGGTGCAGCGGCTCAAAGCGGCCGGCGTGGCGTTCCACGTCAACCATCGCTGGCTGGGCTGGGGCGCCAACGGTGAACTGCGCTTCGCCAATCCCACCGGCGAACAGATCGTGCGCGCCGACGCCACAGTGCTGGCGCTGGGCGGCGCCAGTTGGCCACAACTGGGCTCCGATGGCGCCTGGGTGCCGCTGCTCGCAGCGACCGGCACCCGGATCGCGCCGTTGCAGGCGGCCAATTGCGGCTTTGACGTTGGCTGGAGCGCGCACCTCGCCGATCGCCACGAGGGTGCGCCGCTCAAACCGGTGCGGATCGCCTGGTGCGACCGCCACGGCCACTGGCAACAGCGGCAGGGCGAATGCGTGCTTACCCGCAGCGGCATCGAAGGCAGCCTGATCTACGCCATCGGCGCCGAACTGCGCCGGCAGATTCAGCAACACAGCAGCGCCGAGATCCGGCTCGATCTGGTGCCGGGCCGCAGCGAGCACGCGCTGGCTGATGCGTTGCGCAAACCTCGCGGGCGCCGCAGCATCGGCGAATGGCTGCGTCGCAGCACCGGCATCGACGCCGCGAAATGCGCGCTGGCGTTCGAGATACTCGCGCGCGACACCTTCGATCGGCCCGACGCGCTGGCAACGCAACTCAAGGCGCTACCGCTGATCCTGCGTGCCACCCGGCCGGTCGCGGAGGCGATCAGCACCGCCGGTGGCGTGTGCCTGGAATCGCTCGACGCCACGCTGATGCTGCAGGCCCGCCCCGGAGTATTTTGCGCAGGCGAGATGCTCGACTGGGAAGCGCCCACAGGCGGCTATCTGCTGCAGGCGAGCATGGCCAGCGGACGCATTGCCGCAAGCGGCGCCATTGAGTGGCTGCGTACCGCCGGACGACACCGGTAATCCGGCAGCCCGGATCGGCCAAAGGCGTCGTCCGGGACAACGGCGGGCAGGGTGACAAGCAACTGCCTCGTCGCCGCTAATGACTGCGGGTTGCGCGCGCTCCAGCCGAAACGATCATTGCGGCGTGCCAGGCTTCGCCACCGCCCGCACTTGCAGTAGGCTCGACGCATGAGCACAACCCTTGCTGCGCCGCGCACTGCGGTTCCCGATCTGGTCATCGGTCTCGACCAAGGCACCTCCGGCAACACCGTACTGGTGGTGGGCCGCGACTTGCAGGTGCGTTCGCGCGCCAGCGTGGAGTTCGCCCAGCACTACCCGCAGCCCGGCTGGGTCGAGCACGACCCCGACGAAATCTGGGCCAGTGTGCGTCAAGCGTTGCGGCTTGCGCTCGACGGCATCGACCCGGCGCGTCTGGCCGCGATCGGCATCACCAACCAGCGCGAGACCACGTTCGTCTGGGATGCCGACAGCGGGCAAGCGCTGGACCGCGCGATCGTCTGGCAGGACCGCCGCACCAGCGACTGGTGCGCATCGCACAAGGCGCTGGAGGACGACACCCGGCGTCGCACCGGCCTGCCCATCGATCCGTACTTCTCGGCCAGCAAACTGGCCTGGCTGCGGCAACGCCACGACAGTCGCCGGCTCGCCTTCGGCACGGCGGACACGCACATGCTGCGCCGCCTGAGCGGACAATCGCTGACCGACCCCGGCAATGCCAGCCGCACCTTGTTGCTCGATCTCGCCAGCGGCGCCTGGTGCGACACCCTGATCGACCGCTTCGGCGTCGCCGGGACGCGGCTTCCCACCATCGTCGACAGTTCCGGCGTCTGCGCCCGCGTGCACGGCGTGCCGGAACTGCCGGACGGCTTGCCGATTGCCGGCATCGCCGGCGACCAGCAGGCCGCCTTGTTCGGCCAAGGCTGCTTCGATCCGGGCCAGGCCAAGATCACCTATGGCACCGGCAGCTTCGTGCTGGTCAACACCGGCACCCAAGCCCCCCAGAGCGCGCACGGCATGCTGTCCACCATTGCCTGGCGCATCGGCGGCCAGACTCACTATGCGCTGGAGGGCGGCGCATTCGTCGCCGGCGCGCTGGTGACGTGGCTGCGCGATGGCCTCGGCGTCATCGCCCACCCCGACGAACTCGAAGCACTGGCGCGCAGCGTGCCGGACAGTGGCGGCGTCACGCTGGTACCCGCACACGCAGGGCTGGGCGCGCCGCACTGGCGCCCGGAGGCGCGCGGTCTGATCCACGGGCTGACTCGCGGCACTACCCGCGCGCACTTGGCGCGCGCCGCACTGGAAGGCATTGCGCACAGCCAGTGCGACATCCTGGAAGCGATGGCGAGCGATCTGCAAACCCCACTCACCGATCTGCGCGTCGACGGCGGCGCCGCCCGCAACGACCTGTTGCTGCAGCTTCAGGCCGACCTTTCCGGCCTGCGACTCAAGCGCCCGCGCATGCTGGAGACCACTGCGCTGGGCGCAGCCATGATGGCCGGCCTTGGCGTCGGCCTGTGGCCGAACCTCGACGCGCTGCGGCGCGCCTATCCGCTGGAACGCGAATTCGTGCCGCAGATGGACGCGAGCGCGCAACACGCCGCGCGCGCCCATTGGCGCAGCGTCGTCGCCCGCGCCTGAGAGCTAGAGAAAAAATTGCCCGCCTGCTGCGACCGTCGGCAACCGCATCCAGCGGCGTTGCGCTGCGCGAAAACTTCGGTCATTTGGTTCACTCGGCAACCGCTCCAGGCGTTGCTCTACCTCCCCCATCCATGGGGTCGCAACCTCCCTTGTTTTCACGTCGCGCGCCTTGACGGAGACGCTTGCCGGCGGTCTCGCGACGGCGTTCAATTTTTTCTCTAGCTCTGAGCACTGGCGAAAGCTACAAGCCGGGCATCACCACTCGCCACGCATCGGCAGCAACCCACGCAACTCCGCATCGGTGAGATTGCGCCACTGCCCCGGCTTGAGCCGACCCAGCGAGATATTGACGATGCGGGTGCGCACCAGACGCTTGACGCGATAGCCGAAGTGCGCCGCCATCAGGCGGATCTGCCGGTTCAGCCCCTGCGTGAGAGTCACCTTGAAGCCGACCTTGCCCAGGCGCGCGGTGCGGCATGGCCGGGTGAGCTGGCCATGGATCGGAATGCCCCCGCGCGCCATGCCGCGCAAAAACTCGTCGGTCACCTCGCGGTTCACGCCCACCAGGTATTCCTTCTCCTTGGCGTTCTCGGCGCGCAGGATCTCGTTGACGATGTCGCCATTGCTGGTCAGCAGGATCAGACCTTCGGAATCCTTGTCCAGGCGCCCGATCGGGAAGATGCGTTGCTCGTGGCCGACGAAATCCACGATGTTGCCCTTGACCTCGGTCTCGGTGGTGCAGGTGATGCCGGCCGGTTTGTGGAGCGCAATGTAGACGTGCTTGCGCCCGCCGCCGCCAGCGCTGCGCTTGCGTAGCGGCTGACCATCGACGTGCACCACGTCGCCCTCGCCCACTACCGTCCCGAGCCCAGGCTTGAGGCCGTTCACGCTGACGCGACCGGCCAGGATCAGCCGGTCCGCTTCGCGGCGCGAGCAGTGGCCGGAGTCGCTGATGTATTTGTTCAGTCGGATCGACATCAGTGTGCCCGCCGCGCCAGCCAACGATCCGCGCTCCAGCGGTCGGCGCCCACCGGCGACACCAGCAGAAACACGATCAGCGCCAGTCGGGTGAAGGTATGCCCATCGATGTTGAACAGCGGTTCCTTCAAGGCGTGACCATAGGTGGTCACCACCAGCAGCCCGCCGAGAACCGTCAGCACCGCGCGCAGCCGCCAGCCCAGCAGCAACAGCACGCCGGCAGCCAGCTCGACCACCGGAATCGTGAGCCCCAGCGCCCAAAGCAGCGGGTGCGGAATCCAGCTATCGCCAAACCAGCCGAGAAAAAACTGCTCGGCATGCGCGGTTGGCGTGAGCACGAACACCTTCCACCAGCCCGCCATCAAAAACAACGTGCCAAGGATGGCGCGCACCACCACAGTGGGAATCTGCCAGTCGGGCAGCGGATCGCGTGATGCATTCATGACAGGTCTCGGCACTGAGGGTAACGCCCGCACCACGCGCATACGGGATTCGGCGCTTGAGGGCGTGGGGCGCAAAGTCTACCGGAGCGGGCACTGCGGCGTCGCCCGCGATACCCAGGGTAACCTCTTGAAACCTACTGCGCGACCCGATTGCTGCGGCTGCTCCTGCGCATCCATGCGCCCGCAGCACTCGTGCATCCTGCACATCGTTGCGCGGTGCTCGGAATCCTCATGTACCCATATGTACACTGCGGTTCCTGCGCAGCACATGGATGTGCAAGTGCTGCTTGAGGCAGGACGCCGGGAGCAGCCGCTCCGTGCGCCTTGCACTCGGGCCGCTCGCTACGGTTTCAAGAGGTTCCCCCGGATCAATGCCCGTCCACCCGCTGCATCAGATCGAACGGCCCGCCTTTTTCCAGCGCACGCCGATAGGCCGGCCGCGCGTGGATACGTTCGACGAAGGCCGCAAGGCGCGGTCGCCTTTCGCCGAGCGAGCCCGCCGCCGCCACCGCTTCGATCGGAAAGCTCATCTGGATGTCGGCCGCACTGAACCGTTCGCCGCAGAACCAGGTGGAGCGGGCAAGTTCGGCTTCGAGGTAATCGAAGTGCAGATCGATCTGCGGGTTGACGTAACGCTGCAGCACCTGCGCACTGAGCTTGCGCACGATGGGGCGCACGAAGAACGGCATCGGCCCCTGCGGCAAGCGGCGGAACACCAGCGCCATCAGCAGCGGCGTCATCAACGAGCCTTCGGCGTAATGCAACCAGTAGGTGTAGCGCAGCCACTCGGGGGAGTCGTGCGCCGGCAACAGGCTCCCGTCGCCATGGCGCTGCACCAGGTATTCGATGATCGCGCCGGACTCGGCCACCACATGCTCGCCGTCGCCGATCACCGGCGACTTGCCGAGCGGATGCACCGCCTGCAACGCCGCCGGAGCCAGCATGGTCTGCGGGTCGCGAGCGTAGCGCTTCACCTCGTAGTCCAGCCCGAGTTCTTCCAGCAACCACAGCACGCGCTGCGAGCGCGAGTTTTCCAGGTGATGCACAGTGATCATGCAGGTCGTCATCCAGCTTCGAGGGATTGGTCGCGTGCGCACGCATGGCGCCGACGCGGGCATGCTGTCGCGCAGCCGATGGGCGCATGCGCCGGCGCGTTGCACAATAGCGCCTACCTTCCGCCATGGACATCCCCGGCATGCCCTCGTCGCCCACGCAATTCCATCAGGTGGACGTCTTCACCCGCCGCGCCGGCGCAGGCAATCCGCTCGGCGTGGTACTGGGCGCCGAGCACTGGAGCGCCGGGCAGATGCAGGCTTTCGCTGCCTGGACCAATCTGGTCGAAACCACCTTCGTGCTCAAGCCCGACGACGCGCGCGCCGACTATCGTCTGCGCATCTTCACGCCCACCCGCGAGATCGCATTCGCCGGCCATCCCAGCATCGGTAGCGCGCACGTCGCGCTGAGCAGCGGCTTTTGTCGCGCCACAGACGGAAAGTTGCTGCAACAGTGCGATGCCGGCCTGTTGCCGATCGAGGTCACCGGCGCGGCGCCGATGCCGATGCTGTCGATCGCGGCGCCACCGGCGCACATCGTCGCCGGCGATGCCGAGGCGCTGGCGCAACTGCAGGCGATCGTCGCGCCGCTGCCGTTGGGACCGATTGCCCCCGGGCTGGTGGTGGGCGGGCGCCGCTGGTGGTTGGCGGAACTCGCACGCGAACAGGACCTGCGTGGTTGGCGGCCGGATCATCAGGCCATCTCGCAACTGGCGGCACGCAGCGAGACCCTGGGCCTGTGCGTCTTCGCGCGCAGCACCAGCCCGGACTACGAACTGGCGGTACGCGCCTTTCCCGCCGGTGCGGGTATTGTCGAAGACCCCGCCTCCGGCGCCGCCAATGCGTTGGTGGCCGCCTACATTGCCGCACTCGAACCCAATGGGCCGCTGGCACGCGGCTATCGCGTCAGCCAGGGGCGCGAGATCGGCCGCGACGCGCACCTGCACCTGCGCATCGACGCCGACGCGCAGGTCTGGGTGGGCGGGCATTGCGTCAGCGTGATTTCCGGGATCGTGCTCTGGCCCGCGACTGCCCGCGACACGCAATAACCTGACGTGCCGCGTCACTTCCCGCCGCGATCCGGCGTGCCCGCGACGCGAAAATCCGCGTCACCCTCCGTCCCGATGCGCTTTTCCGGCTTGGCACAGAAGCTGCAGCAGTCCCGGTGAAGAAGATCTGCAACCGGGGGGTTGAAGGGCATGACCAACGTACTGAACTTCCCAACGCAAACACTCTCCGACGAAGTGCTGGTAGAGCGTTTGTTTGAACTCGCGGCAATCGGTGGATCCGAAAGCGACGAGTTTCGTCAGCTTGACGTCGAGATGCAACGCCGTCTCGATCGCTCAACGGCGGGGGAGCCAAAACGTCTGGCGGCAATCAGCCGATTTGGCTGACGGACGGCGCGGTGCGGACCGGGATCATCCGGCTCCGCCCCGCGCCCATCCAATTTTCCACCTGCGCGCTATCCGCAACGCAACGGAATTTCGCAACATGACCGACTGCTGGATCGACGATTTCGGCATGGTCCAATGCCCGCGTTGCGAGCAGGTATTCCCTGTGGACGCGCATACCGTTGTCGTGCCCGTCAGCGCCAGCAAGTCACGCACACCGCTGCGAATCACCTGCCCTAGTTGCGCCAACGTCTGCCGAGTCGAACCTGACGTCCTGGCGATCGGGATGCACTAAGAGCCCGCGGAAATCCGACCGACGCGATCACGCGGCGGCATCGGTCGCCAGCAAGTGTTCGATGCGTTGGTCCTTTTCGGCCCAGATGCCGTTCAACCAGTCCTGGAATGCACGACGCACGTTGGCGTCGCCCGCATAATCGCCCGTCAGCAGCTCGCGCGGGACATCGCGGGTCTGCACATGCACCCGCACTTCGCGGACCCTGCCGACCAGCAGGTCGACGAAACTCGGCCGTCCGCCCGGATACACGATGGTGACGTCGACGATATCCACCAGCAGATCGCCCATGGCATCGAGCACATAGGCAATACCGCCCGATTTGGGACGCAACAGGTGACGAAAGGGCGATGGCTGCTCGACACGCTTGCGCTCGGTGAAGCGCGTGCCTTCGGCGAAGTTCATGATCGAAACCGGGGTGTCGCGAAAACGCCGACAGGCGCGCCGGGTAGCATCGCGATCAGCGCTCGCCAACTCGGGGCGCCGCGCGATCGCCGTCTGCGAGTGGCGCCGCATGAACGGAAAATCCAGCGCCCACCACGCGGCGCCCAGCAACGGCACCCAGATCAATTGCTGCTTCAGGAAGAAGCGCAGAAAGGCAATCCGGCGATTGAACACCTGCTGCAGCACCGGGATGTCCACCCAGCTCTGATGGTTGCTGAGCACCAGGCGACTGGCGCGATAGCCGAGCCGATCCAAAGCCACGCCACTGAGAGAGACCCGGGTAGGCGTGAATGCGTGGATCAACGCGCCGTTCATCGCGATCCAGCTTTCCGCCATCCCCACCAACACGCGCCCCAGCGCCGCCCGCACGCGGGCAACCGGCACCACCACCTTGACCAGCGCCAGCGCCAACAACGGCAGCGTGTGGGCAACCGTGTTCAACACAAACCCCAGCGCGGCCACCGGCACGCGCAACCCAGCGGGCACTACCATCCGCAACCACCTGCATCGTCGGGACCAGCCGCCAGAATAACCTGCGCACGACGGCCCGTGCGTGTCACGCTCAGCGCGCGCTGCCGCCCAACAGCCGCGCCGGCAGGAACAACACCGCACGGATCAGTCCAAGCAACGCCTCCATCAGAGCGCCGACGACACGAAACGGAATCGACAGCAACCAGAGCACCGGCCACAAAACCAACACCAGCAAGGCCAACGGCCACGCCAGTACCAGCAACAACGTCCATAGCAGCATAGCGATCAGAAAGCGCATGGTGGCGGTCCGGAATCGGTGAGAATCGGCAGTGTAGCGCTTGAGCGACACGCGCACGACAACCGCGCTCGCGGGACTCGGGAGCAGGGAACAGGATGCCATGCGCTTACGCGGGTTCTACTGCGTGCGCTGCTTTTGTGGGAGGCCGCTTGCGGGGCCACTGCGTCGCGCTACCCAGCCCGCCGGATCGCGCAAGCAAAGCGACCGGGGCGTCGCGCAATTTCATGCGGGCCGCATGCGCGCCATGTGCGATAGTGCGATCAAGCAGCGATGTCGTGCGCAAGTGCACTCCTACACCCGACATACCGCCAGCGCTGTCTCGTACGAGCGCCGAGGCCGGAAATCTCCCGCAAGCGCGTCGCCACGGCAGCAAGGTGACCTCGGTCACATACCCGTTTTCGGCTCCGCCGTACCCTCATCACGACGTGTCGCGTTGCCCGCGCGCAGCTGCAAACAGGGCCGCTGGCGCACTGCCGGCATGCGCGTCGGCGTCAGTGGATATACGATTACCTGCTTCGTCGTGCCATCCCAAGGGAACTCATCGCAATGACCCAGAATTTGCTGAACACGGGCCTACGTGTCGCCCGGTGCCGTTTCCGTTCCATGGCCGCCGCGGCCCTGCTGGTCGCCTGCGTGCCGGGCGCCGCCCTGGCCGCTGAGGCTGGCCTGATTCCCGCCTATCCGGGCGTGTACCCGATCTACGTGATGAACGTGAAGGACGCCCGATCCTTCCACGTCAACGCCGCCGTCTGGCCGGGCTTCCAGCGCGAATTCGACATCACGATGCCGGGGATCGACATTCCCAGCGACAGCATCAAGGCCCCAGCCTGCGAGCAGGCGCTGGCAGCCAAGGCCAAGGCGTTCACCGAAGCCTTCTTCAAGAAGGCCGAACGCCCGGAGCTGCACAACATCGCAATGGCCGACACCACCAAGGAAGCCGCCGTTTCGGAGGCGTTCTCCGAGGAAGGCAGCCTGATCGAAGCGCTGATAGCCAAGGGTTATGCTCGCCCCAGCACCACGGAAGCCTCCAAGCCCTGGTGTGAGGACTGACGGACTGCTGCCCACCACCGCGCATCGGTTCAGCACGTCAGCGACGCGCGATCGCCGTGGCGCATTGAATCGGTGCCCCATTCTTTCGTCGCGCCGAAGTCGGCGCAGATACGGACCTGGCAGCGCGCGTCGCCCCCATGCGCCCACGTATGGGGTGGCCAGCCCCCTGGGGCGATCCGCCCAAAACGCCGTACGATCAACCCGGAACCCCGGATGCTCTCGCGTATCTTTTGTCACACAGGAGTACGATACTCCCACGTAGGGGGAATGCGTATTCCGCGTTCTGTGTGAACCAACGCTGAGTTCGGGAGCGTGCGATGACTCGCGTGCAATGGGGATGCAAGGGGCGACGTCCAGACCTCGCCCGTAACGATGTGGCAGCACGGACATCACGCCGGCTCGCTGGCAACAGTGGACGCAACACCGGGTTTTCAGTTGGCGCCGCCGGCGATGCCGATGGCTGCGCCGCCTCCCGCATGGCGCCTGACGGAGCATCTGATGCGCGCTGAGGCTGACTCCACTGACATCAAGGGCCTGATCCGCACCCTTCCCGGACTCGACGCGATCAGCGACCCGACCTGGTCCAACGCGATCGACGCCGCGACCGTCGTGCGCATCCCCGACGGCAGTTCTCTCAACATCTGCAGCAACGACGTCGACTACGTATCGCTGGTGCTCAGCGGCGCCCTGAAGGTGCGGGCACGCTCGGATGATGGCCGCATCTTCAGCATGTACCGGGTCCGCCCGGGCGAAATCTGCATGCTGAGCATGGCCTTCATGTACTCGCACGAACGCCTGTTCGCCGACATCGGTACCGAAGGCGAAGTGCTGTTGCTGCGTATCCCGGGCCCGCACTTCGAACGTCTGCTGGTGCAGTCGCCAGGGTTTCGCACACACATGCTGGCATCGATGTCCGGCTACGTGGTGAAGTTGCTGCATCTGGTCGAAGAAGTCACCTTCGAACGCTTGCAGACGCGCATCGTGCTGCACCTGGAAGATGTGCTCAAGGCGTCGGGCTCCAACACCATTCGCGTCACCCACCAGGAACTGGCGCACGAGTTGGGCAGCACCCGCGAAGTCGTCAGCCGCCTGCTCAAGACCATGGAAAAGTCCGGCACCATCGAGCTCGGTCGCGGCACCATTACCCTACGCACCGAGAAGATCCGCTAGCCGCAACACTGTTCAGATAGCCACCTCAGCCTTCAGTGCCGTCATTCCAGCGGAAGCTGGAATCCAGGTTGCTGTTGCTCTGCAAAGCCAAGGTCAAAGTCAAAATGGCCCCAGCGTTCGCTGGGGTGACGACCTGGAGGTCTGGCGCCTAAACGAACAGTATTGCCGCTAGCCGGCATTTCTCGCACTGTCGCGCGCGCTCCCACGAACCAAGGTGCCGCGCGCTTTTGTAGGAGGCCGCTCGCGGGCGGCTAATGCTGAGCCAAAGCGGGGCACCTGTCGGTCGCTACGCGACAACGCGCGCTGCACAAGCTACGACGCACATGGATGTGCGAGTGGCTCTGCTCTCCCTACGGTCGCCGCGAGCGGCCGCTTCCGGCATCCTGCCTCCCGCGCCACTCGTGCATCCATGCACGTCGCAGGATGCGCAAGAGCGGCCGCTCGGTCGCGCGCAAGCGCGCTCCCATAAACCACCGAGGCATCGCCCGCTTTTGTGGGAGGCCGCTTACGGGCGACTGCCGTGCCTGTCGCGCAAGCGCGAGCGCTAACTCACGCGGCCGGAACCTCGCTGCTCGACATAGTCGCCGGCGGTGCCGCGAGGCGACGTCCGTACCACAGGTAGTACATCACCGGGATCAGCAACATCGATACCAGCGGCGCGGTAATCATGCCGCCCACCATGGGGGCCGCGATGCGGCGCATCACGTCCGAGCCGCTGCCGGCACCCAACATCACCGGCGCCAGGCCGGCCACCACCACCGCGGCCGTCATCGCCTTGGGTCGCACCCGCATGACCGCGCCCTCGATCACCGCCTGCAGCAGCTCGGGGCGAGTGGTGGGCTGGAGCCGGCGCACGGATTCGCGCAGATACACCAGCATCACCACGCCGAATTCGGCGGCGACACCCGCCAATGCGATCAACCCAACCCCCACCGCGACCGAAAGCTGGTAGTCGAGCAGGTAGAGCAACCAGAAACCGCCGACCAGCGACAACGGCACCGACATCATCACCATGATCGATTCGCTGACGCTGCGCAGTCCGAGGAACAGCAGCAGAAACAGGCTCATCAGCGTGATGGGAACGATCAACGACAGGCGCTCCTGGGCACGTTGCATGTGCTGGTAGTGTCCCGCCCAGGCGTACGAGTAACCGGCAGGCAGTTGCAGTGCGTCGTGCAGGGCGCGTTCGGCGCGCCGCACGTAACCGGCGAGGTCGCGATTGTCGGCGGTGATGTAGACCCAGCCATTGATGCGCGCGTCCTCGCTCTTGATCATGTCCGGACCGTCGACCACGCGAATGTCCGCAACGTCGCCCAACTGCAACTGGATGTTGTCGGAGGCCACCAGCGGCAGCGCCTTGAGACGCGCTACCGAATTGCGGAACTCCTCGGGGTAACGCAGATTGATCGAATAGCGCTCGCGCCCTTCGACGGTGCGCGCAATGTCCATTCCGCCGATGGCGATCGCCGCGGCTTCCTGGATGTCGCCAACGTTGAGGTTGTAATGCGCGGCCGTGCGACGGTCCACGTCGACGTCGATGTAGCGCCCACTGGAGGTGCGGTCCGCGAATGCGGTGCGCGTGCCCTCGACCGAGCGCAGGATCGACTCGATGCGGGCGCCTACCTGCTCGATCACCGCCGGATCGGCGCCGGCGATCTTGATCCCGAGCGGAGTGTTGATGCCGGTCGACTGCATGTCGATGCGCGCGCGGATCGGCATCAGCCAGGCGTTGTTGAGGCCGGGAATGCGGACCACCGCATCCAGCTCGCGTTTGATCTTTTCCATCGTCATGCCGGACCGCCACTGCGCGCGAGGCTTGAGCCGGATGGTTGATTCGATCATCGCCATCGGCGCCGGATCGGTGGCGGTATCGGCACGCCCCACCTTGCCGAACACATGCTCCACTTCGGGCACCGTCTTGATCAGGCGATCCACCTGCTGCAGCAACTGCTGCGCCTTGCCGATGGATATCCCGGGCGGCGCCGATGGCATGTACAGCAGATCGCCCTCGTCGAGGTCGGGCATGAACTCGCGTCCCAGTTGCGTCAACGGCCACGCCAGCGACGCCACCAGCACTCCGGCCAGGACGATCGTTCGCCGCGGATCGGACAGCGCGCGATCGATGATCGGCCGATACGTCTGAATCAACCAGCGGTTGACCGGATTTTCCTGTTCGGCCCGGATCCGGCCCTTGACCAGATACACCACCAGCACCGGCAACAGCGTCACCGAAAGCCCGGCGGCCGCAGCCATCGCGAAGGTCTTGGTGTAGGCCAACGGCGCGAACAGGCGCGCCTCCTGCCCCTCCAGCGCGAACACCGGCAGGAAGCTCAACGTGATGATGCACAGCGAGAAGAATAGCGCCGGCCCCACTTCCACCAAGGCGTTCTCGATCGCCTTGAGACGATCGGACGTCTGGTCGCCGAGGCGTTCGAGATGTTTGTGCACGTTCTCGATCATCACGATGGCGGCGTCGACCATGGTGCCGATCGCAATGGCGATGCCGCCCAGCGACATGATGTTGGCGTTGATTCCCTGCAATCGGATCAGCGCGAACGCCGCGAGGATGCCCACCGGCAGCGTCAGCAGCACCACCAACGAGGAGCGCAGGTGGTACAGGAACAGCGCACACACCGCCACCACCACCAGGAATTCCTCGATCAGGCGGTTGCGCAGCGTGCTCACCGAACGCTCGATCAACGCCGAACGATCATAGGTCTCCACCAGTTCCACACCCTTGGGCAATCCGGCCTTGAGCGTTTCGAGCTTGGCCTTGACCGCGGCGATGGTCTCTTGCGCGTTGCTGCCGGCACGCATCACCACGATCCCGCCCACCGTCTCGCCCTCGCCGTCCAGATCGGCGACGCCGCGACGCATCGCCGGGCCGATGCGGATTTCACGCGCCAGATCGGCCAGTGGCACCGACGACAGCGCCACGCTGCTGCGTTGGGTCTCCACACTGACCAGACCGAGGTCGCCGATCGAACGGACATAGCCGCGCATGCGCACCATGTATTCGGCTTCAGCCAGCTCGAGCGCAGACGCACCGGTGTCCTGGTTGGATCGACGAATCGCGTTTGCCACTTTGTCCAGGGTGACGTAATAGCCGCGCAATCGATCGGGATCGATCACCACCTGGTACTGCTTGACCATGCCGCCGATGCTGGCCACTTCCGCCACGCCCGGCACACTGGCCAACTCGAATTTCAGAAACCAATCCTGCAACGAACGCAATTGCGCCAGATCGTGCGCGCCGCTGCGATCGACCAACGCGTACTGATAGACCCAGCCCACGCCAGTGGCGTCGGGCCCGAGTGTCGGCACCGCGCCCGACGGCAGCGCGCCCGATACCTGGTTCAGATACTCCAGCACACGCGAACGCGCCCAGTACAGGTCGGTACCGTCGGCAAAGATCACGTAGACGTAGGAATCGCCGAAGAACGAGTACCCGCGCACCGCGACCGCCCCCGGCACCGCCAGCATCGCGGTCGAGAGCGGGTAGGTCACCTGGTCCTCGATCACCTGCGGCGACTGCCCCGGCAGGCTCACGCGGATCGTCACCTGCACGTCGGTCAGGTCGGGGATGGCATCGACCGGCACGGTGCGCGCGGCATACGCGCCCCACAAGGCCAGCATGGCGGCCAACACGAGCACGAGCACGCGATTGGCGATGGACCAACGGATCAGATTCGCAATCACCGGACTTTCACCACTCGCTGCAACGATGGATCAACGACGACACGCGCTCAATGCGCATGCGATGACATCCGCGCCAGACCGGCGAGGCGGTTGCTTTCGGAATCGATCAGGAACTGTCCCGAAACCACCACGTTCTCATCGCCGTGAAGGCCCGAGCGGATCTCGATCAGATCACCGGCTTGCTCGCCGGTGGCCACCGCGACTGGCTGGAAGCTGCCGTCGTCGCCTACCACCACCACCCGCGCACCGGCCTGGGTCCGGATCACTGCCTCGACCGGCACGCTCACCACGTTGGGTTGGGTATCACCCTTGATCACCACTTCGGCGAACATGCCCTGGTTCAGGCCCGGTTCGTCGGAGTCGAAACGCAAGCGCACCTCCAGCGTGCGAGTGGTGTAGCCCACCGGCGGCTCCACCCGGATGATCCGGCCCTTGAAGGTCTTGTCGAGGATGGCGCGCACACTCATCTCGGCCTCCTGACCTTCCTTCACCCAGCCCCACTGCTGCTCGTAGATCTCGGCGATCACTTCGATCGCGCGGGTATTGGCGCCGAGGCTGTAGATCATGGTGGCCGAGGTCACCGCGTCGCCGACGGCGGTGCGCCGCACGAACACGAAGCCATCCTGCGGCGCGAACACCTGCGCCGGCAGATTGGGTTCGGCGCCGTTCTGCAACTGCGCGACCTGCTCGGCGCTGATGCCCTGCTGACTCAACCGGGACACCATGCCCAGCGCCTCGTCGCGGCGCCCGCCGGTCATCGCCGCCTGATAGTCGCGTTCGAGCTGGTAAAGCTCCTCCGAGCCCACCGAGAACAGGAATTCGCCGCTCTTGACGCTGTCGCCCTCGGCCTTGCCGGATATCGCCACGATGGTGCCGGCGATTGGCGACGATACGCTCTGACGCGAGGTCGGATCGATCCGGCCGATCTTGCCGACGGTGCGGATGCTGCGACGCAGATCGCCACGTACCACCTTGCCAGTGCGCACCCCGATCGTGTTGCGCACCGCCGGGTCGATCAGGATGGCAGCGCCTTGTGCTGCGTGCTGGTCGGCGCTCGCCATCGTTGCGCCGGTGTCGTCATGCACTGCATGCGCGTCGGCATCGGCATTGCCGGCGGATCGTTGCGGCACCAGGTCCATGCCGCAGATCGGGCATTCGCCTTCATGGTCGGAGACGATGTGCGAGTGCATGGGGCACACATACGAAGTTGCCTCCTCGCCGGTCGCAATCAATGCGCGATCTGCTGCTGGTGCCGGCGATGCCGGGGCCAGCGTCACCGCGGGCACGACCTGCGGGCGCCCTGAGGTATCGCCACGATCGTAGGCGCCTGCGGCATAGCCAGCCAGCGCTACCAGCGCGCAAATGGCGGTTGTCTTCATCGGGTCCATATCCACACCTTCAAGCTGTTGCGGCGTGCGTCGTCCGCCACCGGGGACGCCGCGCGGTACGCGCGTACGAACGTTCGACAATGGCACGACAGAATATTTTTGCAAGCGGCAGTTTGCCGCAACCAAGAGCACATAGCGCGCCCCATCGCAGCAGGGCCCATCAAATTTCCAGACCCTTGACAGACCGATGCCCCTCCCTTGCGGGAGAGGCACCGGAGTTTACTGCGTGAAGCGATAGCTCAGTGCAGCGAGAACACCGCTTGTTCATGATGGAACGGATCGAACTGGTACACGCGCAGGCGCATGGTCGGTTCGAAGTTCAGCTTGATCGACACGTCCAACTCGCCCAACTGACCGTTCATGCCCGGCATCACCATCGTGAAGGCGCCCACCGGCGGACCGGCGTTGACCCAGTAGTGCACGCGGCCGAAGGTGAAGAAGCAACCCGAACCCAGGCCCGGGCTGTTGAACAGCACGCGCGGATCGGACGCCAGGAACTCCTCGAAGCCGCCGCGGTTGTGCGGGATCAGCGGCTCGCCGGTTTCTTCATCAATGACCGTGGTCGGATCGGTGAACTGGTACAGGTTCTCCCAGCCGCGCTGTCCGCCGAAATCGACGTTGACGTACATGTGCGGGAAGTTGTCGCCGTTGAGCAGCTTCACGTTGTAGGTGTAGCCGCGGGTGTGCCAGTCGTTGAGGGTGTACTGCATCACGCCCTTGAACGCCTCCGGACCC
>JANRIF010000271.1:0-2870 GCA_033765245.1 Lysobacteraceae bacterium
GACACCCAGAATGATCGTAGATGTAGGACATCCATGCTCATAAGGAAGTCGACGATCCCAGATCATGCGACACGTGCGACACGGGGTCACGACACGCACGATACGGGGTCACGATACTGGGTCAGGTTCTTCATCGTAGCACCTGATTAGCGACGAAGCTCAGCCGGCCGTCGCATGATATGAGACGCAGCGGGCGCAGGCTCTCCACCGTGACCCACGGTAGAGAGCAGTCATGGCGATGAATCGGGTGCAGTTTCAGGCGGGGCTGTCGATGACGGCGTTCTTGCAGCAGTACGGCACCGAAGCCAAGTGTTATCGCGCGCTGTACCGGATGCGCTGGCCCCAAGGATTCCGCTGTCCGGCCTGCAACGGCCGCACGCGCTCGCGCTTTCGTCGCGCCGACCGCGTCTACTACCAGTGCCGCAGTTGCCGCCACCAGACCACGCTCACCAGCGGCACGCTGTTTGCGGCGAGCAAGTTGCCGCTGACAAAGTGGTTCCTGGCCATGCACCTGCTGACGGCGAGCAAGACCAATCTGGCGGCCCTGGAACTGATGCGGCAACTGGACGTGTGCTACGCCACCGCCTGGACGCTCAAGCACAAGATCATGCAGGCCATGACCGAGCGCGAGGAGTCCCGGCAACTTCACGGCTTCGTACAGATCGACGACGCCTACCTGGGTGGCGAGCGCAACGGCGGCAAACCGGGACGTGGGTCGGAAAACAAGCAGCCCTTCGTGATCGCGGTGTCCACGGACGCCACACTCGAACACCCGACGTTCGCCGTGATCGAGCCGGTGCGGAGCTTCGACAACGACTCGCTGCGCGGCTGGGCGGCGCGACGACTGGCCCCGGAGGCGGAAGCCTACACCGATGGTCTGGGTTGCTTCCGGCGCATCGAGGAGGCCGGCCATGCGCACACGGTGCTGGTGACCGGCGGCGGTCGTGCGGCCACTCAGGCACAGGGCGCGCGCTGGGTGAACGTGCTCCTGGCCAACGTCAAACGCGCCATCAGCGGCAGCTACCATGCGATTCGCCAAGCCAAGTACGCGCGGCGCTATCTGGCCGAGGCGGCGTACCGTTTCAACCGCCGCTTTCACCTCGCCGCGATGCTGCCGCGACTGCTGCGCGCGATGGTGCTCTGCAAGCCGTGTGCAGAGCCGTCCTTGCGTGCTACAGGGAATTTCCATGGCTGAGCTTCGTCGAGCGATTACACTGCGCGCTCGCTCGTTCCGGATTTGCCGCCATCGACACCGCCATCGACCCATCGTCCAACGAGCCATCGCATGCCGCCGGTGGCGTGCCAGTACGGCGTGCGGCGCTGATCTTCATCTTCTTCACGGTGGCGCTGGATGTGCTCGCCATCGGCGTGGTGATTCCGGTGCTGCCGCACCTGATCGCGCAGTTCGCCGGCAACGATGTCAGCGCCGCGGCACGCTGGCTGGGCCTGATCGGCACCGCGTTCGCGCTGATGCAGTTCCTGTTCTCGCCGATGCAGGGCGCGCTGTCGGACCACTTCGGCCGGCGCCCGGTGATCTTGCTGTCCAATCTCGGCCTGGGGCTGGACTTCATCCTGATGGCGCTGGTGAACACGGTGCCGCTGCTGTTCATCGGTCGCATCCTTGCCGGCATCACCTCGGCCAGTTTCAGTACCGCCAATGCGTACATCGCCGATGTGGTGCCGCCGGAAAAGCGCGCCGCCAGTTTCGGTCTGATCGGTGCGGCGTTCGGATTGGGCTTCATCATCGGCCCGGCGCTCGGCGGCATGCTCAGCGGCATCGACCTGCGGTTGCCGTTCTGGGTGGCGGCGGGCTTGAGTCTGGCCAACTTCTGCTACGGCTGGTTCATCCTGCCCGAGTCGCTGCCGCCGTCGCGGCGCGCGCGCTTCGATTTCAAACGCGCCAATCCGCTCGGCGCGCTGCTGCTGTTGCGCCGCTATCCGCAGGTGCTGGGGCTGGCAACGGTGGTGTTTGTCTCGCAGCTGGCGCACTACGTGCTCAACAACGTATTCGTGCTGTACGCCGACTACCGCTACCAGTGGGGCCCGCAAGAAGTCGGGTACACGCTGGCGCTGGTCGGGGTGAGCAATGCCCTGGTGCAGGGCGGACTGGTGCGCAAGGTGGTGCCGTGGCTGGGCGAGCGGCGCAGCCTGCTGGTCGGCCTGGGCTTCGGCACCGCGGGTTTTGCGTTGCAGGCGCTGGCGCCGAGCGGCACCTGGTTCCTGATCGCCATCCCGCTGATGGCGATCTGGGGTTTGGCCGGGCCCTCGACGCAGGCGCTGATGACGCGTCAGGTGGATCTGCACGAGCAAGGCCGCCTGCAAGGCGCGGTGACCAGCCTGGCCAGCGTCGCCGGCATCTTCGGCCCGTACCTGTTCACCCACGTGTTCGCCAGCTTCATCGGCGAAAATGCCGCCCTGCATCTACCGGGCGCGCCGTTCCTGCTGTCCGCCGCGCTGTTGGCCGGCGGTGCGCTGCTGGCGTGGCGGGTGACGCGGCGATAGAGCGGGGACTCGGGACTCCATGAGGCCGGGACTGGGGACTCGGGACTCGGAAAGGCCAAGACAAAAGCTCGAAGCGGAAGTTCGTGTGCTTGCCCCGAGCCCTGTGTTTGTGGGAGGCCGCTTGCGGGCGACGGCGCGGTCGCGCAAGGACGCGGCATCCGTCGGCTGCTCTTGCGCATCCATGCGCTCGCAGCACTCGTACATCCTCTACATCGCGCGCGTAGGCGCGCACCCATGTATGGACTCGCCCCGTTCGTCAACCGCTTTTTGTTCGCATTGGAGCCCGGTTGCATTCATGTATCAGGCCTCGTCGAGGGAGCGCTCGGCGCTCCGGGCCAGCATTGGGTGAGCTTGCGACATGCCAATCA
>JANRIF010000275.1:0-9606 GCA_033765245.1 Lysobacteraceae bacterium
TGGCGGAGAGAGAGGGATTCGAACCCTCGATAGAGCTTTTGACCCTATACTCCCTTAGCAGGGGAGCCCCTTCGGCCTCTCGGGCATCTCTCCGAATCACTTCCGGGCCAGACAGCAGCCCGAGCCCGCCGGCTTGCGACGGGCCGGCTAGCATACTGGTTATGCGCCCGGCGGTAAACCCGAGCCACCACCCGAACCTTGCCCAGGGGCATCGTCCTTGTGGATCCGCTGGTAAATTTCTTCGCGATGAACCGCGACATCTTTGGGTGCGGTGATGCCGATGCGCACCTGATTGCCCTTGACACCGAGCACCGTCACGGTGATGGCATCGCCGATCATCAGGGTTTCACCAACGCGGCGAGTAAGAATCAGCATGTGTCCTCTCCTTGGCCGAGGCATCCGTGCGTCGGGACTTTACCATCACTCGCTGCCAACGTATGCACTGAGCATCACGCCGCCGCCACATAGTAGCCATGCGCGCCCACGACGCGCAATTGCGAGCGCTCACGACAAGCGGCTCTCCAGCCATTGCGGCACTCCCGTCAGCGCCCTTTCCAGTGCGGGACCGTCGTCGCCACCTCCCTGGGCAAGATCCGGACGGCCGCCGCCCTTGCCACCGATCTGACCGGCTACCAGCGCCACGAGTTCGCCGGCTTTGACCCGGCCCAGCGCCGTTCCACTGACGCCTGCGACCAGCGACGCCTTGCCGTCGACCGCTCCCGCCAACACGATCACCGCGTCGGCGAGCTGCGACTTGAGGCGGTCTACCGCCTCACGCAGGCCCTTGGCATCGACGCCCGGCAAGCGCGCCGCAACCACCTGCACACCACCGATCCGCCTGGCATTCGCGGCCAGGTCGTCGGTGGCGCCAGCGGCCGCCTTGGCCTTGAAGTGATCGATCTCGCGCTCCAGCTTCTTGAGGCGATCGAGCAGTTGCCGGGTGCGCTCGACCAGTTCCTGCGGGGCGCCGCCGACCAGCGCTGCCGCTTCGTGCAGGCGTTGTTCCTCCTGCGCCACATGCGCCAGAGCGCCGTCGCCCGTCACCGCCTCGATACGCCGCACGCCGGCCGCTACGCCGCCTTCGGACAGTATCTTGAACAAACCGATGTCGCCGCTGTGGCGCACGTGGGTGCCGCCGCACAGCTCGGTGGAGAATTCACCGATGCGCAGCACCCGCACACGCTCGCCGTACTTCTCGCCGAACAGCGCCATGGCTCCGAAGTCGAGCGCCTCCTGCATGCCCATGTGGTGCACTTCCGCCTCGGCGTTGGCGCGTATCTGCCGGTTGACGATGGCTTCGACCCGGGCAAGCTGCTCGGCGCCCACCGGCTGAAAGTGCGCGAAGTCGAAGCGCAGGCGCTCCGGCGCCACCATCGAGCCCTTCTGCGTCACATGCTCGCCCAGCACCTCGCGCAGCGCGGCGTGCAGCAGGTGGGTAGCGGAGTGGTTGAGCACGATCGCCTGCCGGCGCGCGCCATCGACAACTGCGGTGAGGGTATCGCCGACCGCCACGCTGCCCGTTTCCAGCACGCCCACATGGCCGTGGAACTGGTTGGCGAACTTGTGGGTATCGCTCACCAGGAAGCGGCAATCGCCAACACCGATCAACTGGCCGATATCGCCCACCTGCCCGCCCGACTCGGCGTAAAACGGCGTGGCGTCCAGGATCATCACCGCGCGCGTGCCGGCGGCGATGCGCGCGACCGGCTGACCGTCGACCAGCAGTGCCAGCACATGACACAGATCGGCGTTCAGCCGCTCGTAACCGACGAAGCGGGTGGGCTTGAGCGTGGCCACCAATTCGGCGGGCAACCCCGCACTGCCGGCGAACTTGCTGGCGGCACGTGCGCGTTCGCGTTGCTGCGTCATCAGGGCGTCGTAGGCGCGCATCTGCACCGCATCCACTTCTCCACCGCGCTCGCGCAGGATGTCGGCGATCAGATCGGGTGGGCAGCCGTAAGTATCGTGCAGCAGGAACAGCGTCTCGCCATCGATGCGGCCACCGCTTTGTTCGAGGTGCGCGTTCAGGCGCGTCATGCCGGCTTCGAGCGTCTGCGCGAAAGCCGCTTCTTCGGCGCGCAACGCTTGCTCAACCAGCGCGCGCTTGGCGTTCAATTCGGGATAAGCCGTCCCCATGGCCTCGCACAGCGGTTCCACCATGCGCCAGAACAGGCCGTCCTGACCGAGCGCGCCCAACTTCCAGATGTGTCGGATCGCGCGCCGCACGATCCGGCGCAACACATAGCCTCTGCCTTCGTTCGAGGGCAGCACGCCATCGACGATCAGGAACGAGCACGCGCGGATGTGATCGCTGATGACGCGCAGCGACTTGTGATCCAGATCGGCGGTATCGGTGAGCTTGGCGGCCGCCTTGATCAGGTGCTGGAACAGGTCGATCTCGTAGTTGCTGTGCACGTGCTGCAGCACCGCGCAGATGCGCTCCAGCCCCATGCCGGTGTCCACGCACGGCGCGGGCAGCGGCAACAGGGTGCCGTCGGGCTGGCGGTCGAACTGCATGAACACGTTGTTCCATATCTCGATGAAACGATCGCCGTCCTCGTCGGGCGAACCCGGCGGGCCGCCGGGAATGCCCTCGCCGTGGTCGTAGAAGATCTCCGTGCACGGACCGCAGGGGCCGGTATCGGCCATCTGCCAGAAGTTGTCGGAAGCGTAGGGCGCGCCCTTGTTGTCGCCGATGCGGATGATGCGCTCGGGCGGCAGGCCGATGGTGTGGTGCCAGAGGTCGAACGCCTCGTTGTCGGTGTGATAGATCGTCACCAACAGGCGCTCGGGCGGCAGCTTCCAGACCGTGGTCAGCAGTTCCCAGGCCCAGCAGATGGCTTCCTTCTTGAAGTAGTCGCCGAAGCTGAAGTTGCCCAGCATCTCGAAGAAGGTGTGGTGACGCGCGGTGTAGCCAACCTGATCGAGATCGTTGTGCTTGCCGCCCGCACGCACGCAACGCTGCGAACTGACCGCGCGCGTGTAGCGGCGTTTTTCAGCGCCAAGGAAAACGTCCTTGAACTGCACCATGCCGGCGTTGGTGAACAGCAAGGTGGCGTCGTTGCCGGGCACCAGCGGGCTGGAAGGCACGATTTCGTGGCCCTTGGTCTGGAAGAATTCGAGAAAGTCGCGGCGGATGTCGTTGCTGGTCTTGGTCATGTCGGGCACAGGGCGGAATCGAGTGGCGCGCCGCGCGAACGCGGCCGCCTGCCCTACCATGCGGGCAGACAACCGAGTTAGCAATCGAAAATCGCGTAGCCGGTTAGGTTACCAGTAGTTCGATGGGGATGTATGGACGTGGCGGCGCGGGGAAAAGCCAGGGGGTCCGCGAAGGACGCGAAGGACGCAAAGGGAAGCCAAAGCGTTGAGGGCGGCTTGGCTGGCATCCGGATCGGTGCGCCGCCTTCCCGCACGTGCTTGCCGAACTCGGTTCCGCTTCTCCCTTTGCGCCATTTGCGCGCTTTGCGGACCCGTTGCGCTCTGCGCTACGACGCCTGAAGCCAAGACCTCAAAGGCCGTCGACCTCGTCCAAATCCGCCTGCGGCCGACCGGGCGCCAGCAACGGCTACCTGTCGTCGTCGAACGGCAGCGCGCGCACGGCGGCGTAGGCGGCGCTCTGGGCGAAACCGCGGCGCAGCAGGAAATCGATGGCTTTGCGGCGCAACGCCGGATCGGCGAGGTTCTTACCGGCATAACGGCGAACGATCAGGGTACGGGCATCGGCGTCCCAGTCGTTTTCGCAAGTATCCAGAGCGGCATCGATCTGTTCGGCGCTCAGGCCATGCCCCAGCAACTCGGCGCGGATGCGCACCGGGCCGTAGCCGGCGCCAGCACGGCTGCGCGCGAAGGCGCCGGCGAAACGGTCGTCGTTCTGGAAACCGTGCTCGGCCAGACGGTCGAGCGCGGCGCCGGTTTCATCGGGGTCGATACCGCGCGCACCCAACTTGCGGCCCAGATCACGGCGCGAATATTCGCGCCGCGCCAGCATCCCCAGCGCCTTGCCGAAGGCGTCGGGCTTATCGTTGCGGCCGGCCATCGCAGCCCTGCCGTCAGGCGTCGGCGGTCTCGGCGATCTCCACGCCGATCACCAGCCCCGGCACAAACTTCTCGCGCAGCTTGGCTTCCAGTTCCTTGGCGGCATTCGGGTTGTCCTTGAGCCACTGGCGGGCGTTTTCCTTGCCTTGGCCGATGCGTTCGCTGCCGTAGCTGTACCAGGCGCCCGACTTCTCGATCATCTTGGCGTCCACGCCCATGTCGATCAGCTCGCCCTCGCGCGAGATCCCTTCGCCGTAGAGGATTTCGGTGACGATGACCTTGAACGGCGGCGCCAGCTTGTTCTTGACCACCTTGATCTTGGTCTGGTTGCCGATGATCTCGTCGCCCTTCTTGACCGCGCCGATGCGACGGATGTCCAGACGCACCGAGGCATAGAACTTGAGCGCATTGCCGCCGGTGGTGGTCTCCGGATTCTGGCCCGGCATCATGTTGCCGATCTTCATGCGCAACTGGTTGATGAAGATCACCATGCAGTTACTGCGCTTGATGTTGCCGGTGAGCTTGCGCAACGCCTGGCTCATCAGGCGCGCCTGCAGGCCCACCTGCATCTCGCCCATCTCGCCCTCGATCTCGGCCTTGGGGGTGAGCGCGGCCACCGAGTCCACTACCACCACGTCCACCGAATTGGAGCGCACCAGCATGTCCGCCACTTCCAGCGCCTGTTCGCCGGTGTCGGGCTGGCTGACCAGCAGGTCGTCGATCTTCACCCCCAGCTTCTGCGCGTAGGTGGGATCGAGCGCGTGCTCGGCGTCGATGAAGGCGGCGGTACCGCCTGCCTTCTGGCATTCGGCGATCACCTGCAGGGTGAGCGTGGTTTTACCCGAGGACTCCGGACCGTAGATCTCGACCACCCGGCCCTTGGGAAGACCACCGATGCCGAGCGCGATGTCCAGCATCAGCGAGCCGGTGCCGATCACTTCGGCCGGCTCGACCGCCTTGTCGCCCATGCGCATCACGGTACCCTTGCCGAACTGCTTGTCGATCTGGGCCAGTGCCGCGGCCAGGGCGCGCTTCTTGTTCTCGTCCATCGGGGATTTCCTCGTCTTGGGTTGCGCGCAGGCTAACGAAGGGGTGTCTCACTAGCTGAGACGGGCCACGCGCGGGCAACGCCAAATTATCCCACACCAGGGCGCGACGCCGTCGGCAATCGCCGGCTCAGGGGGTAAGAGTTTTCAGTATGCCGCTCAGGGCATGGGCAACGGTCTGCCGACGCACCGCCTCGCGATCGCCGGAAAAATGGAACAATTCGGTGTGCGGGTAGCCACCGCGCCGTTTCCAGCCGATCCAGACCGTCCCGACCGGCTTGTCCGGCGCGCCGCCGGTCGGCCCGGCGATGCCGGTGACCGCCACCGCGATCGAGCCGCCCGACGCAACCAAGGCGCCCGATACCATCTCCAGGCAGGTTTCGCGGCTGACCGCGCCATGATCGAGCAGCGTTTCCGGACGCACCCCGAGCAACGCCTGCTTGGCTTCGTAGCTGTACGCCGCCATGCCGCAATCGAACCAGGCGGAACAACCGGGGATATCGGTCACCATCTTGGCGATCCAGCCGCCGGTGCAACTCTCGGCGGTCACCAACATCAGGCGCTGCGCCTGCAAGCGCTCGCCCACTTGGGTAGCCAGGGCATGCAGCGCGTCGTCACTGGGAAGATTGGCGGTATCCATGCCGCCAGCGTAGCGATGCGCGTGCGTACGCGCCACCCGGCCCGCATCGGCGAGACTGCTCACCCGCGAATGGGCGACAATGGCGTTTCCCCCGCCGTAGTCAGACCCTCGCCCGATGAAAACCCCCAAGGGCCTGCAGCCGTTGCTCGACGACGGCATCATCGACGAAGTCCTGCGCCCCCTCAAAAGCGGCAAGGAAGCTGCGGTGTACGTGGTGCGCTCGGGCGACGACATCCGCTGCGCCAAGGTCTACAAGGATCTGGCGCAGCGCAGTTTCCAGGCTCGCGTGCAATACCAGGAAGGCCGCAAGCTGCGCGGCAGCCGCCAGGCGCGCGCCATCGGCAAGGCCAGCAAGTTCGGTCGCCGCGAGCAGGAGACCGCCTGGAAGAATGCCGAGGTCGATGCGCTGTACCAACTGGTCGAGGCCGGCGTGAGTGTGCCGCATCCGCATGGCTACTATCACGGCGTGCTGTTGATGGCGCTGGTCACCGATGATGTCGGCCATAGCGCCCCGCGGCTGGGCGAAGTGGCGCTGGAACCCGAACAGGCGCGCACGTTCCACCACCTGCTGGTCGGCGACGTGGTGCGCATGCTCTGTCTCGGCCTGATCCACGGCGACCTGTCCGAATACAACATTCTGGTGGGCGAACGCGGCCCGGTGCTGATCGACTTCCCGCAAGTGGTCACCGCGGCCGGCAACAACGCCGCGCGCGCGATGCTGCTGCGCGACGTGCACAACCTGCGTGACAGCCTCGCCCGCTTCGCCCCCGAGTTGGCGGACACCCATTTCGGCGAAGAAATGTGGGCGCTGTACGAGCACGGCGAACTGCGCCCCGATACCGTGCTCACCGGCCGCTTCGCGTTCGATGAGCGCAGCGCCGACGTCGGCGCCATCCTGATGTCGATCGAAGATGCCCGCCAGGAAGCGATCATCCGCCAGCAAGGCCGCGAGGCAGCAGCGGAGCAGGACTGAGCGTCCCAACACCCGAACCACGCGGGAGTTCATGAAAGAGTTGCCTGCCGATCGTACTCATTGAGAGCGGTCAACAGCCGTCCGCAAAGAACGCCGAAGACGCAAAGACGGGCTCCCTGTTTGCGGCCTTGGCGTCCTTTGCGGACCCGACGCTCTTTGCGGTCTTTCTGCGCATTCCGATCCCGCAGCCGGGACAGGGATTCACGAGGAAACGATGGCGTGGCGGTCTTGCTTCTTGAGAGCGACCGTACTGTGCCGGTTAGACTGTCGCCCCCCCAAGCGTTGACGCCCCGATGTCCTTGCCCGACCCGTCCCAGCACACTCCGCTGATGAAGCAATTCTTCGCCGCCAAGGCGGAGTACCCGGACGTGCTGCTGTTTTTCCGGATGGGCGATTTCTACGAGTTGTTCTACGACGACGCGCGCAAGGCGGCGCGCCTGCTCGACATCACCCTGACCCAGCGCGGCGCTTCCGCCGGGCAGCCGATCCCGATGGCGGGCGTGCCAGTGCATGCCTACGAGGGGTATCTGGCGCGGCTGGTTGCCATGGGCGAGTCGGTGGCGATCTGCGAACAGATCGGCGATCCGGCGCTGGCCAAAGGGCTTGTGGAGCGCAAGGTGGTGCGGGTGGTGACGCCCGGCACGGTCACCGATGAGGCTCTGCTGCAAGAACGCCGCGACACCCTGCTGATGGCGCTGGCGCGCGGCCGCGATGCCGGCGGCAAGCCCGGCTTCGGGCTCGCCTGGGCCGACCTTGCGGGCGGCCGTCTGCGCGTGAACACGGTGACCGACGAGGACGCCCTACACGCCGAACTGGCGCGCCTGGAACCGGCCGAACTGCTGATTCCCGACGAGGACGGTTGGCCCGCGGCATTGCTCGCCCGCACCGGTCTGCGTCGCCGCGGCCCCTGGCACTTCGACGCCGACAGCGGCCGGCGCCTGCTCACCCGCAATTTCCGTACCCACGACCTCAGCGGCTTCGGGATCGAGGAACATCCGCTGGCGATCGCCGCTGCGGGCGCCCTGCTCGGCTACATCGAGGAAACCCAGAAGCAGCAACTGCCGCATCTCACCTCGCTGGCGCTGGAATCGGGCGACGACAGCATCGCGATGAACGCCGCCACGCGCCGGCATCTGGAACTCGACAGCCGCGTCGATGGCCGCAGCGAACACACCCTGCTCGGCATCCTCGACAGCTCGATCACGCCGATGGGCGGGCGCCTGCTGCGGCGCTGGCTGCACCGGCCGTTGCGCAGCCAGGACGAGCTACGTAATCGCCATCAGGCAGTGCAGATATTGATCGACACCCGTGCCGACGAATCCCTGCGCGAGCGCTTTCGTGGCCTTGGCGATGTCGAACGCATCCTTGCGCGGGTGGCGCTGCGCTCGGCGCGACCGCGCGACTTGTCGACCCTGCGCGATGCGCTGCTGGCATTGCCCCCGCTACGCACGCTGCTGGCACCGCTCGATGCGCCGCGCCTGTCGGCATTGGCGGACGAACTGGGCGAACACGATGCCAGCGCGCATCTGCTGCACAGCGCCATCATGGCCCAGCCGCCCGCCCTGCTGCGCGACGGCGGCGTGATCGCCAGCGACTACGACGCCGAACTCGACGAGTTGCGCCAGCTCGCCGAGCACGCCGACCAGTTCCTGCTCGATCTGGAAGCACGCGAGCGCGCCGCCAGCGGCATCGCCAACCTCAAGGTCGGCTACAACCGCGTGCACGGCTATTACATCGAAATCAGCAAGGGGCAGGCCGAACGCGCACCGACGCATTACACCCGCCGCCAGACCCTGACCGGCGCCGAGCGCTACATCACCGAGGAACTCAAGCAGTTCGAGGACAAGGTGTTGTCGGCGCGCGAGCGCGCGCTGCAGCGCGAGCGCCTGCTGTGGGAGAGCCTGCTCGATGCCCTCAACGAGACACTGGAGCCGCTCAAGCGCTGCGCCGCCGCACTCGCCGAACTCGACGTGCTGGCGGCACTGGCCGAACGCGCGCAGGCGCTGGACTGGACCCGCCCCGAACTCACCGACGCACCGGGGCTGCATATTGAGCGCGGCCGCCATCCGGTGGTGGAGGCGGTGCGCAACGAACCGTTCGAACCCAACGACCTGATCCTCGACGACGCTACCCGCATGCTGGTGATCACCGGCCCCAACATGGGCGGCAAGAGCACCTACATGCGGCAAAACGCGCTGATCGTGCTACTGGCGCACATCGGCAGTTTCGTGCCGGCGGCGCGCGCGCTGATCGGCCCGATCGACCGCATCCTCACCCGCATCGGCGCCGGCGACGATCTGGCGCGCGGGCAGTCCACCTTCATGGTGGAAATGAGCGAAACCAGCTACATCCTGCACCACGCCAGCGCGCACTCGCTGGTGCTGATGGACGAAATCGGCCGCGGCACGTCTACCTACGATGGTCTGGCGCTGGCCAAGGCGTGTGCGCTGCATCTGGCGCGCGTCAATCGCGCCTACACCCTGTTCGCTACCCACTATTTCGAACTGACCGCGCTGGCTGAGGGCGACCACGGCATCGCCAACGTGCATCTGGATGCGGTGGAACACGCCGACCGCTTGGTATTCATGCACGCGGTCAAGCCGGGGCCGGCCAATCGCAGCTTCGGGCTGCAGGTGGCAGCGCTGGCCGGCCTGCCGCGCGCCGTGGTCGAACAGGCACGGCGTACGTTGCAGGAACTCGAATCGCAGCGCCCCGCGCCGACCGAACTCTCCCGCGAGGCGCTCGACGTACCGATGCAGATGGGTCTGTTCCACACCCCAGCGCCCGCGCTCGCCGCACTGACCGCCATCGAACCCGACGAACTCAGCCCCAAGCAGGCGCTGGAGGCGTTGTATCGGCTCAAGGGTATGCTGTGACGCGGCAAGTCGAGTGACAGTTCGGGACTGGGGACT
>JANRIF010000286.1:0-2388 GCA_033765245.1 Lysobacteraceae bacterium
CCCTCCCTTTCGCTGCAAGCGAAGGGGAGGGTTGGGGAGGGGTGAATACTTGCGACGCGACTGCCAACAGCAACCCCCTCCCAACCTCCCCCTGCGATGCTGCGCACCGCAAGGGGAGGAGCAAGCGGGGTGTCGTGGTGATTGGAGAGCCGGGCTATGGCGGCGATTGCGCCAAAATGATCGGCATTCACGCTTCGCCATCTGCAGCCACGGTTCACGGTCCGTGTGCAGTTCCAGCCACGCCGGAACAGGCGGCTCGCAATGACAGCTTGTTCAGAGCATCCTTATCTACACGAGCCCGCAGCGCCAACGCCGCGGCATCGTAATCACCGTCTTCCTGCCCGCATCCGCGACGACGCCGCGCGCGCCAGCACACAGCTCACGCGACAGGCATGCCGGCGGCGAGCCGCCTACCGCAAGCGCCCGCCATGCTCCGCCCTTACCTTGGCGATCAATCCCGCGCGTCCGGCAGCGTGTTGCGCCTGCGGCAGATCGGCACGGTCCTGCACGCGGCTATCGATCGCATCGACGAAATCGAACGGCCACAGCGGCGCGCTGCCGGTGAGCGCATGCGTGAGCACGGTGAGGTAGTTGTCCATCGAGTGACGGATCAGCACGAGCGTCAGTGGATCGATCACCGTGGACTGGTTCTCGAATGCCACCAGCGCTTCGTTCGCCACCTGGCCGTATTCGTCCAGGATGGTGGCCGGCGGCAGATCGGGAATCACGTCGTGGCTGTTGACGATGCGGATGGTCTGCGCCGTAAGCGCGTTGCCATCGTACGCCGCCACCCACTTGCGGGTGCCGACGCGCGGCGCGGCCCAGTCGATGGTGGCGAACGAGAACGCCGGTTGCGTGAGGGCGAGATCGAATGTGAACAACTCCGCCAGCGAACTGCCAAGGCTATGCCCTGTGAGGTACAACTGGCTGATGCCGGCCGCATTGGCGTCGATCCACTGGAACAACTGCGCCTGCATCGATGCCGTCATGCTGCCGCCGATGTCGTGGTAGATACCAAAGAACCCCTCGTGCACATCGACATCGGGCTTGCTGCCGTCCACCGCGATGAACGCCGTGGTGGGGGCTTCGAGATCCTTGAACACGTCGTCCTTGCTGGCGGTGCCACGAAAGGCGATCAAGTACTGGCCGGAGTTGCTGGTGTTCTGGTAGATCAACGCGAACAGCTCCTCGGCGCCGCCGATCACGAAGATGCCGTCCCAGCCTGTGATCTGGCCTTGCAGCGTCCAACCAGAAATCGGCGTGGCCGAACCCCCGTCGAATGCCGCGTACGCATTCTTCACGGCCTGACCGAGGACGAGGGTGATGGAAGGCAGCGCGGACAGCGGGACGTTGGTGGTAGCCATAGCGGATTCCTGTAGTAGAAGTATCGGCACGCGCGTCATCGCGGCGCCGGTGAAATAGTGCAATGGCACGCGCATCGTCAGCAAGACGCGCCAGTCCCGCGCAATGATCTATGCAGACTGCCCCTGCTTTTGTAGGAGGCCGCTTGCGGGCGACAGGTGCATATCCGAAGCGCAGCCATGTCGCGCGCCAACGCGCTCCCACAAAGAGCGATGCGGATGGCCTAAGCTTCCCTCAGCGCCCCGAAAACTGCGCCTGCCGGCGCTCGCCGAAAGCGCGCACGGCCTCCTGCATGTCTTCGGTCCGCAACATCGCCGGCAGCGCCGGCATCAGCGCCTCCAGCGCGACACGATTTCCGGCGACGCGCGCGAGGCGCGACGAGGCCAGCGAAGCCTGCACACCCAGCGGCGCAGCGGCGGCGATCTTCTCGGCAATGTGAATTGCGGCATCGAGTTGCTGGCCGTGCTCGACCAGCGTTTGCACAAAGCCCATCCGGTACGCATCGGCGCCATCGAACTCCTCGCCAGTCAGCAGATAGCGCTGCGCATTGCCCCAGCCGATCTCCTGCATCAACCGCACCGTGGCACCACCGCAGGCAAAGAACCCGCGCAGCACTTCGAGCTGCGCAAACCGCGCACTGCGCGCGGCGACGCGAATGTCGGCAGCCAGCATCAACTCCACCGCCACGGTAAAACTCACACCCTGCGCCGCCACCACCACCGGCTTGCGACAGCGCCGCGACTCATCCAGCCCGAACGGCTCGATGCCGCCCTCCGGCAGATCCGCCAGCCTGCCCTGAGCCAGCACCGGCGCCCACTGCGTCAAGTCCAACCCCGCGGTGAAATGATCCCCATGGCCGAACAACACCCCACAGCGCAGCTCCGGATCGCGATCCAGCTCGCCATAGGCAGCAGCCAGCGCCAGATAGGTATCGACATCGAAAGCATTGCGCTTGTCCGCGCGATTGAAGCCCATCAGCAACACATGACCGCGGCGTTCGAGCGTGAGTTTGGGAGTGGGCATCGG
>JANRIF010000280.1:0-3235 GCA_033765245.1 Lysobacteraceae bacterium
TTGAGTTCTTCCTGCGGCGGGTGCTTGCGGATCGACTCGGCCAGGTAGCGGTAGCTGTCGGCGTCGTCGGCGAACAGCCGGCCCAGGCGCGGCAGCACCTGGAACGAATGGAAGTCGTACAGCGGCTTGAACCACTGTGGCTGCACCTGCGAGAACTCCAGTACCAGCGCGCGGCCGCCGGTCTTCAGCACCCGGTACATTTCATTGAGCGCCGTTTGTTTGTCGGTGACGTTGCGTAGCCCGAAGGCAATGGTGACCAGATCGAAACTGGCATCGGGAAACGGCAGCGCCTCGGCGTTGAGCTGCACGTAGTCGAGCCCTTGCACCAGGCCGCGATCGGTAAGGCGATCGCGGCCGACGCGCAGCATTTCGCCATTGATGTCGCCCAGCACCACCGAACCGGATTCGCCGACGCGCTCGTGCAGCAACGCGGCAATGTCGCCGGTACCGCCGGCGAGGTCCAGCACGCGATCGCCGCGCCGCACGCCCGAGGTGCCGACGAAGTAACGCTTCCACAGGCGATGCACGCCCAGGCTCATCAGATCGTTCATCAGGTCGTAGTTGCGCGCGACCGACGAGAACACTTCTCCCACCAGTTTCTTCTTGTCGGCCACCGGCACGTCGCGATATCCGAAGTGGGTGGTGTCGGGGCGCGGCGTGGAGTCGTTCATGGCGCCGATTATCGCACCAACCGCCAGCGCCGGCCCGCCGCGGCGGCGCGACAACGGCAGCCTCTCCCCCTATCATTCCGGCCATGCCGCCCATCGATCCGCTCCTGACGCCACGCCTGCGCCTGCGCGCCCTCACCCCGGCGGACGCGCCGTTTCTGCTCGACCTGCTCAACGATCCCGGCTACCTGCAGCACATCGGCGACCGCGGCGTGCGCTGCGAAGCCGACGCGCACCGCTATCTCGCCGATGGGCCGCTCGCCAGCTACCGCCGTCACGGCCATGGCCTGCTGCTGGCGGAATTGCGCGACGACGCCACGCCGATCGGCATCTGCGGCCTGCTCAAGCGCGACACCCTCGACGACATCGATCTCGGCTACGCGCTGATGCCCGCGTTTCGCAGTTGCGGCTACGTGCACGAGGCCGCGCAGGCGTTGCTGGCGCATGCACAGGCACAGCTTGGCGTGACTCGGGTGGTAGCGGTGGTGGCGCCCGGTAATGCCGCGTCGGAGCAGGTGTTGCAGCGGCTCGGTTTCGCGTTCGAACGTTGCGTCGCGCTCGGCCCAGGCGAATCGCAGTTGCGCTTGTTCGCACATGAAGCAAAGGCATACTGACGCAATGGACGCCGTGATCTATCACAACCCGCGCTGCAGCAAATCGCGTGCCACGCTGGCGCTGCTGCAGGCGCACGGGGCGCGGGTCGAGACCGTCGACTATCTGGCGCAGCCGCCGTCCATCGCCACCTTGCGGCATCTGCTCGGCGCCCTCGCGTTGCCGGTGTCGCGCATCGTCCGCTTCGGCGAAGCGCGGGCTGCCGAACTGGGACTGCGATCCGACGACGTGCGCAGCGACGACGACTGGCTGCGGTTGCTGCACGCCAATCCCGTGCTGATCGAACGCCCGATCGTGGTGGTCGGCGCCCACGCGGCGATCGGGCGTCCGCCGGAAAACGTGCTGACGCTGCTGGCTGCGAATTTGCGGTGACCGGCGGCGCAAGCTACGGCGGCGGCAGGCTTTGCAGGTAGATCACCAGCGCGTCGAGGTCGGCGGTCGGCAACGCGGCATATTGCGATTTCACCGTGCGCGTGCGCGTCGACAGCGCCTGGGCGACGGCGGCATCGGCAGTGATCCATTGGCGCAGTTGGGCGGTGTCGTGGCGCAGGCCCACGCCGTCGAGCGGACTGCGCGGATTGCCGACTCCGGCGATCGCATGGCAGCGCGCGCAGCCGTGCTCGCGATAGAGCGCGCCGCCGCGCTCCAGCACATTCTTCGCGGCGGGCTGCGGTTCGCGTGGTGGCGCGGTCGCGATGGCGTTGTCCGCGTTCGGAGCGCGGTTGTGCCAGGCCGCCAGCGCGGCGGCGATCGCTACCAGGAGCATGCCGCTCGACAGCGCCAGTCGCCGTGCCCACTGTTCACGCATGGCGGGCCTCCGCGGTCATGCCAGGTCGAAGATTTCGGAATGCACGTGGCGCGCCGGTACGCCGAGTTCGCTCAGCGCGCGCTCGGCGATGCGGATCATCGGGGTCGGGCCGCACACGTAGGCGTGCCAGCCGGTATGGTCGGCCGGCAGATGGCGCGCCACGATGTCGGTGCGCAGTAGCCCCTGTTCGCCGTCCCAATGCGGCGGCGGCTCGCCCAGGATGTGCACCACGCGCAGATTCAGACGCCTGCTCAGCGCCTCCAGCTCCTCGCGAAACACCACGTTCTCGTCGACCCGGTTGCCGTAAAACAACAGCAGCGGGCGTCGGTCGTCGCGTTCGGCCAGCGCGCGCAGCATGCTCATCACCGGTGCGATGCCAACCCCGCCGGCCACAAACACCAAGCCGCGCGCCTCGGGGTGGCGATCGCAACTGAAGGCGCCATAAGGGCCGTCCACGTAGGCCGTCTCGCCCACCGCGACGTCGCCAATGCTGGCGCTGAAATCGCCCAGCGCCTTGATGGTGAACGCCACGCTGCCGTCGGCGGCGGGAGCGGAGGCAAACGAGAACGGATGCTCGCGCAGCACGAACGGCGAACTGCGCAGGCTCAGCCAGGCGAACTGCCCCGGTTGAAAGCCGAAGCCGGCGTGCCCCACCGGCGCCAGCGTGAGCGTGCAGGTGCGGCCCTGTTCGCGCCGCACTGCGGAGACCCGGTACGGACGTTGGCGCAGGCGCAGTGGCCGCAGCACGCGCACGTGCACGATCACCGCCAGCCACGCCAGCGTGAGCGCCAACCAGGCCAGACGCTTGGCGGGGCTGGTCAAATAACTGCTGGCGCCGTCGACGTGCGTCACCGCCGCCAGCAGCGCCAGCACTGCCAGCAGCGCGTGAAGCAGGCGCCAGCGGTCGTATTCGATGCCAAGGCGCTTGCGCCACAGCGAGCTGACCACGATGACGATGAGCAGCAACAGCGCCAAACGGCCGATGCTCATGACGGCAGGCGCGCGGCGTGGGTCGAGCGGGCCGACCGCCGTCGGATCGACCGCGCTCGCAATCAGCGCATGCGCGGCGATCAGCGCCAGCAGCACCAGCGCCAGATAGCGGTGGAAGTAATACACCACGTCGATGCCGTACGGCGCGCAGGCACGC
>JANRIF010000287.1:0-3644 GCA_033765245.1 Lysobacteraceae bacterium
GCACTCGCCGCGTAGTCCTCGTCGCCGCTGCCCGTGGTTCCGGTGAGATCGAAAAACCATGACAGCCGCGCGCCGATCAGCACGTCCAGGCCGATGCCGATGACCGCGCTGTCTTCGGCGGTACGCGCGCTGCGCACCCGGAAGCGGCTGTCGTCGATCGCGGCGAACGCGGTGTCCTGATCCAGCGTGCGGTCGAGGTACTCATGCTGCCAGGCCAGGCTCGCTCGCGGCAGCAAGCGCGCGTCGCCGATGGTGATCACGCCATTGGCGGAAAAGCCCAGGCGCGAACGCAGACTGGTGTGCTGCAACCCGGCATAGGCAAGGTTCGCCGCACCAGCATCGTGTTCGCGGAACGAGGTGCGATTGAGCTCCGTCACTTCCACCGCCAGCAGCGGGGTCAAGGTGAAGTCGGCAGGCAGCGCGAAGGTGTAGCGCGCCTGCACGGCGGCGGCGAGGGTGTGGTTATCGGCGCGACCGCGCGCGCGGCCGAACGCGACCTCGCCCACTTTCACGTCGCGTGCGATGTCGGTCTCGCCAAAGCCCAGACCAGCGACGCCATCGAGCGACCAGGCACCATTGCGATAGCCGCCGTAGACGCTCGCGCGCAGGCTGTCCTCGCGCAGATCGGCAGCGCGGCTGGCGACGTCGCCATCGAGCCGGCCCCAACCCAGGCTGTATCCGCCCAGCCAGCGCTCGCCCAGCGTGCTGTCGTAACCGATGGTGATGCCTGCGCTGTCGTAATCGGCATCGCCCGCATTGCGATCAGCAAAGGAACCCGAATCGCCTTCGGCCCGCGCCCAGAACCGGCGCTTGAGATCGCCCGTCGCGACCGCGTCGAGATGCGAGAGGATGCGCGCGAAGTGCCGCTGCTCCCAACCCAGACGCAGCGACGCGCTTTGCGCGGCGGCGTCGCCGGAGACCTGTTCGAGACCGGCCCGCGCCACGTCGCCATTGACGTTGGCGAACGCATCGATGACGTCCAGGATCGGGGTCGGATCGCGGTCCTGCAGGGCGTCGAAGGTATCGGCCACAGCGCTCTGGTTGAAGGTCTGCGCGACGTCGCCAAACGCGGTGGCGTTGCGCTGCAGCACCAGGAAGGCGTGGTTGCCGTCGTATTCCAGCAACGAGTCGAAGAACGCCAGATCGTCGCTGACGCTGGCGAATTGCCCGCTCAGACCACCGTCGGCGTCGATCAGTGTGTAGCGCGTGCGGTAGGCGAACTGGCCGGGGCCGGTCAGCGCCTGCACCGCGCCGCCGTTCACCTGCGCGGCGCCGGTCACGTCGAGCCGGTCGCCGCTGCCGTCGGCGTTGACGTCGACCGCGAATACCGAGCCGGCGTTGAACACCGCATCGCCCGCGACCGTCAACGTACCCACGCCGGTGCCGGGCGCAAGCCGCGCGCCGGCATTGAGCGTCAACGCACCGATCTGGCCGCTGCCGCCCAAGGTCGCGCCATTATTCACCACCGTCGCCGAGGTCAACGCGCCATCGACCAGCAAGCGTCCGGCATTGACCGTGGTGACGCCATTGAAATCGCTGTCGGCGCTGAACGTGGTAGTGCCGCTGCCACGCAACGTCACCGCGAGATCGCCCGACATCGCCACATCGAACAGATAACTGGATTGATTGTGATCGAACACCAGCTCGGCCTCACCAGCGCCGCCCACCAGTGCCGCCGCATCCAGCACACCGGCATCGCCGCCAGCGCCGAGGGTCAGACGTGCACTGCCGCCATCGGTTGCCAGGCGCAGCGTGCCTGCGCCATCGCCGATCGCCAGCGAGCCGCCATCGCGCAGTGTGATCTGCGCCGCGCCTGCCTGCCCCGCCACCACGTCGGCGACGCTGCGCAGCACCGATCCCGCGCCGGCAATGGTCAGCGCACCGCTACTGCCGGCACGTTCGCCCAGCAGCAATTCACCGGTATCGACACGACCGCCGTCGACGACGTCGAGGCTGCCGTTGCCGACGAATCCCACCGTCATATCCTCGCCGTTGCTCCAGAGTGAACCGGCACCGGCCACGCTCACCGCGCCGGAGCTGTCGGTTCCTTCCGCGATCAGCGCAGACAGACTGTCTAGCGAACCGCCATTGACGATGGCGAACGCACCCGCATCGAAATCGTCGCCGGCCACCTCGAACAGGCTCTGCGCGTGGCTGATCGAGCCGCCATCAAGCCGCAGCACGCCGTTCGACACCAGGGTGCCACCGCTGTAGGTGTTGTCCCCGGTCAGCACCAGCGTGCCTTCGAAGGTCTTTTCGAGGATCCCCTCGCCCGAGATCGCGGCATCGATGCGGGCGCTGCCGATGTCCACGCGGATGGCGTGGATGCCCGCATCCATCTGCAGCCCGAACTGCCCGGCCGCGTCCGCTGCGACGGTGTAACCTTCCACCGCGAACTGCAGCGCGTCGAAGCGCACGTTGTCGCCGAGCGTGACGGTGCCGCCTTCGCCGTTGAACACCGCCATGGTGCCAAGCCACGGCAACGCCACCTGCCCATCGGCGGTGGCGAAATTGTGATTGCCGTTGTCCCACACGCCGCTGCCGCCCGAGATCGCGCCATCGCCGGGGCTGCCGCCGCCGTCCCAGAACTGCAGGCCGTTGGCATCGCCCACGATCAGATTGACCTGGCCATTCACCCCGGTCTGGATATAGAACTGACGCGGATCGAAAGTGCCCGGCAGATCGCCCAGGCGCAAGCCGTTGTCGACCAACGCGCCGTCGAAGTCGATCAGGCGGTAGCTGCCGCGACCGAAGCCGGAAAGTGCGTTGACGTCGAGCACGCCGTCGAGCACCAGATCGCCGCTGGAACCGTTCAGGCCAGCCATCACGTGGATGGCGTCGCCGTCGATGCCCGGCATGCCGTCGGCGGCATCGAGATCGAAGCGCAGCAGCGCGTCCTCGCTGAGCACCAGCCCGCCCATCGTGAGGCGGCCGACGTCCACATCCAGACTCAAGCGCCCCGGCGCCAGGATGCCGCCATCGGCCACCGTCACCACCCCGGCGATGATGCCGGTGCCGCTCAGCGTGCCGCCCTCGCCCACCCACGTGTTGGACGCGATGCTGCCCTCGACCAGCAACCGCCCCGCCAGCACCTGGGTATCGCCCGTGTAATCGTGGTCGCCATGCAGCACGGTGGTGCCGGCGCCCAGATGGTTGACCGCCAGACTGCCGCCGAGGTGCGCGAACACGTCGTATCCGCCGTCGCCATGGTCGAAGTTGAGCGTCGCCAGACCGGCGCCGCCGCGCACCTGCGCCAGATCGAGCACGCCCGCGCTGGCGCCGCCGATGTTCAGCGTCCCCACCGAACCCTCGGCATTGGCCAACACCAACGTGCCCGCACCGCCGGCCACGCTGAGCCGCGCACCGTCGTCGATCCGCAGCACGCCTTCGCCGGCATCGCCGACGATGGCGCTGTCGCTCAGCGTCAACGCGCTGCCGCTACCGAGCACCGACAACTCGCCGCGACTGCCCGCCAGATGCCCCAGCACCGCGCTGACCGCGTCCAGCGTGGCGCCCGACGTCAACGTGAGCGCGCCCGTGCCGGCATCGCCGACGATGAGTTCCTGCGCAAAAGCACTCGCCGCCGTGATGCGAGCGATGCCGCCGTTGTCGATGCGCACGCGATCCAGCGCGGTCGGCACGCC
>JANRIF010000295.1:0-11086 GCA_033765245.1 Lysobacteraceae bacterium
CAGAGCCTGCGCGAGCCGCCGCGAGCGGCTGCGAAGTTCCGCGTAGTTGACCGCACCGCCCCGGTGAATCAGGGCGGTGCTGTTGGCAAAGGCGTTGCCGCTCCTTTCCAGGAAGACGGTCGGCGACAGCGGAATGAATGAATGGGACGGATTCATCGCGGGGTCGTCTTGCCTTGGGCCTGAGGGGATCACGCGGCGCTCGATGCCTGAGCTTGCACGTTACGGCGCTTCTCGATGCCTGCGAGAATTCCGTCATAGACGCCGGCGCGTGCGTCCAGCATGCGCATGGCACCGTTGAACACCTTCTGGAAGTCCTCGCGGGTTTTGATGTGCGGAAGCCCAGCGGCGAACCAGCCTTCGCCATGGTCTTCGTCGAGTTCGCAATGCACGACGAAGAACTCGACCAGTTCGGAACCGAGGCCGCGGCGACGCAGATGCGCCAGCACGCGACGCTGCTGCGCAGGAATCGACAGTTCGAGCGCGCCCATGCCGCCCAGTCCGTATTGCAGGCCATCGGCGAACCAGCACAGGTTGATCTTGGTGTTGAGCAGATGGCAGGTCTCGGCGTTGATGTCCTCCTCGCGCGCGCCACCGAAGTAGTCCATCAGTGGCTCGAACAAGTTCGGGTGCGCCTTGCTGAAATCGCCCTGGCCGAACTCGTCGTGCAGGTTGTGATACAGCTCTTCGCGCATCTTGAAGGGAACGATCAGGCTGTAGGCGGCAACGTGCAGATGGAAGCGCTGCATGTTCACGCGATAGTTGGCGAGAAAGTAGCGGACGTCCTCATCACTCAGGTCGTCGCGGTCGAAGTAGTCGAACAGAGGGCTGAAGTTGACGCGGTGGTTGTAGATGCGGGCCTTGAGCCAGGTCAGGAACTCGTCGGCGTTCTGGATCTCGGCGGGGACGTGCTCGTTGGGCAGGTGCTGGCACTCCACACGCTCGATCATGTTGCGCAGCATCCACTCGCGTTCGGCGCGCGCGCTGCCGATCCCCATGCCGTCGCGCATCATCCGGATGTTCATGTCGAACAGCAGGTGCTGGATGTCGCGCCAGATGGGGCCGCCCTTGTTCGTGAACCCCTTTTTGGCCAGGTCTTCGGCAAAATTTTCGTCAGATGCCATAAGCCGCATCAGTGCCAGCTTTTGCGAATCGTTGAGAACGGTGTCGTGGAGTCGCGGCTCCAGAATGCTAACCTTTGACATTTGGTACTCTCCTAATAGATGTCGCGTAGTAGATAGATGCAGCAAGTGCTGACTTGTTTTTTCGGCGTGTCGTTAGAATTAACTCTGTCGGCGCCATGACGTATTTATTGCGATCTTGCAGACTGCGTCAAAGAAGTGCCCGTTTGCTGGTTGGGTCATAACCAGTTATTTGGATACTTTCTGCCGGACGGCAAGTTGTTGTACAACAAAGCGACCAATACGATGAGCATGGAGCCGAACAACGTTGGAGTAAAAAGAAAAGGCCACTGTGCGCCCGCCAGAAACACAATGATCGGGTTGGACCCGGCGGGCGGATGAACGGTCCGGGTCAGTTGCATCAGGGCGATTGCCGTTGCCAATGAACCTGCCAGGCTCCACCACTCCCCTCCAAGAGTGTGAAGAAAAAGCAGGCCGATGAACGATGCCAGGACGTGTCCGCAGACGACATTCCGTGGCTGTGAGAATGGGCTCTCGGGATACCCGAATACGAGTACGCATGTTGCGCCGAATGAACCTAGCACCAGCGGTGTGCTGAGCGACGAGGTAAGCAGTGCGACCGTGGTGATGGCCAGAAACCCTCCCAGCCACGTGATCGCAATGGTCTTCAATGGCGCCCGAGCCGGAGCGATGCCTCCTCCGCGCATTTTTTCAATGTATCTTGATAATGCATTCGTCGAAGCATGGTGCGTAGGCGCGTGTGCCATGGCTTCTGCGGCCTTGTTCATATGTCAGATGTTCTCCATTCGTGATGCGCGGTTTTCTGTGGCACATACTTCCCCGGCCGGCAGTTACACTGCCAGACATGGTCGCCTCAGAAAGGGGGTCCCCGACCCCTCCGGGGAGGTTACTTCCCCGGGTGGGCAAAATAGTGGTTATCGGCAGGGTCGGGTAGGGTGGCGCGTACCAGAAATGTACCTCGCCGTACCGTGCAGTGCGTACGGATGTGATGGTCAACGGTCCGAAAAGCCCCGCCACGCATCACTTTCAGCGCATTTGGCGCCGTGAAAATGATTTCATGAGAAAACGTTTTGTGCAATGGAAGGCGGACTTTTGAAACCGTGCCTTCGCTGCGCTCGGACTCCCATATGCGGCCTCCCACAGTAGCGCGACTGCTTTCTCGCGATCTCGTGGGAACGCACTCGCGCGCGACGGATGCGGTGGGCTGGCGATGAGCGCCACGAATCCGCGTGTGGCGGATCGATCGACCTCCCTCGCGGCGGCTGCATTGACGTAAACGCACAGTAAGGTGGGCTGCTTCGCAACGCCGGCTGCGCCGGTTCGTCCTCGCTGTGCTCAGGCGCCTCCATACGGCCTCCCACAGCAGCGATTGCTTTCACGCTCTTGTGGGAGGAGAGCGCACTCGCGCGCGACGGATGCGGTGGCTGGCGATGAGCTCCGCGAAACGGCATGCAGCAAATCGATCAGCCTCCAGCGTCGTGGCTGCATCGATGTGAGCACGCAGAAGGCAGGTTGCTTCGCAACGCCGGCGGCGTCGGCGCCAGCTTCGCCTGTGGGCGATCCTGTCGCGGCACGCGCGTCACCTGGGCATGAGGCGCCCCGCTGGGCGGCGGAGCGCCAATGCGATGTTGCCTCGCGCCCGGTTACGGGTTGACGGGCTTCACATGCTCATAACCCGATGCGAATTCGTTCCACAGATCAGGACGCTGCTTCACCTTGATATAGCGTGACGCCAGGATCGTGCATCCGTTGATCGATGCCATGGTGTGGTAGCTCCCGGGGGCCCGGACGATCAGTGATCCCGGCAGGAACGTCACGCCATTCTCGATGTAGTCGCCCTGGAGGACGAGAACCGACTCGTGCCCCATGTGCTGGTGCAGGGCGACGAACGCCCCGGGGCCATAGCGAAGGATTGCCATGTCGGGCCCTTGTTCATCCTGGTCGACCAGGCTGAAAATAACATGAATATCAATGTCTTTTCGCAGATTGGGTTGGTACTGATCGAAGTCCAGCCCCTCAGGCAGGGTGATATTCTGCATTCCCCCGAACTTCATGGTCCGGTCATTTATGGTGTTGTAGGGAAATGGATCGTATTTTATCTGACCATTGCTCATCAACACGCCATTGTCGGGAATTGGGCCATCCCCTACCTTCTTCCCGTTGTAACCGAGCTTCGGCGTGAATTTTTCATGGGCTACACTAGACATAATGATCTCCATAATTTGAATAGATGGTGCTACTATGCGCCTTGGCACAACCCCGGTATGCGGCTGGGTGGCATGTCAATGACGTCTACTGCAAGAGTGACGGAGCATGTCGATCCGATTGCCCGTACCACATGGACTGACGGCTACACGCCGTCCGTGTCTGCGCACGGGCCGCGTCACTCCAAAGTCATCGCGGCCTCCCCACGATACCGCGCTGCCCACTGTGTCCCCGCGCCCTGGCTCTGTCAATGGGCAAAGCGAGGCTGTGCATGCGCCGCCCGCGGAATATGGTCGGGAAGATGATTTTCGGCAACAAATCTGAGATGACGGGGCATATTGGCGCGGGAATCGGGCGACGTGCGTCGACAGGAAGATGCGGCGCCCGTCGCTCCGCGCTGCATCGGTGCGGTGGCGGTCGTGTGCCCTCCGCGTGGCGGGTGTCGCGCCGTGGGTGGTGATCGGATGTGATCGCAGGCCGCTGAAGCTTGCGACCGTTCCAGGTCCGGACGCGGTGCTGGAAATGGCGGTGGCCCCGCCAGCGTTACTCCGGCGCCCGAATCAGTCGAGCGAAACGACGCGCTTGCGATCTGCCTTAACCGCAGATCGCGTGTCGTTGAGCGCCCCGTGCAGGACGCGCGGGGCCAGGGTGCTTGGCGAAGCAGGGACGCTGAGCCTTGTACCCGTGCTTCCTTCCGGGTGAGGGGCGGCGTGGACGATCAGCCGGGGTCGATTGACGCTCGCTTTCGAGCGTCCGGGGGACGGTCGAGGGCGTCAATCGGGGGAGGCATGGATGCCGACCGGATCGCTGCGCCAGGGAGGGCTATCTCGTGCAGGCGCAGGATGCCGAAGCTTACGGCTGGGACAGGTCCGGACGCGGTGCTGAAATGGCGGTGGCCCCGCCAGCGTTACTCCGGCGCCCGAATCAGTCGATACCGTTGCTTCCTTCCGGACCTGGCGGGGTTTTCGACCTATCGTCGCGGAGGCACCAACGGGGCCACCATGGAAACGTGCGCAGTTCTTGCGTGCTGGCTGCGACTTGATGCGCGCCGGAGGCGCGACAGTGTTGGCGGAGAGGGAGGGATTCGAACCCTCGATACGGTGTTAAGCCGTATACACACTTTCCAGGCGTGCTCCTTAAACCACTCGGACACCTCTCCGCTGGGTCTTTCCTACTTCAATACAAGCATCCGTCCATGGAGCACCTTCCGGTCGGCATCCTGCCTCCCCCGAGCCATCACTCGACCTGCCACTGGCAGGTCGAAGGCGGTGATGCCTCGACCACTCGGACACCTCTCCGCTGGGTGCTACGAACAACGATGCAAGCAACCGTCCGTGGTGCAGCTTCCGGTCGGCATCCATGCCTCCCCCGAGCCATCACTCGACCTGCCACTGGCAGGTCGAAGGCGGTGATGCCTCGACCCCGAGCCATCACTCGATCTGCCACAGGCAGACCGAAAGCGGTGACGTCTCGACCAGCCAACTGCGCAAACCTCGCGGTGAGCCACAGATGTGGCCGAAGCCAAGCCCATAAGTGTACCGTCCGGCTCGCTGCTGGACAAGCCGATCTGCGGTTGTGCTTGGCCGCAGGCGGCGGGGTTGGCACAATGCCGGTTCGGCTTTGCGAAGGGTTCGACATGTCCTATCTGGTGCTCGCCCGCAAATGGCGGCCGCGGCGTTTCGCCGAACTGGTCGGGCAGGAGCACGTGGTGCGCGCGCTCACCAATGCGCTGGAATCGAACCGCGTGCATCACGCCTTTCTGTTCACCGGCACCCGCGGGGTCGGCAAGACCACCATCGCGCGCATCTTCGCCAAGAGCCTGAATTGCGAGCGCGGCACTGGCGCCGAGCCCTGCGGCGAGTGCCCTGCCTGCGTCGACATCGATGGCGGGCGTTTCATGGACCTGCTGGAAATCGACGCCGCCAGCAACACGGGCGTGGACGACGTGCGCGAGCTGATCGAGAACGCGCAGTACATGCCCAGCCGTGGCCGTGTGAAGGTGTACCTGATCGACGAAGTGCACATGCTGTCGAAGGCGGCCTTCAATGCGTTGCTCAAGACCCTGGAAGAACCGCCGGGCCACGTGAAGTTCCTGCTCGCCACCACCGATCCGCAGAAGCTGCCGGTGACGGTGCTCTCGCGTTGTCTGCAGTTCAACCTCAAGCGCTTGAGCGAGGAACAGATCGCCGGCCAGATGCGCCACATCCTGGCGGCCGAGGCAATTGCGCATGACGCCGCTTCGCTCGCGCTGCTGGCGCACGCCGCCGACGGCAGTCTGCGCGATGGCCTGTCCCTGCTCGATCAAGCGATCGCTTACACCGGTGGCACCCTTGCCGAGCCCGGCGTGGCGGCGATGCTGGGCAGCGTGGACCGCAACCAGATCGCGGCGCTGCTGCGCGCGCTGGATGCTGCCGACGGTGCTGCGCTGATGGCGGCGATCGATGACTTGGCCAGCTATTCGCCCGATTACGCGGCAGTGCTGGAGGCGATGGCGGCAGCGCTGCACCGCATCCAGTTGACGCAACTGGTGCCTGCTTGCGCGCAGGAGTTGCCGGGCGTTCCGGTGAGCGCGTTGGCGGCTTCGCTGAGTCCCGAACTGGTGCAGTTGTGGTACCAGATGGCGATCACGGGCCGGCGCGACCTGCCGCTGGCGCCGAACCCGCGCGCGGGCTTCGAAATGAGCCTGTTGCGAATGCTGGCGTTTCGTCCGGACACCAACGCCGCTCCCGCTGGCGGCGCTCGTGCCTCCGCCGCGAGTGCGGTCGGTTCCGGTGCGGCTCCGGCCGGCGCGCGCGCCGCGCCCGCCGCGGCGCCGATGCCATCGGCGATGCCACGCTCGACGCCACCCGCGACGGCTGTCGCTGCCCCGCCGCCGTCGCCCACGATCGAACGCGACGCCCACCCGGCGGCGCCAGCGATGCCGAGCACCTCGGCGCCCGCCGCGCCGCTGGAGTGTGCCGAGCATTGGCTGGACTTGATCGGCAACGCGCGATTGCGCGGGCCGATGCGCGAACTCGCCGCACATGCCGCCTTTTGCGGATTTCAATCGCCGTTGCTGCGTCTGTCGCTGCCCGGCGGCATGGACTATCTGCGCACCGAATCGCTGGTCGCCGGCTTGGCCGCGGCGCTGGAGCCGGCGCTCGGCGTGCGTCCACAGATACGTTTCGAAACCAGCGCGCCCGCCAGCGCCGAAACCCTGCACCAGCGTCACGAGCGCCAACGCAGCCAGCGCCAGCTCGACGCCGAAACCGGCTTCATGGCCGATCCGGCAGTGCAGCATCTGGTCAATGCCTACGGCGCGCGCGTATTGCCCGATTCCATCCGCCCCCTCGACGAGAACTGAACCATGCGTGGACCGATCGCCAACCTGATGCAGCAAGCGCAGCGCATGCAGGACAACATGAAGCGCGTGCAGGACGAACTGGCGCAACTGGAGGTCACCGGCCAGGCCGGCGGCGGCATGGTCGCCATCACCATGAGTGCGCGCATGGAAGTGCGCTCGGTGCGGATCGACCGCAAATTGTTGGGCGACGATCCCGAGATGGTCGAGGATCTGATCGCCGCCGCCATGAACGATGCCATCAACAAGGCCAATGCGCTGAGCCAGGAGCGCATGGCGCAGGCCACCGCCGGCCTGCAGTTGCCGGCGGGAATGAAGATTCCCGGCCTGTTCTGAGCGCGTGCATGCCGCATCCGGGATCGCCCGCATGAGCGCCGAGCCGTTGCTCGATCGCCTGATCGCTGCGCTGCGCTGTTTGCCGGGCGTTGGTCAGAAAAGCGCGCAGCGCATGGCCTACCATCTGCTCGAACGCGACCGCGAAGGCGGCCGCCGTCTCGCCGATGCCTTGGCCGAGGCGATGGCGCGGATCGGCAACTGCCAGCGCTGCCGCGATTTCAGCGAGGCGCCATTGTGCCCGTTGTGCGCCAGCGGCAGCCGCGATGGCCATGTCCTGTGCGCGGTGGAAACCGCGGCCGATCGCTTGGCGATCGAACAGGCGACCGGGTATCGCGGGCTCTATTTCGTACTGCAGGGGCGGCTCTCGCCGCTCGACGGCATCGGCCCGCGCGAACTGGGTCTGGGCCTGTTGGCCGAGCGCCTAGCGGCGGGCGAGGTGCGCGAGCTGATCATCGCTACCAACCCCACGGTGGAAGGCGAGGCCACCGCCCACTATCTGGCGCAGATGGCGCGTCAGCATGGGGTCACGCCGAGCCGGCTGGCACACGGCTTGCCGCTCGGCGGCGAACTCGAATACACCGACCGCGGCACGCTGGCGCACGCTTTCGGTTCGCGCCAGGAAGTGATTGCCCGCTGAGTGTGGCCGCGTCTCCATGCGCGGGAAAATCACACAGCGGTCCGGAAAGCAAGCAAACGAAGCAAAGTGCGCCAAGGACAAAATCCGCTTGTCGCTTCACTTGGCGCCTTTGGCGTCCTTTGCGAACCCCCACGCTCTTGTGGCGACGTAGCGCAGCGACAGCCCGGTGCGTGGTTCGAGCCGGCGCGTGTTGGCATAATCAGCCGATCCTCCGGAGTACCGCCCGCATGTCCGACACCTTGTTCAGCAAGATCATCCGCCGCGAGATACCGGCCGACATCGTGTTCGAGAACGAACACGTCGTCGGATTTCGCGACATCCATCCGCAAGCGCCGGTCCACGTGCTGTTCGTGCCGCGCGAGGCGGTGCCAACGCTCAACCATCTGCGCGCGGATCAGGCCGAGGTGGTCGGGCGTCTGGTGCTGGCCGCCGCCGAGTACGCGCGTCGCGAAGGCTTCGCCGATGCCGGCTATCGCACCGTGTTCAACACCAACGCCGGCGCCGGCCAGACGGTGTTCCACATCCACCTGCATCTGCTCGCCGGGCGCACACTGAGCTGGCCACCCGGGTGATCGTTGTGACGTCTGCTGCGGCAGGCTGCCGCATGGCGGCGTGCGGACGCAGCGATTACTCTGGTTGGCGTGGCGCGATCGCATTCGAGTGCGAAACGCGCAACGACATGCCGTTGTGTGGCGATGGCTTGCCTCGGGGAACGGCACTCACCGCAAATTCGGGAACAATGAACCTCGGCAATCCGGAAGCGGCCAGACGGGGGCTTGGCGACCCCGGCGCGCGGCTCCCGGCACATCACCAGGCACCCATACCGAGGCCAACGCATTGACCCAGATGCTGATCTACTTGCGATACCTGGCGGTGGCCGGTGGCATGCTGGCGCTGCTCGTCGCCAATGCCATGATGGATCTGGGCGCGGCGCGGGTGCCGCTGATCGGTACGCTGTCGTTGCTGTTGCTGATCAATATTGCCGCGCATGCGTGGCTGCGCCGCCGCCAAGGCGACGCCGCCGCGCTGATCGCGATCCAGTTGTGCGTGGACATGCTGGCGTTGACCGTGGTGCTGCACTTTTCCGGCGGGCCGGGCAATCCCTTCGCGTCGTTGTATCTGGTTCCGGTGGCGGTTGCGGCGGCGACGCTGCGGGTGCGCTACGCCGCTGTGATCGGTGTACTGGCGGCGCTCATGTACACCGCGCTGCTGGGGAAGCACCAGCATTTGATGGGGCTGGGCGGGGAAGGCTTTGCCACCCACGTCACCGGCATGTGGATCGAGTTTCTGATCAGCGGGGTGATCCTGGTCACCGTGCTGGGGCGTTTCCGCGCGATCGTGCAAGAGCAGCGCCAGCGCCTTGCCAAGGCGCGCGAACGCGCCCTGCGAGACGAGGCGCTGATCGCGGTGGGCGCGCTGGCCGCCGGTACGGCGCACGAACTCAACACCCCGCTGTCGACGCTCGGCATGCTGGTCGACGAGTGCGCGGCATCGCCGTCCGGCGCCACCGCCGAGGACTACGCGCTGATGCGCGAGCAACTGGCGCGCTGCCGCGACCACGTCGGCGCGCTCGCCGCGTTGGCACGCAAGGGCGCGCTCGGCGAGGCGGTCGTCGAGCCGGCCGACGCCTTCGTGCGCGATTGCCTGAACCGCTGGCAGTTGCTGCGGCCCGGCGTGGAAGTGCGGGTGGCGCAAGCGGCGCCGGGTGTTTCGATCAAGGTCGACCAGTCGCTGCCGCAGGCCATGCTCAACTTGCTCAACAATGCCGCCGATGCCAATGCCAGCACCGGCTCCAACGATGCCATCGTATTGCAGGCCGGCGTGCAGGCCGGCCGTTACGTGCTGCACATCCTCGACCGAGGTCCTGGCCCGAAGCGCGATCAGGATGCCGCCAACGGCCCCACGCGCGGCACCGGCCTCGGGATCGGACTGCTGATTTCCAATGCCAGCATCGAGCGTTGCGGCGGTGACGTGCGCCTGTTCGCGCGCGAGGGTGGCGGTTGCGTGACGGAAGTGATCTTGCCGGTGGAGACGATGGCATGAGTGGATTGAATCGGGTACTGGTGGTTGACGACGACGATGCGTTTCGCAACACCCTTGCGCGCGGTTTGGCGCGACGCGGACTGCAGGTGCAAACCGCCGCCGACGGCGTTTCCGCGCTGACGGCCGCGACCCAGTTCGTGCCCGACGCCATCGTGCTGGACCTCAAGCTGGGGCAGGACAATGGCCTGGGCCTGATCCGCGATTTGCTGGAGGCATGTCCGCAGGCGCGCATCGTGCTGGCCACCGGCTATGCCAGCATCGCCACCGCCGTTGACGCGATCCGGCGCGGCGCATGGAGCTACCTACCCAAGCCGTTCACCATCGATGCGCTGCTGGCCGCATTCGAAGATACGGGCGACGATGCGCCGCCGGTCGAGCCGGCGAATGCGCCGCCGTCGTTGCGACGGCTATCGTGGGAACACATCCAACGGGTGTTGACCGAAGCCAACGGCAACGTCTCCGCCGCCGCGCGCCTGCTCGGCATCGATCGCCGCACGCTGCAGCGGCGGCTGTACAAGCGTCCCGAACGCGAGCGCGATTGATCCGTTGCAAGTTGCGCTAAAAAAAGCGGGGCCGCCAGTGGCGACCCCGAAGGGGAGACGGTTGCGCCGGGAGCGCTCAGAACTCGGTCCACTCGCTGCTGGCGGTGGCATGCTCCGGTGCCGGCGCCGGCGCCGGTGACGGTGCACGGAAGGCTGGAGCGCGAGCGGCTCTGGCCGGGGCGGCTTTGGGGGCAGGCGCCGCAACGCGCGTGGCCGGCACCGCCTGGGTGCGGACGGGCGCACGCACGTCGTCGCCCCCGCGCAGGCGGAAATAGGCGACTTTTGCGGTGAGCGTTTCGGCCTGGTCCTGCAGCGTGCGGCTGGCGGCGGCGGCTTCTTCCACCAGCGCCGCGTTCTGCTGGGTCACTTCGTCCATGCTCATCACCGACTTGTTGACCTGCTCGATGCCGGTGGACTGCTCGCGGTTGGCAGCAGCGATTTCGCCGACGATGTCATTCACGCGCTTGACCGCCTCGACGATGTTGGCCAGCGTGCGGCCGGATTCGTCCACCAGCGCGGTGCCTTGGGTGACCTTGTCGACGCTGGTGGAGATCAGCGTCTTGATTTCCTTGGCGGCGGTGGCGCTTCGTTGCGCCAGCGTGCGCACCTCGCCTGCCACCACCGCGAAGCCGCGGCCCTGCTCGCCGGCGCGCGCCGCTTCGACGGCCGCGTTGAGCGCCAGCAGGTTGGTCTGGAACGCGATCTCGTCGATCACGCCGATGATGTTGGCGATCTCGCGGCTGCTCTGGCTGATCGCGCTCATCGCCTCCACCGCCTTGCCCGCCACTTCGCCGCCGCGCTCGGCTTCCTGACGCGCCATGGC
>JANRIF010000306.1:0-10796 GCA_033765245.1 Lysobacteraceae bacterium
GGCGGTGCCTCAGCCCAGCACGAACCCCGCCACCACCTTGCGGCCTTCGCTTGCCAGCAGGTTGAAGGTGCGGGCGGCGGCGGCGTTGTCCATCGCCTCGATACCGATGCCGCGGGTGAGCGCGGCGGCGCTGACCGCCTGCGACGGAAAGCGCAGGCGGCTGCCGGTGCCCAGTACGATCAGCGCCGGCTGCAGCGCCAGTAGCGGTTCGAGGTCGGCCGCGCACAATGCGATGTTTTCGTGCACCGGCCAGTCCTCCAGCAATTGCTGCGGAGTGACGATGAAGCTGCGCCCGAGCACGCGCTCGTTCACCGCCACCCCGGCGCTGGTGACACCGCGCAGCACGTAACGGAAGTCAGGCCGCTCGTGGTGGATGTGCATGACGCCGCTCCGGGGCGCTCAGCGTGTCGGCAGCGTGATCTGCGGCTGCTCGGGATGGCGGCGGTAGAGCAGCGCGACGTTGCCGATGCGCTGTACCAGCGTGGCGTCGGAACCGGCCAGCAACTCGCCGATCCAGGTATCGCGCAGCTCGCGGTCGCCGGCGGAGACCCGCACCTTCAGCAACTCGTGGTGCTCCAGGGTCTCCCGCAGTTCGGTCAGCACGGCCGGCGTGATGCCCTTGGCGCCGACCATGACGATGGGTTTGAGCGGGTGGCCGAGGCTGCGCAGATAGCGGGTCTGGGCCGAGGAAAGGGGGTTGGGCATGGATGGGATCCGCGATTGGGCGATGGCCGGGAAGCGCGCCGCGCCTTGAGGTACGACCAAAGGCAGGGGGTGCGCGCTGACCGAACAGGTTATCATGACGTTTGCCAACGTGACTGATTGCCATGGCGCGCAGCAAGAGCAGCCAGCGCTGGCTGCGAGAACATTTCAGCGATCCCTACGTCAAGCGCGCCCAGGCCGAGGGGTTGCGTTCGCGCGCCGCGTTCAAGCTCGAAGAACTGCTCGATCGCGATGCCATCCTCAAGCCGGGCATGGTGGTGGTCGATCTGGGCGCCGCGCCGGGCGGCTGGTCGCAGGTGGCGCGGCGCGAGTTGGGCCAGCGCGGGCGGGTGTTGGCGCTGGACATCCTGGAAATGCCGGGCATCGCCGGGGTCGAGTTCCTTCATGGCGACTTCAGGGAAGCCGAGGCACTGTCGCGGCTGGAGGCCGCTCTGGCCGGCGACGCGGTCGACCTTGTGCTCTCGGACATGGCCCCCAATATGAGCGGTGTGGCGGCGGTGGATCAGCCGCGCGGTCTGCATTTGGCCGAACTGGCCCGCGATTTCGCGCAGGCGCACTTGCGCGAGGGCGGCACTTTTCTCACCAAGTTGTTCATGGGCGAAGGGTTTGACGCCTACATCGCGGACCTGCGCAAGCGCTATCGCAAGCTGGTGGTGCGCAAGCCCAAGGCGTCGCGCAGCCGCTCGCCCGAGGTCTACGCGCTTGCCACCGGCAAGCGATGAATTCACAGTGCGGACATGGGGCCTGACCGGCTCCGCTCCGGAAGGGAGTTTCGATGAACGAGTTGGCCAAGAATCTGCTGCTCTGGGTGATCGTCGCGGTGGTGCTCATGGGTGTGTTCCAGAGCTTCTCGCAAAGCGCCGGCGGCGGCCAGGTGCTGCAGTACAACGAGTTCATCCAGTCGGTGCAGGCTGACGAAGTGGCGCGTGTGCGCATCGACGACGATCGCGTCACCATCCAGGGCGAGCGCAAGGACGGCAGTTCGTTCAAGACGATCAATCCCGGCGATACCCGGATGATCGACGATCTGATCAATCACAAGGTCGCGATCGAACAGACCCCGCCCAGCGGGCCGTCGCTGCTGTACATCCTGCTCAACCTGCTGCCCTACATCCTGTTCATCGGCATCTTCATCTACTTCCTGCGCCAGATGCAGGCCGGCGGCGGTGGGCGCGGCGCCATGAGTTTCGGTCGCTCGCGCGCCAAGATGCAGGGCGAGGACCAGATCAAGGTCAACTTCGGCGACGTCGCGGGCTGCGACGAGGCCAAGGAGGAAGTGGCCGAACTGGTCGAGTTCCTGCGCGATCCCGGCAAGTTCCAGAAGCTCGGCGGCAAGATTCCGCGCGGCGTGCTGATGGTGGGCCCGCCCGGCACCGGCAAGACCCTGCTGGCGCGAGCCATCGCCGGCGAGGCCAAGGTGCCGTTCTTCAGCATCTCCGGCTCGGATTTCGTGGAGATGTTCGTGGGCGTCGGCGCCAGCCGCGTGCGCGACATGTTCGAACAAGCCAAGAAGCACGCGCCGTGCATCATCTTCATCGATGAGATCGACGCGGTCGGCCGCCATCGCGGCGCCGGCCTCGGCGGCGGCCATGACGAGCGCGAGCAGACTTTGAACGCGCTGCTGGTGGAAATGGACGGCTTCGAGGGCACCGAGGGCGTGATCGTGATCGCCGCCACCAACCGTCCCGACGTGCTCGACCCGGCGCTGCTGCGCCCGGGCCGCTTCGACCGCCAGGTGGTGGTGGGCCTGCCGGACGTGAAGGGCCGCGAGCAGATACTCAAGGTGCACATGCGCAAGGTGCCGCTGGCCGACGACGTGGTGCCGATGACCATCGCCCGCGGCACGCCCGGCTTCTCCGGCGCCGATCTGGCCAATCTGGTCAACGAGGCCGCATTGTTCGCCGCGCGCGAGAACGCGCGCACCGTGCGCATGGATCATTTCGACAAGGCGCGCGACAAGATCATGATGGGCGCCGAGCGCCGCTCGATGGCGATGAGCGAAGCGGAAAAGAAGCTCACTGCGTACCACGAGGCCGGTCACGCCATCGTCGGCCGGATCGTGCCCGAGCACGACCCGGTCTACAAGGTCACCATCATCCCGCGCGGGCGCGCGTTGGGCGTCACCATGTACCTGCCCGAAGGCGACAAGTACAGCTACAACAAGACCAACATCGAGTCGCAGTTGTGCTCGCTGTACGGCGGCCGCGTTGCCGAGGAACTGATCTTCGGCGCCGACAAGGTCACCACCGGCGCCACCAACGACATCGAGCGCGCCACCAAGATGGCACGCAACATGGTCACCAAGTGGGGGCTGTCGGACGAACTCGGCCCGGTCGCCTACGGTGAGGAAGAAGACGAAGTGTTCCTTGGCCGCTCGGTCACGCAGCACAAGAACGTATCCGACGACACCGCGCGCAAGATCGACACCGTGATCCGCGACATCCTCGATCGCGCCTACTCCCGCACCCGCAAGATCCTCAGCGATCACATGGTCCAATTGCACGCGATGGCCGAGGCGTTGCTGCTCTACGAGACCATCGACGCCAACCAGATCGACGCCATCATGCAAGGCCGCCAGCCGCCGCCGCCGGCGGACTGGGGCAAGATCGACAACCCGCCGCGGCCGGGCAGCGACAGCGGCGGCAAGCCCGCACCCGGCAGCATCGGCGGGCCTGCGCCGCAGGCGTGACTCCAAGCGGAGCGAGGGGCTAGGGACTCGGGACTCGGGACTCGGGACTCGGGACTCGGGACTCGGGACTCGGGACGACAAGCTTGCGAGCTTTTTGCTTTGAGCTTTTGCTGTAGCTTTTCCGAGTCCCCAGTCCCGAGTCCCCAGTCCCGGCTTTTCCGAATCCCCAGTCCCGGCCCCAATGTTCGAAACCATCCCCACCCTCGACTGCAACGGCCGCCCGCTGACGCTCGACCGCCCGCGCGTGATGGGCATCGTCAACGTCACCCCTGACTCGTTCTCCGACGGCGGCGCCCATGCCGACGTCGAGGCGGCGGTGGCGCATGGTCTGCAACTCGCTGCCGAAGGCGCCGACCTGCTCGACGTCGGCGGCGAATCCACCCGCCCCGGCGCGGCCGAAGTGTCGCTGGACGAGGAACTGCGCCGCGTGCTGCCGGTGATCGAGCGCCTCGCGCGCGAAACCACCCTGCCGATCAGCATCGACACCAGCAAACCCGAAGTGATGCGCGCCGCAGTCGCAGCCGGTGCCGGCATGATCAACGACGTGCGCGCGCTGACCCGCGACGGAGCGCTCGCCGCCGCCGCCGAACTGCGCGTGCCGGTGGTGCTGATGCACCTGCAGGGCGAGCCCGGCACCATGCAGGACGCCCCGCACTACGCCGACGTCGTGGCCGAGGTGCACACCTTCCTGGCGCAACGCATCTTCGCTTGCGAAATGAGCGGCATCGACAAGCGCCGCGTCGTCATCGATCCCGGCTTCGGCTTCGGCAAATCGCTGCAGCACAACCTTGCACTGCTCGCCAACCTCTCCCGTTTCGCCGACCTCGGCGTCGCGGTGCTGGCCGGCCTCTCGCGCAAACGCATGATTGGCGAAGTCACGGGTCGCCCGCTGGAGCAGCGCCTACACGGCTCCGTGGCCGCCGCCCTGCTCGCCGCCGAGCGTGGCGCCGCCATCGTCCGCGTGCACGACGTCGCCGCCACCGTTGATGCCCTGGCGATGCTGAGCGCGCTGCCGGGCTACAAGCTGCCGACCGGTGGTCCCGCGAAACCGGCCATACCATGCTGGCCGGATGAGGATTGAGCGCGCAACGCGAACCCATCCAGTCGCCACCACTCCCACCGTCATTGCGCGCGCGCAGCGCGAAGCAATCCAGGACGTTGGCGGGGATCCATGTCGGCGTGCAGCGGTGTCGCCGCGTTGGCTATCGACGTCGCCGTGAAGTCTTGGCAGCCGGCTTGCGCAAGGCCGCCTCGATGGCTCGTCGCGCCCACGGCAGCATCGCCTCGGCGGAATCGAGCGCGTCTTCCGGAGCATTCCAGTAACTCATCGGCACCGGCTTGCCCTTGCTGGTATAGACGAACGGCTCGCAGCCGGCCGCCGCGAACGCAGGCTGGGTGAGTTCGTCCATTTTCAAGTACAACTGGCCATCGATGACGATGGCGATGAACAAGCCATCGCAGTAGACCCCGTGGCCGCCGAACATCCTGCGCGTGCTGACGGCGCCCAACGGCTCCAGCAGTTCGTGCAGGAAGGCGATGAAGCCATCATCGTCGTTCATCGCCCGTGTCGCCGCTTGCCGATTCGCCGCATCAATCCGCTTTCTTGCGATAGATATGCACGAAGCGATCCGTCTTGCCGCGGATGGCGGCGTTGAACACGTTGAGGCTGCGATCGTCCTTCTTGTTGCGAAGGTTGGGGATCGAGCCGGCCAGTTCGAGGCCGTGCGCCTTGAAGTCGGCGATGGCGAAGGCTTCGTCGATGCGGTGCAGCGGGGTGGCGGCGTCCATGCCGCTGCCCTTGACGGCGGCGTGATCGACGATCAGCAAGGTGCCGCCGGGCTTGAGCGCGGTGGCGATCTGGTCGATGAACTGGGAGGCGTCGGGCAGCGGCCAGCCCTGCTTGGGGTCGTCCACGTAAAGGTCGTGATAGGACAACACGATCAGCGCACCATCCAGCGTCGCCACGCCCAGCGCCAGGTCGGTGGTGGGCAACACGCGGTAGGCCACCATCGGCAGGCGGTTGTTGGCGAGACGCACCGCGAGATCCTTTCTGGCGTAGGCGTCATACGCGGGGTTGTTGATCAGCAACACCTGTCCGTCGGCGCCCACCACCTGATCGAGAATCTCGCTGTAGTACCCGCCGCCGCCGAAGATGTCGGCGATGGTCATGCCGGGACCGAATCCCGCCAGCTTCAGCACCGCCAGGGGTTGATCGCGGGCATCGCGGTCGCGGTCGGCCTGACTGCGCTGCGGATTGGCTAGCGCTGCTTCGATGATGTCGGGCTTCGCGGCATCGGCCGCAACATGGCCGCTGAGGGCGAGCAGGGTGGCGAAGGTAAAGCTGATCAGGCGCATGAACGGACTCCACCAAGGACAAGCCCGCAGTCTGCGGGACGCGATGCGCCGCCGCGTAGGCCAAAGGTCACGCCGGGTGGCGATGGTCGCTGGCGATACGGTCGATTGCCGCGGCGAATACAAGACCGATGCCGGTCGCCAGCAACATCGGCAGCGGGAGGTCGTGGCCCAGCGCAGCGACGTCGGCGGCCGCCGACATCAGGTAGGGGGCGGCAAACATCAGCGTCGCCATCACAGCGGCAATCAGCAGCAGCCGTTGCAACAGCGCTTCGAGTCGCGAGCTGTCGCGTAGGTCGCCGACCTCTGCCGCCATGCGTGCGGCGAAGTCCGCGGGCGGTTGCGGCATCGGCGCGGCGATGATCGCTCGATGCACGGCGCGATACGCATCGATGCACGGATCGTGCGGCGATGGCATGGCAGTCCGCTCGCGCAGCAACGCGCGTTCCTGTTCGTCGTAACCGGGGGGCAGCGGATGGAGTTCGTTCGATGTGGTCATGCCAAGGCTCCCAGTTTGCCCTGCAGCGCCTGACGCAGGCGCAGGCGGGCGCGGTAGAGATAGTTGTTGACGGTGCCTTCCGGCAACTCGGTGATGCGCGCGATCTCGCCGATGCCGAGTTCGTCCAGATGATACAGCGTCACCAGGGTGCGCTGGATCGGTGGCAGCATCTGCATGGCGACGGCGACGTGATCCATCAATTCGGCGTCGGCGCAGGCTTCTTCCAGATCGAAATCGTCGCTGACGCGCTCCAGCGGCGATTCGTCGTCGTCATCGTGTGGCTCGATCAGCGCAATCTTGCGGCGTTGCAGATGGCGGCTGGCGACGCTGAACGCCACACGCCCGATCCAGGTGGACAGCGCGCTGTCGAAGTGGAACTGGTGCAGCTTGCGGTACACACGCAGAAATACCTCCTGGCACAGCTCCTCGGTGTCGTCGCGCTGTTGCACCATGCGATAGACCAGATGCCACACCAGACGTTGATTGCGCGCGACCAGGCGCTCGAACGCGCCCGGTGCGCGCGCAAGCACTTCCCGCACCAGGTTGTGGTCTTCGCTCATGCGGTGATGGATACACCCGATCGCCATCCGGTTGCATGTGCCGTTGGCTGCCGCCTCGCCGCATCCCAAGCGCGCGCGATGTCCTCAACCGCCTCAGCACGCCTTTCCGGGTCCAGGGTCCCGGGTCCCGCGGTCCCGCGATCCCGGCAGCTCCCACTGCAACCGCGATCGCGCTCCCGGTATCCAACGATGCAAACGAGGCGCGGTGCCTCGTCATTTTGGAGACGACGATGGACTTTGCGCTGCTGATACCGATTACCGCATTCATCTGCACCGTGGCGATCATCAAGATCGTGGTCGATTCGCGGCTGCGCCGGCGTCTGGCGGAAACACACGCCAGCGAGGATCTGATCCGCGCCATGCTCACCGCCGACGAGCACAGCCGCAGCCTGTCGGCGTTGAAGTGGGGGATCGTGCTGACCGTGGTCGGCCTCGCCTTCGGCCTGATCGACGCGCTAAACCTCAATGGCAACGACCCGGCCACCTTCGGCTTGCTGATCGGCTCGGCTGGCCTGGGCATGCTGGGGTTTCACGCGCTCGCGTCGCGCAAGCGTTGATCGGCCAAAGGCGTGTGGGCGGTGGTCGCCAGTCGAGTCGCTCGCGACCGGCTGGGCGCCACGAGCTAGTGTGGTGTTGCGCTATATGGAACTTATCGGCTGGCGTGCGGGCCGCGAGATTTTCTCGGCGCGACAGCGTTGTGCGTAGGCTGGTGGTGAGCGTAGCGAACCCCAGCGCCGTTGCCGCATCGAAATCGAACATGCTGGGGTTCGGCCGCTTCGCGACAACGCTCGCTGCGCCGCACATGGATGTGCAAGTGCTGCGGGCGCAGGATGCGCAGGAGCAGCCGCGAGCTACGCAGCACACGGATGTACAAGTGCTGCGGACGCAGGATGCGTAGGAGCAGCCGCCTTCGCTGCGCTCGGTCGCTCCGCTCACCCCAGCCTACCCCACGATAAGTGCCGTCAAGAGTGCACCACTACACCTGAGCGAATACGCTTTCGTCAGGCAGTGCCGCCCACACACCGATCGGAGCGCCGCTACGCCAGGAACAACCGATACGCCGGGTTGTCGGTTTCCTCCACATGGGCGTAGCCGAGCCCGCGCAGCCAGCCCTGAAACGTGGCGCGATCCGTGGGCGGCACCTGGATGCCGACCAGCACACTGCCGTAGTCGGCGCCGTGATTGCGGTAGTGGAACAGCGAGATGTTCCAGTCGTGGGTCATCGATTGCAGGAATTCCAGCAAGGCGCCGGGACGCTCCGGAAACTCGAAGCGATACAGCACTTCGTCGGTGGCGGCGGGGCAGCGGCCGCCGACCAGATGGCGCAGATGCGACTTCGCCAGCTCGTTGTCGGTCAGGTCGAGCACCGGATAGCCGCTGTGTTGCAGGTCGGCGATCAGCGCCAGCGATGCGTCGCGATTGTGAGTCTGCACGCCGACGAACACGTGCGCGCTGCCGGGATCGCTGTAGCGGTAGTTGAACTCGGTGATGCTGCGCGCGCCGATCCGCGCCATGAAGGCTTTGTAGGCGCCGGGGCGTTCGGGCAGGGTGACGGCGAGTAGGGTCTCGCGCTGTTCGCCCACTTCGGCGCGCTCGGCAACGAAGCGCAAACGGTCGAAATTCATGTTGGCGCCGGAGGCAACCGCGACCAGCGTCGCGCCCTGCTGCGGATGCTGGCGCAGGTACTCGGTGGCGCCAGCGATGGCGAGTGCGCCGGCTGGTTCCAGAATCGAGCGGGTGTCCTCGAACACGTCCTTGATCGCGGCACAGATGGCGTCGGTGTCGACCGTGATCATGGCATCGACGTACTGCCGGCACAGCCGGAACGGCTCGGCGCCGACCTGCTTCACCGCGGCGCCATCGGCGAACAGCCCGACGCTCGGCAACACCACGCGCTCACCGGTTGCCAACGATTGGGTCATGGCTGCCGCGTCGGCCGCTTCCACCCCGATCAGCAGAATCTCCGGGCGCAGCCGCTTGATGTAGGCGGCCACTCCCGCCAGCAGGCCGCCGCCGCCAACCGCGCAGAACACCGCGTGGATCGGGTCGGGATGCTGACGCAGGATTTCCATGCCGACCGTGCCCTGGCCCGCGATCACGTCGGGATCGTCATAGGGATGCACAAAGGTCATGCCCTGCTGCGCTTCGAGCTCGCGCGCGTGGGCGTAGGCCTCGGCGAACGAATCGCCATGCAGGGCGATCTCGGCGCCGCGCGCCGCAACCGCCGCGATCTTGATCTGCGGCGTGGTCTGCGGCATCACGATCAGCGCCCGACAACCCAGCCGCGCCGCAGCCATCGCCACGCCCTGGGCATGATTGCCGGCGGAAGCGGAAATCACCCCGCGCGCGCGTTGCTCGGGTGTGAGGTGGACCATCTTGTTGTAGGCGCCGCGCAGCTTGAACGAGAACACCGGCTGCAAGTCCTCGCGCTTGAGCAGCAGGCGATTGCCCAGCCGCGCCGACAGCAGCGGCGCCAGCTCCAGCGGCGATTCGATCGCCACGTCGTAGACGCGGGCGGTGAGGATGCGTTCGAGGTAGTCGATGGGCATGGGAAGCGGGGGCGTGGGCGATCGGCCGAGGATAACCAGTCCGAGTAGAGCACACCGACAAGCCGGGCGCCGCTGTCGCGGCGTGCCGGTCCGGCGCAGATTCCGTCATGACTTGCCGGTGGAGGCCACGTTACCGCAACATCGGGTGCGTCCTTCGGCAAGTGAGCGCACATGAACACACCCGTCGGTGTCGGCTATTCGGGAACTCCGCTGGCGAGGAAACTCGGCTACAAGGCATCGAGCCGGGTGCTGGTGCTGGCCGCGCCGGACGAATACGCCGCGTTGCTGCAGCCGCTGCCGGAAGGCGTGGTGTTCGTCACGCGGATGGGTACGGATGTCGATCTGATCCACGTCTTCGTCACCACCGCAGAAGACCTCGCGCGGCATCTGGGCGCGCTGCGCCCCGCGATCAGACCCGACGCCGCGTTGTGGGTGTCCTGGCCCAAGAAGGCCGCCAAGGTGCCCACCACCGTCACCGAAGACGTGATCCGCGAGCTGGCGCTGCCGCTGGGTTTCGTCGATGTGAAAGTTTGCGCGGTGAGCGCGGTATGGTCCGGGCTCAAGCTGGTGGTGCGCAAGGCGTTGCGCTGAGGCGCTCCACGAGCCCGCCCGGCACTTGCCGAAAACCCCGCGCGCGTCGAGAAAATCGCCCGTTATCTTTCCCATCCCCAAGGAGCGCACGATGCCCAAACTCGATCTCGATTCGATCGCGCAAAGTAACGCCACAGGCTACCCCGCGCCCTTCGATGCACCCGTGCAGGGGCGCTGGTATCGGCGTCTTGCCGGGCCGGGCGGTCTTACCCGGATGGGCGCCAGTCACGTGATGCTCAAGCCCGGCGCGTGGTCCTCACAGCGCCACTGGCACACCGAGGAGGACGAACTGCTGGTGATGATCTCGGGCGAGGCGGTGCTGGTGGAGGACGACGGCGAAACCGTGCTGCGCGCAGGCGACGTCGCCGCGTGGCCGAAGGATGCGCGCAACGGCCATCATCTGCAGAATCGCAGTGCCCAGGATTGCGTCTTCGTCGCCATCAGCGCGGGCGATAGCGACAAGGATCATGGCGAATATCCCGATATCGACATGGTGTTCGACGCGGAAGGGTATGCGCGGAGGGACGGGTCGCGTTACCCCAGTCAAAGAACGCCCTGATGTACGGTAGAGGCATTGGCGTGGCGATCACGCTCACGTAGACCGCGCATATTCGGTCGCGGACATTGGGTTCAGTCGACCACAAACAGCCTTGCACCCACCGGTGCGAACGAGCGGTGGGGCTCGGCATTGTCAGAGACCTGGTAGCTCATGCCGGCCTTCAACGAGAACGTCCTCCCGTCTTGAAGTTCAGTCATCAGCTCGCCTTCGAGACATAGCAAGATGTGGCCTTTCGAACACCAGTGGTCGGCAAGATAACCCGGTGTGTACTCGA
>JANRIF010000311.1:0-2705 GCA_033765245.1 Lysobacteraceae bacterium
GCGCGTCCTGGACCCGCGCCTCACTGGCGAGTTCGCGCTGCCCGCCTACGCCACCGAAGCCGCCGCCGGCATCGACCTGCGCGCGATGCCGCCCGCGGCGCTGACGCTGGCGCCGGGCGAGGTGCAGTTGTTGCCCACCGGCATCGCGATCCACATCGGCGACCCCGGCTTGTGCGCGGTGATCGTGCCGCGCTCGGGGCTGGGGCACCGCCACGGCATCGTGCTGGGCAATCTGGTCGGATTGATCGACGCCGACTACCAGGGGCCGCTGATGGTGAGTTGCTGGAACCGCGGCGACACCGCCTTTACCATCGCGGTGGGCGATCGCATCGCGCAACTGGTGTTTGTGCCGGTGGTGCGCGCCGCGTTCCGCGTGGTGGAAGATTTTGCGTCGAGTGCACGCGGTGAGAGAGGCTTCGGCCACACCGGCGTGCGGTAGCCGCCGTGCGCGCGCCAAGCGTGCGCGGGCGGAGTGCGGGTGCGCGGATGGACGGGCCGAACCGGGATGGACCGGCCCCCAGCAACCCAACGGGGGTAGCGATGGACACGCAGAAAATGCTTCGCTCGCTGCTTGGCCGTTTCACTGGCGAGCAGCGCCACAACTGGCTGCCGGTGTTGACGGTGCCGGTGTTCGCGTTGGCTGCCTTGTTGCTCTGGGACGGTTGGCGGCAATCCCACGCCGCCGCTATCGGCGACCAGATGAGCAACTACACCAGCCGTGCCGTCGAGGGCGTAGCCAAGCACCTCAAGGCAGTGGCCGAGCGCTTCGATGCTGCCATCCGCGAGCCCATGGTGGTGCGCTCGCTGCGAAACGGCGAGGAGGGCACCGCGGTCAAGACCATGAATCGCGAGTGGCCGGAACTGCAGGCGGTGACTTTCTACCCGCCCGACCTGGACGCCACCTACGCCGGCGAGATCGCGCGTTTCGGCTACGGCCGACTGGCGCTGATCGAATCGGTGCTGGCGAGCGCCAGCGTGCGCACCCTGGTGATCAAGGACCAGGGGCAGGCACGCCTCGCAGTTGCCGGAATGGTGCGCGACGACGGCAACGTGCTCGCGATCGCAGTAGGCGTGCTGCCGTTGTCCGAACTCGAGGGAGCGGTCGCGGCAGCCACCCCGCCGGGCGGTTACCTTGGCATCAAGCAGGCGCGTTTTCTGGTGGCGAGCCACGGTGCCGATGCGTTGGCCTATCTGTCGGAAGCCGCGGCGCAGCCGGTGCCAGGCACCGATCTGCGGGTGGTGGCCACCGCGCCGACGACCGACATCGGGCTACTCGCGGCCGGTACCTCGTACCCGGTGGCGGGGATGTTGCTGGTGGTCGGGATTTCCGCGTTGATCCTGATCCGGCGCATGCCCAAGCCCAAGGTGGTGGAGCACGGCCCGACCCTATCCGAGGCGATGCCGGAGCCCGAGCCCGGCGCCGCGCGACCGGCGCCGCGCGCGCCGCGCCCGGTCGCGGCAGCACTGGCGCTGGATCGCAGCATCTTTCGCGCGTACGACATCCGCGGCGTGATCGGACAGACCCTCGACATCGGCGTGGCCCGCCTGATCGGGCGCGCCATCGGTTCGCTGATGCACGAAAAGGGCCTGCGCGAGATCGTGGTGGGGCGCGATGGGCGGCTATCGGGCCCCGATCTGGTGAATGGATTGATTGCCGGGCTGCGCACCACCGGTTGCGACGTCATCGATATCGGTCAGGCGCCGACCCCGCTGGTGTATTTCGCCGGATTCCACCTGCGCACCGGCTCGGGCGTCGCGGTGACGGGTAGCCACAACCCGCCGGACTACAACGGATTCAAGATCGTGGTGGGCGGCGACACGCTGTCTGGCGACGCCATCCAGGCGCTGTACGCGCGCATCGCCGAGAACGAGCTGTACGACGCTCCCGCGCTGGGACGGCTGGAGCGGCGCGACGTTTCCGGCGACTACGTCGAGCGCATCGCCAACGACATCCAGGTAGAGCAACGTCTCAAGGTAGTGGTGGATTGCGGCAACGGGGTGGCCGGCGCCATCGCGCCGTTGGTGCTGGAGTCGATCGGTTGCGAGGTGATTCCGCTGTTCTGCGAAGTCGACGGCGAGTTCCCCAACCATCACCCCGACCCCAGCGACCCCGCCAACCTGACCGACCTGATCAACATGGTGCAGCGGATGCAGGCCGACATCGGCGTCGCATTCGACGGCGACGGCGATCGTCTGGGCGTGGTGACGCGCGACGGCGAAGTGATCTATCCCGATCGCCTGCTGATGCTGTTCGCCGAGGACGTGCTGATCCGCAACCCAGGTGCCTGCATCCTGTACGACGTCAAGTGCACCGGGCACCTCGCCGGCCACGTGCTGCGTCATGGCGGCAGCCCGGTGATGTGGAAGACCGGGCACTCGCTGATCAAGGCCAAGATGCGCGAGACCGAAGCCGAACTGGCCGGCGAAATGAGCGGCCACTTCTTCTTTCGCGAACGCTGGTACGGCTTCGACGACGGCATTTATGCGGCGGCGCGACTGCTGGAAATTCTGGGCGCGCGCGCCGAGTCGCCGGAGGAGGTCTTTGCCGCAATTCCCAAGGGCTTCAGCACGCCGGAGCTGAAAATTCCGATGGCCGAAGGCGAGCATTACGCCTTTGTCGAACGCTTCCGCGATCGTGCGCAGTTCGATGGCGCGCGGGTGGCGACCATCGACGGCGTGCGCGCGGACTGGCCCGATGGCTGGGG
>JANRIF010000315.1:0-20478 GCA_033765245.1 Lysobacteraceae bacterium
GACCAGCGCCTGACTCAGGTCGAGGCTGAACTGGCCGCCAAAGGCGAAAAGCCCGCCAATTGAGCTTGACTGGCGGCCGTCTGGCTGCCAGCTGACGGTGTGGCAGGTCCGGGCTCCAGTCCTGGCTGCCACACCGTATCATCCGCGCCCCTTGCTCCCGTTCTAGCGCCGCCCATGCCGATCCGATCGATCCCCGGGGCTGCGGCCCTGTCCGCCTTTCGCCTTGAGCGCTTGAATCGCAGGTTGGCGCCTTTGGGCGCGCAGGTTGCGCAGGTGCGAGAGAGCTTTTTGGTGTCCGCGCAAGGCGAGCCCGACGACGAACGCTTGGCCGACGTACTGCAGTGGGGCGCCGTTGCGCAGACGCTGGCGAGGTCGGTGGCGACCCGCTGGATCGCCCCGCGGATAGGGACACGCTCGCCATGGTCGAGCAAGGCCACTGACATCCTGCGGCGGTGCGGGTTGGCGGTGGAGCGCGTCGAGCGCGTGCTGGTGTACGAGTTCTGCCAGTTTCCGGCGGATGCCGATGCGGCCGCGGTCGAGGCAGAACTGCACGACCCGATGACCCAATCGGTGCTGCGAGACGAAGCTGAGCTACCAGCGCTGCTGGCCTATCCGCCTGCAGGACCCCTGCAGTATGTGGACCCGAGTCTGGATGCTCTGGCGAGTGCGAACGCGGAGCTGGGTCTGGCCCTGAGTACGGATGAGATCGAGTATCTCAACGCCAGCTACACGGAACTGGGTCGAGCGGCGACCGACGCCGAGCTGATGATGTTCGCCCAGGCCAACTCCGAGCACTGCCGGCACAAGGTCTTCAACGCCAGTTGGACGATAGACGGGCAGCCGCAGGCGCTCAGTCTGTTCGCTCATATCAAGGTGTCCCACGCGCGCACACCGCAAGGGACGCTGATGGCTTACAAGGACAATGCTGCGATCCTGGAGGGTCATCCCGCGCAGCGCTTCCTGGCAGATCCGGATGGTGTCTACCGTGCCCGGTTCGAACCGGTGCATCTGGCAATCAAGGTTGAGACGCACAACCATCCGACCGCGATTGCCCCGTATGCAGGCGCGGCAACCGGCGCTGGCGGTGAGATCCGCGATGAAGGCGCCACTGGCCGCGGCGCGCGCCCCAAGGCTGGCCTGACCGGCTTCTCGGTATCGCACTTGCGTCTGCCCGATGCGCCGCAGCCCTGGGAGCTCGCGCGCCCGTTGCCGGCGCACATGGCCAGCGCTCTGCGCATCATGATCGATGGGCCTATCGGTGCAGCGGCGTTCAACAATGAGTTCGGCCGCCCCGCGTTGGGCGGCTATTTCCGCACCTTTGAGCATTTCGATGGTTCGCTCACGCACGGCTACGCCTACGACAAGCCGATCATGATTGCCGGCGGCCTCGGCAGCGTGCGCGAGGCGCACGTGGACAAGGGGACACTGCAGCCGGGAGATATCGTCATCGTGCTCGGCGGTCCGGCCATGCTGATCGGACTGGGCGGAGGCGCCGCGTCCTCGCAGACGACCGGCACGGGCGGCAGTACGCGGGATTTCGCCTCTGTGCAGCGCGATAACGCCGAGATGGAACGGCGTTGTCAGGAGGTCATTGATCGCTGTATCGCGCTCGGCAGCCTCAATCCGATTGTCACCGTCCACGACGTCGGTGCCGGCGGATTGTCCAACGCGATCCCGGAGCTCCTACACGACAGCGACGTGGGTGGCGCGATCGATCTGGGGGCAGTGCCGAACGATGATCCGGGCATGAGCCCGATGCAGATCTGGTGCAACGAGGCCCAGGAGCGTTATGTACTCGGCGTGCGCCCGCAGGATCTGCAGCGCTTTGCCGAGATCGCCGCGCGCGAGCGCTGTCTGTATGCGGCGGTGGGTATCGCGACCGCGGAAGAACGGTTGACGGTCAAGCTGGGCCACACCCAGGTCATTGATTTGCCGATGGCGGTCCTGTTCGGCAAAGCACCCAAACTGCACAAGGTCGCCGAGCGCCATCGTGCAGGCGCCGGCCCAGCACTCGACGCCGGAGGTCTGGATCTGGCGGATACTCTGCAGCGTGTGCTGCGATTCCCGGCCGTGGCCAGCAAACAGTTTCTGATCACCATCGGTGATCGCACGGTGGGCGGACTCACGCATCGCGACCAGTTGGTCGGCCCCTGGCAGACACCCGTCGCCGACGTGGCGGTTTCGCTCGCGGACTATGCGGGCTACAGCGGCGAAGCCTGCGCGATGGGCGAACGCACGCCACTGGCTTTGCTGGATGCGCGTGCAGCAGCCCGCATGGCCGTCGGTGAGGCGCTGACCAATCTGTACGCGGCGCCGGTGGCATCCCTGTCCGAGGTCAAGCTGTCGGCGAACTGGATGGCCGCAGTGGGTGATCCCGCCTCCGATGGTGCGCTGTACGCGGCAGTGGAAGCCGTCGGCAGCGAGCTTTGTCCGGCGCTCGACCTGTCCATTCCGGTCGGCAAGGACTCACTCAGCATGCGCGCTGGTTGGCAGGATCCGGTGCTGGGGGACTGTCGTACGCGGGCGCCGATGTCGCTGATCATCAGCGCATTCACCCGTATTGCTGACGTCCGCGGCACGCTCACCCCCCAGATCCAGTACACCGATGGCAGCAGCGGACTTTGGCTGGTCAATCTCGGAGCCCCCATCCCGCGGCTGGGCGGGAGTTCGCTGGCCCAGGTTCATGGTGTGTTGGCTGACGTTCCGCCGGATCTCGATGATCCTGCCTCGTTCAAGCGTGCGCTCACCTGGCTCACGCAGGAAAAATCGTCCGGCCGCGTGCGCGCATGGCACGATCGCAGTGACGGTGGCCTGCTGATCAGTGCGCTGGAGATGGCTTTCGCCGCACGTTGCGGCCTGCATTTGACGGTGCCTGAGCACACGGACGCGCTGCCCTGGCTGTACAACGAAGAGCTGGGCGTGCTGGTCGAGATTGCGGAACTCGACGCCGCGGCCTGGTTGGCGTCGGCTGACGCTGCAGGTATCACGCCGCGGGTGCACCGCGTGGGCCGGGCGACAAACACCACGCAGTTGCAGGTCACGCAGGGTGACGACACCTTGCTTGATCGGTCGATGGCCGACTTGATCGCTGCCTGGGGCGAGACGTCCTGGCGCATTCAGCGTGAGCGCGACAATCCTGAGTGCGCCGATCAGGAGTACGCCCGGCTGCGTGACTACGCGGCCCCGGGATTGTGTGAGCAGCCTGCGTTCGACGTGGACAGCGATGTCGCCGGGCCCTACCTCGCACGCGGGACCCGGCCACGGGTGGCCATCTTGCGCGAGCAGGGTGTGAACGGTCAGCTGGAAATGGCTGCGGCCTTCGTGCGTGCTGGCTTCGAAGCGATCGACGTGCATGTCAGCGATCTCGAATCCGGACGCCACCAGTTGTCGGATTTTCAGGGACTTGCGGCCTGCGGCGGCTTCTCCTACGGCGACGTGCTCGGGGCCGGGCAGGGTTGGGCCAAAGGCATCCTTCACCATCCTGAACTTGCCGCTCAGTTCCGCCAGTTCTTTGCGCGAACCGACACCTTCACGCTGGGAGTGTGCAATGGCTGCCAGATGATGAGCGGATTGCGCGATCTGGTTCCCGGCGCCGAAGGCTGGCCGCGCTTTCTACGCAACCACTCCGAGCAATACGAGGCGCGCCTGGTGCAGGTTGAGGTTCTCGATTCGCCCAGCGTCCTGCTCACGGGTATGACCGGGTCCCGACTGCCGCTGGTCGTGTCACACGGCGAAGGCCGCGTGCACTGGCCGGATGGCCGGCAGCCTGAGGCTGCGCGGCCGGCTTTGCGCTACGTCGATGCCGACGGCCGTGCTGCCGACCGATACCCCGCCAATCCGAACGGATCGACGGGTGCTTACGGCGGGTTTACCACCAGCGATGGGCGCGTACTGATCCTGATGCCGCACCCGGAACGTGTGGTACGCCGTGTGCAGCTGAGTTGGGCGGCGCCGGGTGGCGAGTCCTCGGCTTGGCAGCGATTGTTCCGTAACGCCCGGGTGTTCGTCGGGTGAGCCCGTCCCGGATAGAATCGGCCGCGCCGCGGTCCTCCAATCAGGTTTAGCCGCCACATGTTCGGTCCACTGAAAACTCTGTTGTTCCTGGCGGTACTCTGGCTGCCGCTGTCCTTTTTCGTCTGGTTCTACTTTGCGCAGCTATGGGTGACGCCGATTGCTTCTATGGCGTCGACTGTTCTGCAGGCATGGTTGCCGCAGGTGTTCACTGGCGTGGAGCAGACCCAGCACATTCTGTCCTTCATCACCACCCTGCCGGTCGATCCAGCGCAACTGGCCGGCATGGATCTGAGCCAGGGGCGTCCTGCGGTGGTCGTTGACGCCAACCCGATGATCTACGGTTACAGCATCCCGGTGCTGGTGGGGCTGGTCATGGCTACGCCTCTCAGCAATCGGCGTCGGGCTCTGCAGGTTGGCATCGGTTTGGTTGTGTTGCTCGGCGTCCAGACCTTTGGCACCGTGTTCGATGTACTCAAGAGTATTGGTCTGCAGGCCGGTCAGGAGGGCGCCCGGGTGATCGCAGAAGCCGGACTGTCGCCGAATATGATCGCCTTCTGCTATCAGTTCGGTTATCTGGTGTTGCCGGCGATCACGCCGGTGATCCTGTGGGTGATGTTCAATCAGCCCTTCATCCAGAGTCTGGTGACGGCGGAAGGCAGCGATATCCCGACGCCGGGAACCGATCAGCGCTAACTGTAGTCCACCCTTGCGGCCTGTGCCGCCTACCTGCGAGTGCCGTGTGTGAATGCGATTGTAGAAGCTGCTGATACGTCCGACAGCGCGCCCGTGGTCGTGGCCGCGTCGCAACTGGACGAGCAGATCTGTCAGTTCCTGTTGCGCAAGGGACGACTGAAAGAGTCAGATCTTGCGCGCGCGCGCCGAGTGCACGAGGAACAGGAAGACGTAGGGCTTGTGTCACTGTTGACGCGTCTGGGCCTGGCGTCCGAACGTGATGTCGCCGAGGCGTTGAGCGAGCTGCTGGAATTGCCGCTGATTTCGGCAAAAGATGCACCCGAAGTGCCGCCAGCTGGTGTGCAGCTGTCCGTGCGATTTCTTAAGCAGTTTCACGTCGTCCCGATCGGTGAAACCGAACAGACCATCAAGCTGCTGGTGGCCGATCCACAGGACCAGTACGCGCACGATGCTGTGGTGCTGGCGACCGGCAAAACGGTCGATAGTGCGGTGGGTCTGCGCAGCGAGATCGACGATCTGATCGAGCGCTATTACGGTCAGGGTCGCTCGGCGATGGGCACCATCGTCGAGAACCTCTCCGGTGAGGATGGCGGTGGCGAGGACGACGTCGAGCATCTGCGCGACCTGGCCTCGGAAGCGCCGGTAATTCGTTTGGTAAACCTGATCATGCAGCGCGCGGTCGAGCAGCGTGCCTCAGACATTCACATCGAGCCCTTCGAGAATCGCCTGAAGGTGCGCTATCGCATCGACGGCGTGCTGCAGGAAGTCGAATCGCCGCCGGCGAGTTCCACTGCGGCCGTGATCAGCCGCATCAAGATCATGGCTAAGCTGAACATCGCCGAGCGCCGGCTGCCGCAGGACGGCCGCATCATGTTGCGCGTGCAGGGCAAGGAACTGGACCTGCGCGTGTCCACCGTGCCGACCAGCTACGGCGAAAGCGTGGTGATGCGTATCCTGGACCGCGAGAGCGTGGTGCTCGATTTCAAGGCGCTCGGTTTCACCGACGACTTCCTGCCGCAATTCATGAATGTGCTGGAAATGCCGCATGGCATTCTGCTGGTGACCGGCCCCACCGGTTCCGGCAAGACCACCACGCTGTATACGGCGCTGAGCAAGATCAACACCCCGGAAGTCAAGATCATCACGGTCGAAGACCCGGTGGAATACCAACTGGAAGGCGTCAACCAGATCCAGGTCAAGCCGCAGATCGGCCTCGATTTCGCGGGCGCGCTGCGCTCGATCGTGCGTCAGGATCCCGACATCATCATGATCGGCGAAATGCGCGACCTGGAAACCGCGCGCATCGCGATCCAGTCCGCGCTGACCGGCCATCTGGTGCTGTCCACCCTGCACACCAACAACGCCGCCGGCGGCATCACCCGCCTGCTCGACATGGGCGTCGAGGATTACCTGCTCACCTCCACCGTCAACGGCATCCTGGCCCAGCGCCTGGTGCGCCGCCTCGAACCCACCCACGCCGAGCGTTACGAAGCGTTGCCCGAAGTGATCGAACAATTCGGTCTGCGCCGCTTCCAGCCCGAAGGCACCATCTACCTGTACCGCCCGATGCCATCGGCGCTCACCCCGACCGGCTATCTCGGCCGTACCACCATCATGGAATTCCTGGTGATGAACGACCGCCTGCGCCGGCTGGTCATGCAGCACGCCGGCATGGGCGACCTCGAAGTGGCCGCCCGCGAATGCGGCATGCGCACCATGTACGAGGACGGCCTGATCAAAGCCATGGCCGGAGTGACCACGATCGAGGAGGTGTTGCGTGTTACTGAGGAGGCTTGAGAGCCGGGACGCGGTGAAGCCGGGGCTGGGGACTCGGGACTGGGGACTCGATGAAGCCGGGACTCGGGACTCGGGACTCGGGACTCGGAAAGCGTCAGTGTGCTTCGGACCGACCAAGTTCGCTGGCCGGGCGATTCGGCTGTGCGTCGGTGACAAGTGCGCACAGCCCCAGCAGCTCGCGCCGCTTCGGCCGTTCCCGAGTCCCCAGTCCCGAGTCCCGAGTCCCGGCTTCATCGAGCCCCCAGTCCCCCGCCCCGGCTTTTAGAACCATGCCCCAATTTCGCTATAAAGCCATCAGCGCCGACGGTCAGCCGCTCAACGGTGCCATGGATGCCGGCAGCGCAGACGAGGTGATCGCGCGCTTGCAGGAGGCCGGCCATCTGCCGATCGAGGCGCGTCGCAGCGATGCGGTGGGCGGCGAGGGGCTGGCCGGGTTGTTCAAGCGCAACGATCTGGATCGGGCGCAGGTGCTGCGCTTCACACAGCAGTTGGCGACGTTGCTCGGTGCCGGGCAGCCGCTGGATCGCGCGCTCGGCATTCTGATCGAGTTGCCGGAAACTGCGGCGGCGCGCGGCATCCTTACGCGGGTGCGCGATGCGGTGCGTGGCGGTGCGCCGTTGTCGACCGCGCTGGATCAGCAGCACGGTGTGTTCACCCGGCTGTACATCAACATGGTGCGCGCCGGCGAGGCGGGCGGTTCGCTGCAGTCGAGTCTGGCGCGGCTGGCCGAATACATGGAGCGCAGCGAGGCGCTGCGCGCGCGCCTGATCAATGCGTTGATCTATCCGGCGATCCTGGTGTTGATGGTGTCGCTGGCAATCCTGTTCCTGCTCGGTTACGTGGTGCCGCAGTTCCAGGCGATCTACGAGGGCATGGATGCGGACCTGCCCGCGTTGACGCGGGTGGTGTTGTGGCTGGGCGATCTGGTGCGCGGCGGTTGGTGGCTGATCCTGGCGGTGCTGGCGGGGCTGGCGTGGTGGATCGAGCGGCGCCTGCGCGAACCGGCGACGCGGCGCGCGCTGGATGCCTGGTTGCTCACGGCGTGGCTGTTCGGGCCGCTGGTGGCGCGCGCCGAGACCGCGAGGCTGGCGCGCACGCTGGGCACGCTGGTGCAGAACGGCGTGCCGCTGCTGCAGGCGTTGTCGATCGCCCGCAACGTGCTGTCCAATCGGATACTGGCCGAGGGCGTGGAAGCCGCCACCGAGGCGGTCAAGGGTGGCGGCGGGCTGGCGCATGCGTTGGCGCGCAGCGAAGGCTTTCCGCGCCTGGCGGTGCAGATGATCCAGGTCGGCGAGGAATCCGGTGCGCTCGACACCATGCTGCTGAAGGTGGCAGATGCCTTCGATTCAGAAACCAGCCATGCGATCGATCGCATGCTCACCGCGCTGGTGCCGATCCTGACGCTGGTGATGAGTTTTGTGGTCGGCATCGTCATCATGGCCATTCTCACCCCGCTGTACGATCTCACTTCCACCATAGGTTGAACCCATGCGCAATTCCCGTTTCCGCTTGAACGCTTTCCGCTCGCCGGCGCGCGCGCGCGGCATGAGCCTGATCGAAGTCATCATCGTGATCGTGTTGATCGGCGCGGTGCTCACCTTCGTCACCAGCCGCGTGCTGGGCGGCGCCGACCGCGCCAAATTCAATCTGGCGAAGTCGCAGATCCAGTCGCTGTCGGGCAAGATCGAGCAATACGAACTCGACAACGGCGGCTTGCCGCCGGATCTGGCCGCGCTGTCGACGGCGCCCTCGGACACGCCCAACTGGCTCGGCCCGTACGCCAAGGCCGATGAGCTCAAGGACCCGTGGAACCGGCCGCTGATCTATCGCGTGCCCGGCGAGGAAGGCCCCTACGACCTGATGAGCTACGGCAAGGATGGCAAGCCCGGCGGCGAGAGCGTGGACGGCGACATCAGCCTCTGATCGCCGTGCGTGATCCGGCCATGCCAACCATGCGTCGCCATCGCGGGTTTTCGCTGATCGAACTGCTGATGGTGGTGGGATTGATGGCGATTGCGCTGGCGCTGTTTTCCGGTGCCATCGGCGGCGGTCTCGATGGCCTGCGCCTGCGCAACGCCGCCAAGGAAGTGGTGGCGCAGTTGCGCTACGCGCGCGTCACCGCGATCACCTCGGGCGAGGCCACCGCATTCACCCTGGACGTCGACTCGGCGCACTGGAAAATCGGGCGTCGCGAGGGCGACCTGCCCGGCAAGCCGACGCTGGACGTGATGACCGCAGCGCAGGAGCAGGTGGAAGCTGGGGTGGCGCGTATCCGTTTCTTTCCGGACGGCTCGTCCACCGGCGCCAACATCACGCTGAGCAAGGGCACTGCGCGGTGGCTGGTCGAAGTGCGCTGGTTGACCGGCGAAGTCCGGCTATCGCGCGGCAACGGTACGCCATGATGCGGCGCGCGCGCGGGTTCACCCTGATCGAAGTGCTGGCGGCGTTCTCGGTGCTGGCGCTGGGCATCGCGATCGTGGTGTCGCTGCTCAACGGCGGTCGCCGCCAGGTGCGCTACGCCGCCGAGGCCAGCTACGCCGCGCAATTCGCCCGTGGCCTGCTCGATTCGCAGGGGCTGGTGAGCCGCCTGCGCGAAGGCAGCGACGAGGGCCAGAGCGATGACGAGCACATGCGCTGGACGCTGGAGATCAAGGAGATTCCCGATCCGCTGGCGCCCGAAGACGGGCGCCTCGCGCCGGGGGCCGGCGCGGACGAACCGGGCAAGCCGGGCGATGCGGATACGCAGGGCGATCCGGGGAACGCCGACAAGCCGGGCACGCCTCCAGGCAAGACCGCTGCCACGACGGTGACGGCCGAGGACGTGGTGGAGCCGCTGCAGTTGATGCACCTGCAACTGGACCTGGAATGGGGCCATGGCGGACCGCGCGAACGCGCGCGCTTCACCACCCTGCGCACCCAGATGCGCCCGCCCGACGATGGCGTCGATGACGTGGTGCCGGTCCCGGTCACTGGAGGCAAGCGGTGAGCATGCTGCGTCTCACGCGCCATCGTCGCAGCGTCGGCGGTTTCACCCTGATCGAGGTGCTGCTGGCGACCGCGGTGCTGGCATTCGGGCTGACGCTGGCAATCGCGGCGTTGCGCGCGGCATCGGTCTCGGTGGGGCGTGGCGAGCAGGAGGCCACGCGCACCGAGCAGGTGCGGGTGGTGCAGCAGTTCCTGCGCCGTCAACTCGGCGCCACCCGGCCGCTGGCGTTCGAGATGGACGAACAGACCTTCGTCGCCAAGGTGATCAAGGGCGAGCCCGACACGCTGCGTTTCGTGGCGCCGATGCCGGGCTATCTCTCGCGCGGCGGCGCCTACGTGCAAACGCTGAGTCTGGTGGACGAAGGCGACCGCCAGCGGCTCGAATTCTCCGGTCAGATGCTGGTCGGCATGGAAGCCATCGAGGAGGCGGAGCCGAGGCCGCCGTTCGTGTTGCTGGAGGATATCGCGGAAGCGAGCTTCGAATACCGCGGGATCGACCAGACCGGCATCCTCAGCGTGTGGCTGCCGCGCTGGGAGATCGAGGACCGGCTGCCGATGCAGGTGCGGATGAAGGTGCGATTCGTCGATCCCGCCACGGTGTGGCCGCCGTTCGTGGTGGTGATGCCGCTGGCCGCGTCGCAGTTGGCGCCGCCGGCACAACTGGACGGCGAGACCCCGGAGGGCGAGGAGAGCGACAGCGAGCCGGAGACCGAAGTCAACCCCGACGCACGCGAGGAGCGCCCATGACCCACGCGCGCGGCGTCGCCCTGGTACTGGTGTTGTGGTTGCTGGTGTTGTTGACCGCGTTGGCCGGCACGTTTGCGGTCATCGCGCGCACCGAGTACCGACAGGGCGTGTACGCGCGCGGTTCGGTGCAGGCGCACTACGCAGCGCAGGCCGCGATCGACCTCGCGGTGGCGCGCATGCTCGATCCCGACCCCACCGCCCGCTTCGTCGCCGATGGGCGCATCAATCCGATCGAGTTCGACGGTGCCCGGATCGAGGTGTCGCTGATCGACGAAGCCTCGCGCTTCGATCTCAACGTGGTCGATCCGGTGGCGTTGTCGGCACTGTTCAAGGTACTGGAGATTCCCGAGGAACGCGCGGTGGCGCTGGCCGACGCGGTGGTCGATTGGCGCGACAACGACGACCTGCTGCAACCCAACGGCGCCGAGGATCCGCAATATGCCGATGCCGGCTTGCCCTACGGCGCCAAGGACAATCCATTCGACAACGTCGAGGAATTGCAGCAGGTGCTGGGGATGGATTACGAGACCTGGCTGCGCGTGGCTCCCTTCCTGACGGTCTACACCGGCGCCGCGCCGCGCCCGGACCTGGCCAGCGCCGAAGTGCTGCAGGCGTTGGGGATGGAGCCGGCGGCGGTGACTGAATTCCTGCTGCAGCGGGCGCAGTGGACGCCCGAACAGACCGACCCGCCGACATTGCCCGGAGGAACATTCATTACCGCATTGGGCAGCGGAATGTATAGTATTTCGGCTCGCGCCACGGTCGCCGACGGCAGCCGCGTGCGTTTGACCGAAACCGTGCGTGTCGGCTCTGTCGGGCAGAGCGGACGGGCTTACCTTTTGCTGGCGATGCGCGAGGGAGAAATCAACTGATGTCGGTGATCGATGCCCTTGCCAGTGGATTGGCGGCGCCGCTGTCGCAATTGCGTTCGCGCTGGCTGGCGAGTCCGCTGCCGGGCTGGCTCTCGGCGTGGCTGGCGGGTCTGGCGCTGTGGCTGCCGGAGCGTTGGCGCGGCCTGTTGCGGGTCGACGACAACCGCATCTGGTTGATCCCGGCGGGCGATGGCTGGCGCGTGCGCAGCGGCGCGAGCGGCAACCCCGCGCACGAGCTGACGATTCCGGCGGGCGCCGCGTTGACGGCCGAAGACTGGCCGCGCCACAGCTCCCGCTGGGTGCTGCTGCCGGCGGCATCGGTGCTGCGCCGCGAGCTGCGGCTGCCGCTGGCGGCCGCCGAGCGTCTGCGCGACGTGGTGCGGCACCAGATCGATCGCGAGACACCGTTTACCGCCGAGCAGGCCGCCTTCGATGCGCGCGTGCTGGGCCGTGACGACAGCGGCAAGCAGTTGCGGGTCGAACTGGTGGCGGTGCCCAAGGCAGTGCTGGACCGCGCGCTGGCCTCGGTGGCCGGCATCGGCGCCAGCGTCGGTGGGGTCGACGTGATCGACGACAACGGCAAGCCGCTGGGCCTGAACCTGCTGCCGACCACACAACGCGAACGCCGGCGCGATCCCACCCTGAGCGTCAACCTGGCGCTGGCCGCATTCGGCGTGCTGGCGCTGATATTCGCGTTCTGGCAGACCCTGGAGAACCGGCGCGCCGCGGTGGCTTCGCTGGAGGCGCAAGTGGAGGAACAGCGGCAAGCCGCGCGGCGGGTATCGGCGTTGCGCGATCGCCTGAACGATGCGGTCGAAGGCGCCAATTTCCTCGCCCAGGCGCGCCACGAACGCGGCCGCTCGATCGATCTGCTCAACGACCTCAGCCGGCGGCTGCCCGACGGCACCTGGCTGGAGCGCCTGAACGTGGCCGATGGCCGCGTGGTGGTCACCGGCTTCAGCAATCAGGCGTCGGCACTGGTGGGCGGCCTGCAGGACTCGCCCTACCTGCGCGCGCCGGCGCTCGCCGGCAGCGTGCAGCCCGACCCGCGCAGCGGCCGTGATCGCTTCACCCTGACCGCGGAGCTTGCCAGCGGCAAGCCCGCCGGAGCCACCCCATGATTGCCGCGCTGACTCCGCGCATGGACCGCTGGCGCGCGCTCGGCTACCTGTTGCTGGTGCTGGCGGTGTCGTACGGCATTTTGCTGCACTGGTCGTGGACGCTGCCGCAGATCCAGTTGCGCCAGCAGTTGATCGAACTGCGCGATCAGGAACAGCGCCTGCGCATGCACGCCCTGCAAGGCCCCGAGGTCGAGCAACGGCTGTCGCAGGTACAGGCGTTCGAAGCCGACAACCCCGGCTTCCTGCCCGAGAATTCGGCCGAACTCGCCACCGCCGGTCTGGTGCAGCGGCTGGAGCGGGTGGTCGAGTCGGCCAGCCCCTCGCGCGAGAGCTGTCAGCTCACCGGGCGCACCCCGTTCAGCGCGCGCAGCAAGGAGCGTTTCGCGCGCGTGGCGATCCAGGTGCGGCTGCGGTGCGGCATGTCCGAACTGGCGACGGTGCTGAGCCAGCTCGAATCGGGCAGTCCGGAATTGTTCGTGGACCGGCTCGCGATCATGACCCGGCGCAGCGCGCTGATCGCAGGCGCCCAGGCCAGCGCGCTCGACGTCAGTTTCGATCTGTACGGCTACCTGCGCGTTCCCGCGGGGAAGGCGCCATGATCGAACGTCTGCGTCCCTCCACCGTGATGCTGGGCGCCTTTGCCGCCTGGACGCTGGGGCTGGCGATGCTGGCGCTGGCCGGCCTTGCCGGCGGTTATCGCCTGCATCCGGAAGATCGCGCGCTGGCGCCGCCGCTGCCGGCATTGGCGTTGCCCGCCGCGCAGAACGCGGCAGCGCGCCAGGAGTCGACCCTGGCGGCCGCCGAACGCCCGCTGTTTTCGCCGGAGCGCCGCCCCGAAGCGGTGCGCGTCGGCGACGACGCTCCCGCAGCCGAACTCAAGCTCACCCTGACCGGCGTCATCAGTACGCCGCAAGTCGCCATCGCCACCTTCATCGACGACGCCGCCAGCAAGTCGATACGGGTGCGGGTCGGGCAGGCGCTGGAATCCCATCCTGGCTGGCGCCTGGTGTCGGTCGAGCCACGGCGTGCGGTGCTGGAGGGGCCGGAGGGTCAGAAGACGCTGGACATGCGCGCATTCGACGGCACCGGCGGGCAGGCGCCAACGCCGGTCGCCGCGCCGGTCCCGCCACCCGTGGTGCAGGCCGCCCCGGGCACGCCCGGCTCGCCGGAGACGGCACCCGCCAATGCCGCGCAAAACGTCACCCCGGCCGATCAACAGGCCGAAGCCATCCGCCGCCGCATCGAAGCACGCCGCGCCGAAATGCGCGACGCCGCGCGGCGCCACAGTTCAGTCAGACCTACCAAGTAGAACGGACCGATGACCATTTCCCGACTTTCCCCGCGCATCGTTCTACTCGCGGCACTTGCGACCGCGCTGGCCGGTTGTGCCGACACCCAGACCCGCCCGGTGATCCAGCGCGGCGACGACCTCAACTATCACGCGCCGGCGGCCCCCGCCACCGCTGAGCCCGCCAGCACGTCCGCCACCGATCCCACCGCGCGATCGCCCGGCACCGTGTTTGCGCAAGGCACCGGCGTGCTGATCGACGAAAAGCTGGCGGGCGCGCCGCGTCCACCCACGCCGCCGGCCGGCGAGGCCACCTTCAACTTCGAAGGCGAGTCGGTGCTGGCGGTGGTCAAGGCCATCCTCGGCGACCTGCTGCAGCAGAACTACGTGATCGCACCGGAAGTGCAGGGCACCGTCACCCTCGCAACCCCGCGCCCGGTTAACGCCGACCAAGCGCTGTCGCTGCTGGAGATGGCGCTGAGCTGGAACAACGCGCGCATGGTGTGGAGCGATGGCCGCTACAACATCGTGCCGGCCGATAAGGCGGTGGCCGGAAATCTGGCGCCGCGCGTCGGCACCGGCAAGGGCGCGCGCGGTTTCGAAGTGCGCGCGGTGCCGCTCAAGTACATCGCCGCGCTGGAAATGGAGAAGCTGCTCAAGCCGTTCGCGCGCGAAGGCGCGGTGCTCAACATCGACCCCGGCCGCAACATGGTGGTGCTCTCCGGCACCGCCGCCGAACTCGACAACTACCTGCGCACCATCGAGATCTTCGACGTCGACTGGCTCGAAGGCATGTCCGTCGGCATCTTTCCCTTGCGCGCGCAGGAAGCCACCAAGGTGGTCGAGCAGCTCAACCAGGTGTTCGGCGAAAAGGGCGGCACCCCATTGACCGGCATGCTGCGCTTCATGCCGCTGGAAGGGCTCAACGCGGTGATGGTGATCACCCACCAGCCCAAGTACCTCGCCGACGCCGAGCAGTGGATCCAGCGCATCGACCTCGGCGGCGAAGGCAGCAGCCTGTTCGTGTACGAAGTGAAGTACACCAAAGCCACCGATCTGGCCGACCAGCTCAACCAGGTATTCGGCGCCAGCGGCACCCAGCGCAGCGGTTCGCGCACCGCCGACCCGTTCAATATCTCGCCGGGCCTCGCACCGGTGCAGGTGCGTACGGTGGAGAACGGCGCACCGGCGGCACCGCCTGCCGCCCCCGCCGCCGACGGCGCGATCAGCCTCGGCAGCACCGAGAACGTCTTCATCAGCGCGGTGGAGGACAGTAACTCCGTGCTGGTGCGTGCATCGCCCGGACAGTGGGAAGCGATCCGTCGCGCCATCGATCGCCTGGACCAGGTGCCGCTGCAGGTACACGTGGAGGCTCAGGTGGTGGAGGTATCGCTCACTAACGCGCTGAGCTATGGCGTCAGTTGGTTCTTCGGGAATGCGGTCACTTCGGGAAATCTGGAACTCAGCAGGACGTTGAACGGCTTTCGCAACGTCGGGTCCACCTTTGGGACGGTAGGAACCGGAGACTCTGCGAGACGAGTCAATTCGATTTCGTTCGTCGGCCCGAGCGCGGAGGCGATCATCTCTGCGTTGGACAGCGTGAGCAAGTTGCGCGTCCTGTCGGCGCCGTCGGTGCTGGTCCGCAACAACGTCGAGGCCAATTTCAGTTCTGGTACGCAGATCCCGGTCCAAAGCACGATCATCAACCCCACGCTGGGAGGTGGGACGGGCGGCGGCACCGACACCAACTCGACGTTCAGTCAAGTACAGTTCCGGCAAACCGGTGTATCGCTCAAGGTCAAGCCGCGTGCCAGCAACGACGGCACGGTATTCATGGAAATCACACAGGAGGTGAGTTCGCCGGCTGCCGATGACGCGAGCACTCCGACAGTCGGCGGTAACGTCAGTGTCAACACTAATACTCTGACGACCGAGGTGGCCGTGCAAAGCGGAGAAACGGTAGTGTTGGCCGGGCTTATCAAAACCGACAGCAGTCGCAGCAAGTCGGGCATCCCGTTTCTGAGTAGGATACCGATAGTCGGAGGACTGTTCGGCGATCACTCCCAGAACGACAACCGCAGCGAACTCGTCATTCTGATCACCCCGACCGTCGTCCGCGATCCGAGCGGCGCCCGCAAACTCACCGATGAATACGGCAGCCGCTTCCGCGCGCTGGAGCCGTTACCGGCCGACGCCAAGGCGCAGAAGGATGGCGGCAACTGAGCCGGCCATGACCCCGCGCGCGTCTGCGCCATCCGGCGTTCCGTCACGGCGTGACGGTGAACAGCGTCAACACGTCTGAGCCCCGCACACCGGCGGCGGGGCGCCGCACGCTGGCGGTATTCGCCGCGCTGCTGCGGCGCGATCTGACCGAGCGCCATCAGGGCAGTCTGCTCGGGGTGGGGTGGACGTTGTTGCAGCCGTTGCTGCAGTTGGCGGTGTTGAGTCTGGTCTTCACGCATTTGCTGACCTCGCGTGCGGCTGCGGGCGATCTTCCGTATGCGGCGTTTCTGGCGTTGGGCTTGTGGCCTTGGCAGATGTTTGCCAACGCGGTGACGCGCGGCACTACGGCGCTGACCGACAACGCGGCGCTGATCGGCAAGGTGGCGGTGCCGCACGTGCTGTACGTGCTGGCGCGGGTGGTGGGGGCGATGCTGCCCGATCTGCTGGGTGCGCTGTTGGTGCTGGCGACCATGTGGGCATTCGCGTTGCCGTTGCTGGCGTCGGGCCTGCCGGTGGCGTTGCTGGCATGGGCGGTGTTGTCGGCCTACGCGCTGGCGGCGGCGCTGGCGGTGTCGGTGCTGCAGGTGTTCGTGCGCGACGTCGCGCAGGGTGTCGGCCAGTTGCTCACGCTGGGGTTCTTCCTCAGCCCGGTTTTGTATGCGCGCAGTCAACTGCCGCCGGCGTTTGCCGCGGCGTTGGGGTGGAATCCGCTGGCGGCGCCGATCGAGAGCATTCGCGCCGGTCTGCTCGGCGAGCCGGTGGCCTATGCCGCGTTGGGTGCGTCCGCAGCCGGCGCGCTGATCGCGATGGGGTTGGCGTGGGGGTTGTTCCGCCGCGCGCAGCCGCACGTCGAGGATTTCCTGTGATGGCCGCTCATCCGGATGCCGTGTCCGGTGCGCCCGTGCTGATCGATGCGCAGGGGCTGGGCAAGCGCTACCCGGTGGTGGGGCATCGCGGCGATCGTGCGCGTGCCTTGTGGGACGTGCTGCGCGGGCGCGCGCCGCGTCGCGTCGCCACGGTCCTCGAAGGGGTGTCGTTCACCTTGCGGCGCGGCGAGTCGCTGGGCATCATCGGCGCCAACGGCGCCGGCAAGTCGACGCTGCTGAAGTTGATCACCGGTGTGCTCACTCCCAGCAACGGGCACGTGCGCAGCCATGGCCGCATCGGCGCGCTGCTGGAGCTGGGTGCAGGGTTTCATCCCGAGTACAGCGGCCGCGACAACGTGCGCATGGCGGCGGCGCTGCATGGCTTGAGCGCGCGTGCGTTGGCCGAGCGCATGGCGCAGATCGAGGCATTCGCCGACATCGGCGATTATCTCGACGAACCGGTAAAGCACTACAGCTCGGGCATGGTGGTGCGTCTGGGCTTTGCGCTGATCGCCAGTCTGCGGCCGGAGCTGTTGATCACCGACGAGGTGCTGGCCGTGGGCGACGAGAGCTTCCAGCGCAAGTGCATCCGCTGGCTCGACGATTACCTGGGCAGCGGCGGCAGCCTGCTGCTGGTGTCGCACAGCATGTATCACGTGCAGAAGTTGTGTCAGCGTGCGTTGTGGTTGCAGCACGGGCAGGTCGAAATGCTGGGAGACGTACACACGGTGACGCAGCGCTACCTGGCCTGGCACGAACGCCAGCAGCGCGCGCAGCAGCAGCAGGCGCCCGCGAGCGGCGACTACGCGATCGAATCGGTAAGGGTCAACGACAGCGACGCCGAGGTGCCGGTGCTGTTGCCGATGGGCGGCCGCCTGAGCGTGGACATTCGTGTGCGAGGCCACGACGCGCGCGCGCCGGTGGTGCTGATCGGCCTGGTGCGTGCCGATGGCACCCCGGTGTATGGCGTGTCCTCGGAGATGGACGGCGCCGACGCGCTCGCGCTGGGCGCCGGCCGCTTCGCCTATCGCTTGGTGTTCGAAGCGATTGCGCTGTTACCGGGCAGCTACCAGTTGCGCGTGCATCCGCTCGACCCGGAGGGGCTGCGTTTGTTCGATACCATCGAGCGCAGCATCACCGTGTTGGGCGAAGCGCGCGAATTCGGGCTGGTGCGGCTGGCGCATGCGTGGCAACGCGCGGGAGATGTCGAATGAGCACGTCGTTGCCCACCGTGATCGTGCCGGTATTCAACGCGCACCTGGCGCTCGATGCCTGTCTCGCCAGCCTGGATCGCACGCTGCCGGCCCGCACCAGCGTGTACGTTGCCGACGACGCCTCCACCGATCCGCGCGTGACCGACGTGCTGCGCGCCTGGCAGCAGCGCACGCCGCTGTCGAGCAAGGTGGTGCGGCGGCTGCGCAATCTCGGCTTTCCGGGCAACGTCAATGCCGCGCTGGCGCACACCGAACCGGCCGATGTGGTGGTGCTCAATTCCGACGCCGTGACCACACAGGGCTGGTTGCAACGCATCGCCGCCTGCGCCGCCAGCGATGCGCGCATCGCCACCATCTCGCCGTGGTCCAACAACGCCGAGATCGCCAGCTTTCCGCGCTTTTGCGAGAACAACCCGGTGCCGGACGATCCCGACGCGATCGCTGCGGCGGCCGCCAGCGCCGGTGCCCCGGAGTATCCGGAATTGCCCACCGCCATGGGGTTCTGCATGTATCTGCGTCGTGCCGCGCTGAAAGCCTGCGGCGATTTCGACGTTGCCACCTTCGGGCGCGGCTATGGCGAGGAGAACGACCTGTCGCGTCGCTTCGCCGGTCATGGCTGGCGCAACGTGCTGTGCGACGATGCCTACGTGGTGCACAGCGGCAACGCTTCGTTCGGACCGCTCGGTCTCGGCCCGGGTGGCGAGAACCTGCAGCGCCTGCTGGCGCGCTGGCCCGATTACAACGAGCGCATCGCCCGCTTCATCCTCGCCGATCCGCTGGCGCCGCTGCGCGCGCGGCTGCAACGGCGGTTGGAGCAACTGGCGCATCCGCATGCGCAGCACGACCTGTTCGACTGACGCCCATGAACGAACTTCCCCTTTCGCCGCTACCCGAACTGCCCTTCACCGGCGAGCGTTTCACCCCCGAGTGCGTGCGCGAAATATGGTATGAGCACTGGCATCGCTATGCCTTCGCGGCGCCGCTGGCGCGCGGCCGGCGCGTGCTGGACGCAGCCTGCGGCGAGGGCTACGGCAGTGCGTTGCTGCTGCGCAGCGGCGCACTGCAGGTGTTGGGGGTCGACATCGATCGGACCAGCATCGCGCATGCCCGCGCCCGCTACGGCGGCGTGCCCGCGTTGCGCTTCGAGCCGGCCGACGTCACCGCACTGGATGCGTTGCCGGCACGCAGCGTCGATCTGATCGTCAGTTTCGAAACGCTCGAACACGTGCACGAGCACGAACGCCTGCTGGCCGGTTTCGCGCGCCTGCTGGCCGACGATGGACTGCTGCTGATCTCGACCCCGGACAAGGCCAACACCACTGATGCGACCGGCGTCGTCAACCCGCATCACGTGCGCGAGTTGTATCGCGCGCAGTTCGAGGCGCTGCTGGCGACGCAGTTTCCGGCGCGCCGCCTGTACGCGCAGAAATTGCTGTTCCAGTCGGCGCTGTGGGCGCTCGACGACCACGGCGGGCCGGCGCTGCCGCAAACCCAGCACGAGCACCGCGTGCACGAGGGCCTGAGCTACCCTCCGCAGTATTACCTCGCCGTGTGCGCGCGCCGGCCGGAGTTGCTGGAAGGGTTGCCGGCGCTGGGCCTGTTCGGCGATGCCCGCGAGAGCGTGTACGCGCACTACAACGACGAAGTGCGCAGGCACATCGCCGCCGGCCATCGACTGGCGCAACTGGAAGCCGAGTTGCGCAGCGCCCAGGCCGAGCTGACGCGGCTGCGCGGCGACGCGAACGCACGCGCATCGCAATCGCACGACCCATGACAATACTGTTCGGTTAAACGACATAACACCACATCGTCACCCCAGCGAAAGTTGGGGTCCATTTGGACTTTTCGTAATGAATCAAGAGCAACATGGATTCCGGCTTTCGCCGGAATGACGAGATTGGGGGCAGTGGTGCTTAACCAAACAGTGTTGCGACCCATGAACCACGCCGGCCGCGACATCGCCGCCGTGGTGGTGAGCCACTACAGCGCTACCACGCTGGCCGAGTGCCTGGATCGCCTGCTCGCCGCGGACGGTGTCGGTGCGGTGGTGGTGGTGGACAATGCCTCGGGTGATTCCAGCGTGGCGATTGCGCGCGCGCGTGCGGCCGCCGATGCGCGCCTGCAGGTGATCGCCAACGCCGACAACCCCGGCTTCGGCAGCGCCTGCAACCAGGGCGCCGCGCATTGCGCGCTGCCGTGGCTGGCGCTGGTCAACCCCGATTGTCTGGTTGGCGCCGATGACCTGGCGCGGCTGCGCGAGTTGGCGCGGCAACATGCCGACGCCGGCGTCACCGGCGCCGATCTGGTCGACGCCGACGGCCATCGCGACAGCGCCGCGCGTCGCCGCGAGCCCACGCTGGTGCGATTGTTCGGCGGGCTCGGTCGACGCGACGCCGTGGCAATCGCGCCCGACGATAACCTGGCCTTGCAGCCGGTCGATGCGGTATCCGGTGCATTGATGCTGATGCCGCGCGCGCTGTTCGACCGTCTCGGCGGCTTCGATACCCACTATCGCCTGCATGCCGAAGACCTCGACCTGTGCCGGCGCGTACGCGATGCCGGCGCGCAGGTTTATGTCGCCAACGCCGTGCGCGTGCTGCACCTGCGCGGCGTCTCCAGCCGGCGCCGGCCCATGTGGGTGGAATGGCAGAAACATCG
>JANRIF010000323.1:0-13603 GCA_033765245.1 Lysobacteraceae bacterium
TGCAGGTACCAGCGGTAGCGGTCCTGGATGTAGTTGGTGTCCAGCGGTGCGGTGATGTTGTCGTCGGAGACGAACAACACGCCGTCGCGCTGGGGTTCGATGCCATCGGCGATCAGGCCGGAGAGATCGACTCCCGGCAGCGGTTTGACGGTGTGGCCCTGGATGAATCGGGCCATGGCGGCGCGGTCGTTGGCGTCGTAGCCGGCGAGGCCGAGCAGGGTGGGCACCCAATCGACGTGGCTGGTGTGGGTGGTCACCGCGCGCATGCCACCGTTCAAATCGAGGAACGGCGAGGAAACCACCGCCGGTACGTGGATGCTCTCCTGGTAGGCGTTATGCCATTTTTCCAGTTGCCCGCCGTGGGCGCCGGCGAGTTCGCCGTGGTCGGAGGTGAATACCACGATGGTGTTTTCGGCCAGGCCGTTTTCGTCGAGGCAGCGCAGGATTTCGTCGATCTGCAGGTTCACGCGGTATTGAAGGTAGAGGTAGAACTCCAGATAACTGCGATACCAGTCGGCGGCGTTGTCCTGCATTTTGAACGGATAGGGCGAGGGGCCGAGGGCGTTCTGTCCGCGCAGGGTGGTGAGGGCAATCGGAAATTTGTAGGAATAGTCGTACTGGCAGTCGGGTTTGTGGGCGAGGTCGGCGCGCCAGTTGGCCGGCAGCGGCACCGGCGGCAGTGCGAAGCCGTCGGGGTTGAGCGGCACGCGGTAGGTGGCGGGCACGTTGCCATACACCGGCGGGTTGCTGCGCGTGCCCTGCGGCGGCGCGCCGAACGGGTGGATGCCGGGTGGTTGGCCGTCGGGCCTGGGCTGCACGTTCGGCTGCCAGGGGAAGGGATAGGCGCCGATGTCGTGCGGGTTGACGAACGATGCCACCGCCAGCCACGGCTGCTGCTTGAAGCTGGCGTTGGTGGCGTTGCTGCTGTTGATGACGTCGGCCTGCACGCCCAGCGCTTTGCGGTTGAGGAAGGTGCGCACCAGATCGGTGTAGCCGATGTCGCGATAGATGCCGAGATTGGGGGTGCCGAAGCGCTGGTCGGAGGGATAGGAATATTCCCAGTCGGCGAAGCCCCAGGATTCCAGGCTGCCTACCGGCGGGTTGGACAGATCCCAGCGCCCGAAGTAGTGGGTCTGGTAGCCGGCGGCGCGGAACCAGTCGCCCAGGGTGGGCACGCCGTCGCTGGGCAGCCAGGGGAAGGCCGGATCGGTATCGATCTTGAACATGCCCTCGGTCTGCGACACGCCGCTGCGTGCGCTGTACTGGCCGGTCATGATCGCCGAGCGGCTGGGCACGCAGGCGCTGCTGGCGATGGTGTGATTCTGCAAGGACACCGCGTTGCGGCGCAGCCGTACGAAGCCGGGAAAGTAACGGGCGTAGGGGTTGTCGGTGATGTCGCCGGGAGTGAAACGCAGAATCTGGTTCAGCGCATCCAGATCGCCCGAGGGGCTGTGCGGCGGAAAGCGCATCTGGTCCACCAGCACGAACAGGATGTTGGGGCGGGTTTTAGCTTGCATAGGGCTTTGCTCGATAGAGGAAAGCCCGGAACAACGCGGAAATGAGCAGCATGGGGACAGGTGCGATGCTGCCTCGCAAGCGGGATGACGGCTGTGCGGACCGTCATCCCGAGCGCAGTGGTGTTACCTGCACTGCGCCCGCTGCGATAGCAGGCTGACTGGGCGATCCTGGCTCCAGGTGCCGCTGAGCGCACCGGTCAGGGTGGCGTTGACCGACATCGCGGTGACGTCGTTGCCGGTCAGGGTGCGGATGCCGCTACCGGCTGCGGTGCCGACCAGCGGCGTGGCACTGCAGAACGGACAGAAGCCTCGGAACCACTGCAGGTTGATCGGGCTGTTGGCGGAGTCGAAGCCGCGTTGTCCGAACAGCCAGCGCGGGAAGCCGTTGCCGTCGTAGACGTAGGGAATGAACACTTCCTGCGGATTGGCGCCAGCCGTCACCAGATAGGTGTAGCCGAAGCCCGACAACGACGGCGAGAACCAGTGGCCGCTGACGTCGAGCAACTGGCTGTTGAGCGCGGGACAACCGCCGCCCAGACGCTGCATCGGCTCGGAGCCGCTGCGGCCGTCGAGGTTGTAGCTCATCACCAGGGTGTGCTCGCCGGTGCCGGTGACTCCGGTCGGCGTGAGCACCACGTCGCCTACGTCGGTGAGCGAGGTGGCCGCGCCGTTCCAGACCACCCGCAACAGGTCGGCGCGCCACACCCCGTCGGCGCCGGGCACGGGGGCGATGGCGATGTACCAAGTGGGCGTCTGATCATCGAGGTAGGAATACCACAGCATCACCCATTGATCGGGCGGTGCACCGGCCGGGCCGGAGAAATCGATGAAGATGCCGTGACCATCGCGCGCGGCGTTGGCGTACTGCCCCGGCGGCAGTTGCGGCGGCGCGTTCTGGGCGTTGATCGTCGCGCTCACGCTCAGTTGCACCGGCGCACCGGTGGGATTGACCGGGGTCACGTACCAGCGCCCCGGCAGCAAGGCCGCGCCGCTGAGTACCACGGTCTCGTTGCCGGACACGGTGATGGCCGAGGCTTGCGCCTGGTTGCGTGGCGGCGCTGCGGCGATGTTGGCATCGCTGGGCGCGGCCGGCGTGGCCGGATGCGCCAGATACAGATCGACGTTCCCCGCGCTTTGGGTACTGAAGGTGACTTGCGTGGCATGCGGCGGCACTTCGAAGTAGAGCCGGTCCTGCGCCGCGCCGGCCGCGAGGGTGAGCGTACGCGCGATGCCGGGCGCCAGCGCGAAGGCAGCACTGGTGGCGCCGCTACGACTGATCCGCACCGGGACGTCGGCAATGGTGTTGCCCGCGACGTTCTGCGGGCGCAGGAAGCCGATGCGGCTCTGGCCCGGCTGCAGGCTGGCATCGTCGTAGGCGATGCGCAGCGGCACGCTGGCGCCGCTGGCGGTGTGGCCCGGCCCCGTCGCCAGCAGAGTGCCATCGCTGGCTTCGAGCGAGGCGGCGTACCACTCCACATCGATACGATCGCTGCCAGTGTTGCCAGCGCTGAAATTCTGCGCCAGCAGCCAATAGGTGGTGGGCGTGCTGTTGGTGCGCACGGTGAAGTCGCACAGCTCGGTCGCGGTGACGGAGGTCGAGGCGCAGGTTTCTTCAGCGGCGGCGGGCAGGCCGTTGCCGTCGGTGTCGGTGCCAACGAACAGGTCGACGTCGCCGGCGCTGCCGGAACTCGCGCTGACCCGGATGCGCCAGGTCTGGCGACCGCTGGCTGGCGAGGCGGGGACGGTGAAGGTGCGCACCAAGGTGCCGGCGCCGAAGCTGTCGTATTCCTGCACCGGGGTCGGATCCTGCGCCAACAGGGGCGACTCGGCCAGCAACGGCGCCAGCGGCGTGGTGACGAAGCGCGCGTCGGGCAAGGCCACCAGTCCGGACAGATTGGTGTCGAAGAAGCCGCGCTCGCTGCTGCCGGCCGGCAAGGCTATCTGCGCCGGCAGGTTGCCGGGGCTGGCGAACAGCGCGATCGGCAAGGTCAACGCCGGGCGAGCGCTGCCGCTGGTGTCGGTGAACGTGGCTTGGCCGTATACCCAATGCCCCACCAGCGTCGGATCGTTGATCGCAAAGGTGAAGGTGACGGCGCGGCTGGCGCCGTTGGTGAGGGTGAACGCGCTCACCGATGGCGTGGCGACCACACCCGCCGGCAGGGTCAATGCCAGATTCCAACTGCCGCCACCGGCCATGTCGGTGACGGTGCGGCTGAGCTGGCAACTCTGGAAGCAATCGGGATGCGCCAGGCTCGGCAGATTCAGGCTCTGCGCGGTAGCGGCGCTGGCGCTGCGGAACTGCGCGCCGCTGACGTTGAGATACAACCCGGCGGCATTGGCGCGCTGCAGGTCCACCATGCCGGCGCCTTGCTCGTGCGCGCTCACCGCCGCGCCATCGACGCTGAGCACTGAAGCGCGCGCGGTGAGCATCAGCGCCGAGGCGATCTGGCTCGGCGTCCAGCCGGCGTGCGCGGACTTGAGCAGAGCAGCGGCGCCGGCCACGTGCGGGGTAGACATCGAGGTGCCGCTGAGGAAGGCGTGCGCGGCGTTGCCGGCCGTGCCGGTACCAGTGCCGCTGGCGGCGATGATCTCCAGGCCGGGCGCGCTCAGGTCGGGTTTGATCACACCCATCGGCAGCACCGGACCGCGCGCGCTGAATTCGCCCAGGCGATCGGCGAAGCTTGCCTGCAGCCGCCGTTGCGCGCCCTGCAGGCGGCCAGCATGACCGGTGCCAAGCGCGAGCCAGGTGCGCAGCGCGGTGGCGTCGGCGGCGCCGAGGTGGATGGTGGGCACGGCGTAGGGATCGGGCAGGGTGCTTTCGCCGTCGGATCGCGCATTGAGCAGGATCATGCCGCCGCCACCCGCCGCCTGGACGTTGGCTGCCTTGGCCTTGCGTGCGTAGAAGCCGCGCTCGCAGGCCACCAGTTGCCCGGTCCAGCGCCCGGCGGCCCAGGGATTGCTGATTCCGGCGGCGCCGTTGTCGGGATTGGTGCCGGTGCCGCACAGCGGGAATGCGAGGTCCTGCCCGATCGCAACGCTCGCAGTTGCCGACGGATTGGCGGTATTGCCGGCGCCGGTGAGCAGTCCGCTGCCCGGCAATGGCGTGGGACCGCCGGTGAGTTCGAGCGTGTTGACGATCATGCGATCGTGCGAGGCTGCCGCCACCGCAAGCACCCACGGCGCATTGGCCGGATCGGTCAGCGTGCCCGGCCCGCTGCTGCCCTGGTTGCCGGCTGCCACCGCGGTGAGGACGCCGGCTTCGCGCGCCACCAGCAGCGCCTCGGCGTCCTCGGCAGCGGCATCGGGCAGCGCGCCCACGCCGAGCCAGGGATCGCCGGTAACCGCCTCGATCTCGTGGCCCACCGAATAATTGATCACCTGCACGCCGTCGGCCACCGCCTGATCGATCGCCGCCAGCAGCCACGACCCGCGACAACCTGCCACCGTCTCGCAAGCCTTGTAGCTGATGAGGTTGGCGCGCGGCGCCACGCCCGACATGGTGCCGCTCATCGCCGGTGGGCCGGCGATGTTGAAGACCACCGGATTGCCGGCGGCGGTGCTGGCGATGTGGCTGCCGTGGCCCTCCACGTCGAGACCGTTGTTGGGCTCGACATCGCTGCCGCCGGTGGTGAAGTCGTAGATGCCGATCAGCTTGGTGTTGCACTGTGCCTGACTGGGGCACAGGCCGAACAAACGGCCCTTGGGGTTGGTGTGGGTGAAAGCGCCGCTGGTAGCGGCGAACGACGGGTGCAGCGGATTGATTCCCGAATCGATCACGCCGATCACCACGCCCTCGCCGCGCCGCTGCGTGCCGGCGTTGGCGCTGCCGTCCCAGAGCGTGTTGGCGCGGATCCAGGTAGGCCCGGCATCCGATTGCGGATACCGTACGAACTCGCGGCTGATGCGTTTGACGCCGGGCAGCGTCGCCAACGTGCGCGCTTCCGCGGCACTGAGCTCGAGCGCGACACCGTTGAGTGCGACGTCGTACACGAAGCTCGGCTGCAACGGCCGATGCAGGCGCAATGCGGCATCGTTGAGGCGCGATTCGCGCCGCGCGCTCAGTGCCGCGCGCTGCGCCTTCGTCGCCAAACTCGAAAAGTCCGGCGCGGCGCGCAAACCCGCATCGCTCGCGCCGCCGGCATCTGCCTGCGCCGCCAGCGGTGCTTCCGCGAAGATCACGATGTAGGTCGCGCGGCCCTGCGCATCGAGCGCGGCGGGCTTGTCGACTGCCGATGCCGTCCGCCCGCCCATCCCGAGCGTCAGCAACGCAATCAACCCAATAGCGGTTCGCATGATGAAAGTTCCCTGTAAAGTCACGGCAATCGGATCGCGTTGGCACGCAAGCCGGCTAGCACGCAAGCCGGCTAGAAATGGATTTGCGCCCGCAGTTGCAGCACGTTGGCGGTCTCGTCGTCGCCGCGCCGGTTGGGCCGCGCGCGCGCGCGGATGAAGTTGGCCGACAGCGCGACGTTGCGATTGAGGTACCAGTTGAGACCGGCGCCAAGATCGCGCCCGACGCCGCCGCCGACGTCGCCGTCCTGCAGATCGAGCTGGCTGTAGCGCAGCGCCACTTCCAGCGCGCCCCAGTCGTGGCGCGGTCGTATGCCGCCGAGCGTGCCGGATGCGCGCGAATAGCGGCGCGATTCGCCGGTCAGCACATAGCCGATCTGCAGGTAGCCGCCATCGAAGGTGAGGTCCGATCCGACGTGGCGTTGCAGGTCCATGTGCACGTACTCGGCCTGCGCCGACCAGCCGCGATAGCGCCAGATCCCCTCGGCGCCGTAGGCGATGAATTCATCGGCATCGGCGATGCGGCCGGTATCGAGCAGCACGGCGTCGGCGACTCCACTTTCGGGTCGCGTGCGCAGGCGGAACTCGCTGCCGGCGTCGAGCGAGCGTTGCTGGATCGACGCGCCAAAATGCAGCGTGCGATAGCGTCGATGCTGCGGCGCGAACGTCAGACGTCCCAGCGGTCCTTGCCCCGATGCGTTGTTCTGCCCGAACTCGTCGCCGAGCGGGTCGCCGAAGTAGCCGGCGGTGGCGGTCCAGTCGCCGAGCGCATAGCGCGCCTGCACCCCCTTGAGGAAACTCGGGGTGAGCGCCGACATCAGCGAGCGTTCCATCAGCAGCGTGCTGTTCGAACTTTGCAGTTGCTCGACGCCGAACGGCGCGATCTGGTTGCCGGCCGACAGGCGCAGATGGTCTATTCCGCTCCACGCCAGCCATACGTTCTTCCAGCCGCGCGAGGTGCCGCCGACGTCGCGATCGAACTTGAACGACCAGTCGTCGCCGACCCGGCCCGACAGTTCCAGCCGCAGGCGGCGGACGTCGGCGTTGTCGGCGATCGGGGTCAGGTCGTCGTCGTACCAGGCCGCGTCGTAGTGCAGGCGACCACCCAGCGTCAGGCGTACCGTGCCGTCGTCGCTGCGATAACGCAGACCCTGCGAACCGGCGCGCCAGGTTTCGGCAGCCGCGCCCACCTGCGGCAGCAGCGCCAACCCCACCAGCACCATCATGCCGATGTGCCACGCGCCGCGTGCTGCGGACCTGCCTGCTGCTGTCATGCACTTGCCTCGTCATCGTGGGGAAACAGGAACTCGAACACGCTTTCGCCGTAGCCGCGCCCGCTCACCGCCTCGGTGAAGTTGTGGGACACGCCGCGCAGCTTGCGAAACGATGCCGCGCTGGCGATGCCGCCGGCTTCCGCCCGCTCGCGCAACGCCGCCACCCAGTGCCGCCCGCGCGCCACCCGGTCGCGCCCCTGTTGGGCATCGATGGTGGCGCTACGGTTGAGTGCGGGGTCGCGCCGGTTGTCCTTGCTGCCGACCAATACGCGCACCGGCAACGCCAGGAATTGCGCGGCGGTGGCTGGGGTCCAGCGCGACCAGCCGGCCACGCCCTGCGGATAGGCCAACAGCGGATCGGGGAAGGTGTACCAGCCCGCGGCACCGATCGCGATCCGCGCGAACCGTTGCGGCTGCGCCATCGCATAACGGTGCAAAAACTGCCCGCCGCCGGAGAATCCGAACCCGCGCAGCGCGCGCATATCCAGATCGAGCGACGTCCCCAGCGAGTCGATCAGCGCGTCGAGCGACGCCGCTGGATCGGGCAGGCCGCGCTTTGCCGCCAACGTCTGATAGCGCGGGAACAGCGCCCGCGCGAACAATGGCGCAACCAGCGCCGTGCCCGCCTGTTCGGCCAATGGCGCAAAGCGTGCTACCTGCTCGGCGGCGTTGCGGGTGATGCCGTGGATCAGCAAAGTGACTGCGCTCGGGCGCGGCTGGCTGAGCGGCAGGTACACGAACGCGCCGAAACCCGGGATGCCGGGCGCGGGGTGAAAAAACATGCGGCCGCGCAAACCGGCCGTGGCGCGCACGGCGGTCGCGGCAACCCCGGGCACCCGATGCGGACTCATCGGCGCGGCTCCGTGCGGGTCGCCGGGGCGACGCTGGCGAGTGCAACCACCGCACGCGGTGCATCCGCTGCCGGCTCGATCGCCAGCAATGCGCCGTTCGCCATACGCCAGATTGCGTCGACCCGCCCGGCCATCTGCGGACGATGGCTCGCCATGACCACGGTGCCGGGAAATTCCGCGATCACGCGATCGAGGATGGCGCGGCTTTCGGTATCCAGATTGGCATCGGCCTCGTCCAGCAACAGCAGCGACGGTGCGCCGAGCAAGGCGCGCGCCAGCATGATGCGGTAGCGCTCGCCGGTGGAGAGATTGCTGGCGCCCTCGTTCACGCGCGTGGCCAGACCGTGCGGCCAGCGCGCCAGCATCCGGTCCAGACCGCAGCGCCGGCACACCTCGTCCAGCTCCGCCGCGCTGGCCTTGGCGTGGCGAAACCGCAGATTCGACTCGATGCTGCCGCGAAACAACGGCAACTCGGGACCGACCCAGCCGATCGCACGCCGCAACGAATTCAACTGCACCCGCTGCAAGTCCTGGCCGTCCAGCAGGATGGTGCCGCGATCGGGATCGAGCAGGCGTCCTATCAGGTTGAGCACGGTGGACTTGCCGGCGCCGTTGGGCCCCACCAGCGCCACCCGCGCGCCACCCGCGATACGTCCCGACAACGGCTGCAGCGCGCCCTCGACCGCCACCGCATCGAACACCAGTTCGCCGGGCCCGCGCCGCAACGGCTTGGCGTGGCGATCGGAGCGCAGCAGCGGCCCCATCCGCATCAGCGCGTCGATCTTCTCGCGCGCGACGCGCGCCGCGCGCCAGTAGGCGTAGACCCGTCCGAGATTGCGAATCGGCGCCACCAGCAGCGCCACCACGCTCATCGCCGCCACTACCGTGCCGGGCGTGACGACCGCCGAACGCACCGCCCACGCGCCCAGCAGCAGCGCGCCAGCGGTGGCCCAACTGGAGGTCAGCAGCGCCACCGCCTGCAGCGTACCGGCCACGCCCGCCTGCGCCACCACCGCGTCCCGCAGGCTGTTGGCCTGCTTGCGCAACCGCCGCGTCTGTTGCCGGCGTTGCCCGAATACTTGCAGCGTGGCGAGCCCGGACAGCGTCTCGCCAAGCGTTCCCGCCATCTGGCTGCGACGCTGGCGCGACGTGCGCACCGCAGCGTCCATGCGCTGGCCCAGCCAAAGCGTCGCCACCGCACCAAGCGTCACCACCGCCGCCACCAGCAGCGCCAGACGCGCATCGAGCAGTGCCAGCAATGCCAGACTCACCAGCACCATCAAGCCCGCCACGCTCACCCGCGCCATGCCCAGCGAGACCCATTGCCGGATCGCGGTGAGGTCGCCCACGAAACGCAGAAACAGGCCGCCCTTGCGCTGCCGGCCCAGCACGCGCGGCGACAGCCGGGTGATCCGGTCGAGCATGCGCTCGCGCAGCTCCAGCGCGTAATCCTGGCCGAGCATCTCGGCGTCCACGCTCTCGCGCCGGCGCAACCACGCCGCCGCTACGCCGGTCAGCAGCAGCACGCCGCCGATCGCCCCCAACGGCGCGGGTGCCTGCACGCCGCCCGCCACCAGATGACCATCCACCGCGGCGCGCACCGCCAGTGCCGCCGCGAATGCCAGCACGCCCTGCGCAATGCCGTTGCCGACCAGGCGCGCGAACGCCCAGCGCCGCGACCCCGCCAGCACCCGTGGGCGATCCATCTCAGACCAGTCCGCCCGCGGCTGCCCGCGCGGGCAAGGCGAAAATACGCGGAGCGATCGCATCCGGATCGCTGAGCATGTCCAGCGTCAGCACTTCGAGGCCGCTGGCGCGCACCGCCTCGTTCGACGCCAGCACCGAAGCGCTGAGCACGCCGCTGATCGCCACCACTGGCAGCCTCAGCTCGCGCAGCATCGCCACTCCGGCGGTCGCGCTGATGGCGTCGGGTGCGGCGAAGATCACGGTGTCGACCCAGGCGTGGAACGTCTCGCTACGAATCAGCGCGGCGGTTTCTTCCTGCAACAGGCCGTCGGCGACTTCGATCACCATCGCATCCGGAGCGGCTTCGACCAGATGCGCCATCAAGGTGTGAAAGGTCCGGCGCAACTCGGCGGCACCAACGCGCCAGGTCGAGACCAGCCCGGCATCGGTGAAGTCCAGCACCGGCGAGGCGCCGGCATCGATCATGTGCCAGATGTCGGCGCCCGACCCGGTGCCGGTCACCTTGGCCGCCGCCACCCGCAGGCCGGCGCCACGCAACCCGTTGATCAAGGCGGCGGCGGTGGTGGTCTTGCCCGCGTTCATCGAGGTGCCGAGCACCGCCACCACGCGCGGCTTGCGCGTGGGCAGGCGCTCCACATCCGGCAGCGCGAAGTCGCGCACGTTGAGCACTTTGCCCTGGCGATCGGCCAGCAAACCCAGCGGAGCGATCCGGGTGGGCTTGCGCATGGCCGCATGCTGGCTCAGCAACGCACCGGCCAAGCCGCCGCTGGCTGCCAACGCGCAGGGCTGCAATGAATCGGGAACCACTACTTCAAACTGGTCGGGAGCGTAGCGGTTACCGAAGCACACGATCACTTCGTCGCCCACGAACAGACGAGCGCGGCGGCCATCCGGCAGTTCGATGAAACGATGCTGGCCGATTGCGCTCACCTGCGCCAGCAACAGATCGCCGGCACGCGGCGCGATCGCGCCGGACAAAAGGCGGCGCGCCAGCGCCAGATCGACGCGGCGCGTATTGAAAGCGCGCTTGGCGAGCGCCAACCGCTGCCGCGATACCGTCTCGCACAATGCCTGCGCCGGCGTCGAACCCTCGGCCGGGTCTATTGCGGGTGCACGTTCGTTCGCCACCATTCGAAATTCTCCGGAGCGCACTGTCGCACCATGCGGTGATAAGTGCCTGTGCACCGGGAGCAGGGATTGCCCTGTTTCGGGGGGTTACGGGGCGCCTTGGCGTTGGGGATACGCCACGGTGCACAGGCAAGCCCACGATAAACAGCCAAGCTTTGGAAAGCCTGAAGCCGGTGTGCCGCCCCCCTGTCGCCATGTGATCGTGCTCACAGTTTCGCGGACTCGGCGCTGGAACCGACTGCGACCACCGGCGTGCCGACAGTGTCCACACCCGGATGCGCCCGCGCAAGCCCTGTGCCCGGCGCCAATTCACGGGGGTGGTCATCGCGATGGCATAATGGGAGTTTCGCCCCGCCGTCAGGCCCGGCCCGTTCCGGGCCGCCCTCCACGCGGGTGCGCGCTGCCTCCGGAGCCTGCCATGCAATACATCTACACCATGATCGGCGTCAGCAAGACCGTGCCGCCCAAGCGCCAGATCATCAAGGACATCTCGCTGAGCTTCTTCCCTGGCGCCAAGATCGGCCTGCTGGGCCTGAACGGCGCCGGCAAGTCGACGGTGCTGCGGATCATGGCTGGCGTCGATACCGATTTCCAGGGTGAGGCGCGGCCGCAGCCGGGCATCAAGATCGGCTATCTGGAACAGGAGCCGCGCCTGAACCCGGAGCACACGGTGCGTCAGGCGGTGGAAGAAGGCGTGGGCGAAGTGCTCACCGCCCAGGCCGAACTCGACAAGGTGTACGCCGCCTACGGCGAGCCCGACGCCGATTTCGACAAGCTGGCCGCAGCGCAGGCGCGCCTCGAAGCCATCCTCGCCACCAACGACGCGCACACGCTGGAGCAGCAGCTCGAAGTGGCGGCCGATGCCCTGCGGCTACCGCCGTGGGAGGCGAATATCGGCCATCTCTCCGGCGGCGAGAAGCGCCGCGTGGCGCTGTGCCGCCTGTTGTTGTCCAAGCCCGACATGCTGCTGCTCGACGAGCCCACCAACCACCTCGATGCCGAGTCGGTGGAGTGGCTGGAACAATTCCTGGCGCGCTACCCCGGTACCGTGGTGGCGGTGACCCATGATCGCTACTTCCTCGACAACGCCGCCGAGTGGATCCTCGAACTCGATCGTGGCCGCGGTATCCCGTGGAAGGGCAACTACACCGACTGGCTGGAGCAGAAGGAAGATCGGCTCAAGCAGGAAGAGTCGCAGGAGAAGGCGCGCCAGAAGGCGATCGCCAAGGAACTGGAGTGGGTGCGCTCGAACGCCAAGGGTGGCCGCAGCAAGGGCAAGGCGCGCCTGGCGCGCTTTGAGGAACTGAACTCGGCCGAGTACCAGCGCCGCAACGAGACCAACGAAATCTTCATCCCGCCGGGCGAGCGCCTGGGCAGCAACGTGATCGAGTTCAAGCACGTCAGCAAGCGCTTCGGCGATCGCCTGCTGATCGATGACCTCAACTTCATCGTGCCACCCGGCGCCATCGTCGGCATCATCGGCCCCAACGGCGCCGGCAAGTCGACCCTGTTCAAGATGATCACCGGTGCCGAGACGCCCGATACCGGCGAAGTGCTGATCGGCCCGAGCGTGAAGCTGGCCTACGTCGATCAGAGTCGCGAGAAGCTGGAAGGCAACAAGAACGTCTGGCAGGAAGTCTCCGGCGGCTCCGACATCCTCACCATCAACGGCGTCGAGATCCAGTCGCGCGCCTACATCGGTCGCTTCAACTTCAAGGGCCAGGACCAGCAGAAACTGGTGGGCACGCTATCGGGCGGCGAGCGCGGCCGTTTGCACCTCGCCAAGACCCTGCTGCAAGGCGGCAACGTGCTGCTGCTCGACGAACCCTCGAACGATCTCGATATCGAAACCTTGCGCGCGCTCGAAGACGCCCTGCTGGAATTCCCCGGCTGCGTGATGGTGATCTCGCACGACCGCTGGTTCCTCGACCGCATCGCCACCCACATCCTCGCCTTCGAAGGCGACTCGCACGTCGAGTTCTTCCAGGGCAACTACCGCGAATACGAAGAAGACAAGAAGCGCCGCCTCGGCGAAGAAGGCGCCAAGCCGCATCGGTTGCGGTATAAGGCGTTGAAGTGAGTTGAGGGTGGAGCCGGGACCACGGGACTCTGTGAAGCCGGGACTGGGGACTCGGGACTCCGTGAAGCCGGGACTCGGGACTCGGGACTCGGGACTGGGGACTCGGAAAGGCCAAAGCTGGCGCGGCATTCTTGACGGCGTGTGTGATGAAGTAGGCTGACGGTCACCGGGATCTACTCCCGATAACTCCAGCAACACGGCGCGCAGATCGATCGATGCACCGCGCAGCGGAGCACGCCGCACTCCTCCCTCTGCTCGCAGGGGGAGGCTGGGAGGGGGCGCTCGCCCGCCGCGGCCCCGCCCCAACCCACCCCAGCAAACCACGGGGGGGGTGAAAAACGCAACCATGGGGTACCCAGACCCCACTAACGACGCCCCCGGCACCGCATGGTGGCGCTTTTCACCCCCCCCCCGGCGGCCGGGGGTGGGTGGGGGGGGGGCCGCGGCGACCGAGCGACCCCCTCCCAGCCTCCCCCTGCGAGCAGGGGGAGGAGTGCGGCGTGCTCCGCTGCGCGGTGCATCGATCGATCTGCGCGCCGTGTTGCTGGAGTTATCGGAAGTAGATTCCGGTGACCGTCAGCCTACTTCATCCCACACGCCGTCAAGAATGCCGCGCCAGCTTTGGCCTTTCCGAGTCCCCAGTCCCGGCTTCACAGAGTCCCGTGGTCCCGGCTCCACCCTCAACTCACTTCAACGCCTTATACCGCAACCGATGCGGCTTGGCGCCTTCTTCGCCGAGGCGGCGCTTCTTGTCTT
>JANRIF010000324.1:0-7392 GCA_033765245.1 Lysobacteraceae bacterium
CAGCGCGTTCGCCGCCGACAAGGTCAACATCAATACCGCCGACGCCACCGCCATTGCCGACGTCCTCACCGGCGTGGGCCCGGCCAAGGCCGAAGCCATCATCGCCTACCGCAAGGCCAACGGCGCCTTCAAGAGCGCCGATCAGCTCGCTGCGGTCAAGGGCATCGGCCTGAAGCTGGTGGAAAAGAACCGCGATCGCATCGTGGTCAGCGGTGCCGCGCCGGCTGCGGCCCCGGCCAAGGCCACGGCGGCGAATTGAGCACGCCTGAGCTTGCGAATCCGGGCCGGCAGATGTCGGCCCGGGGTCGTGGTCACCTGCACTGCGGCGATTCCGGAGCGGACAAAGCCTTCCGCAAATGACGCCAAGTGTGCAAAAGGATTTGCTATGCCCTGTGCGCCCCGGGAGTACCCGTGCCGTCGACTGCGCGCCACGGTAGTGCACGTTGTCGGCTCCATCCTCTGCGGGGACTTGAGCCGGCCTACGTTGCAAGTTGCGACGTATGCTTTCCCGACTCCCGACTCCCGACTCCCGACTCCGGACTCCGGACTCCGGACTCCCGACTCCCGAGTCCCGATCGAGCGAGCGATGTCGCGCAGCGACCGAATCCCCAGTCCCGGCCCCCGCGCGATTCCAGCTAAACTCGCAAAAATTTTGCGAGCCTCCGATGATCCTCACGCCCTATCACGTCGCATCCTCCACCATCCCCGGCGCCGGCAAGGGCCTGTTCGTAGCCGCGCCGGTCAAGGCCGGTCGCATCGTGGTCGCGCCCGACGCCATCCATCGCGTGTATCGCTGGGAGGAGGTGCTGGCACAGCCGGACGTCGATGCGGCGCTGGCGTCGTCGGTGCGTTGGTTCGAGGACCGCTACACCATCACCCCGGAATGGCCCGACGAGTGCTACATCAATCACGCCTTCGCGGCCACTGGTCTGTGGCATCTGGGATTCGTGTTCGCCGCGCGCGATCTGGAGGCCGGCGAGGAAGTGACGGTGGACTACCGGCATCTGCTGCGTGAAGGCGAGTACGAAGTGTTTGCCGACGCGGTGACCGGGCAGCCGATCATCGGCTACAGTTGGGAACAATCGCTCGCGATTTCCAGCGCGCAGCTCATTGCGCTGCAGACCGCGGCGACCGTGGCGCCGCCGAGCGAGGCGCAGCAGCTATCGGCATGAGCCCGACCATGGTTCGCATCCTGCCCGCGCATCATTACCGCCGCGAACGCTGGCGCAACGGTGCGGGCTGGACCCGCGAGATCGTGCGTCTGCGTGCTGTCGGCGACGGCGGCTGGTCGGCTTGCGACGCCGATGCCGGCGACGCCTGGGATCTGCGTTTTTCGATTGCCGAAATCGACCGCGACTGCGCCTTCTCGGCGTTTCCGGGGGTGCAGCGCGAATTGGTGCTGTTGCGTGGCGACGGGGTGGAGCTGGCGTTCGGCGATGGGCGCCTCGCTGCGGTCGATCCGCCGCACGGGCGCATCCGTTTCGACGGTGCGGATGCGCCGGCGTGCCGGTTGATCGGCGGCCCCACGCACGACTTCAACCTGATGTGGCGGGCGCCGCGCGTCGATGCGCAGTTGCTGCATCGTCCGTTGGTGGGGGCGATGGTGTTCTTTGCCGGCGCCGGAGTGGCCTGGCTGGTCTACCTGATCTCAGGGCGCGCCAGCTTCAGGGATCGCCCGGAGCTGCCGCCGCTGCAGGCTGGCGACAGCGCGCTGATCGGCGGCGAGGCCGGACGTGGGCGCGTGCTGCTCGATGGCGGCGGCGAAGCCTTGCTGGTGCGGTTCGCGCACGTTGCCGAGGCGGATTGAGCAAGATCAATTCGCCGGGCAGGACGTGGCCGTACCATGCGCGATCTTATTGATCGAGGCGCGCGGCATGGCTACGGTACTTTTCGAATCCCAGGGGCATCGCTGTATCGCCTTCAACGATCTGGTGCGCGGCGACGACGGGGTCCAGGCGAACCAGTTCCTGATCCAGCATGGGTCGCGCTCGGCGCTGATCGACCCGGGCGGCGCCCTGCTGTACACGCCGCTGTCGTTGGCGATGAGCACGTATGTGCAGCCCAGCAAGCTCGACTACATCCTGGCCTCGCATCAAGACCCCGATGTGATCGGCGCGGTCGACCGCTGGTTGCTGTACAGCCCGGCGACCATCGTGTGTTCGAAGCTGTGGGGGCGTTTCGTGCCGCATTCGGTGCCGCATTACCAGGCGGCCCAGGGCGGCGATCGCTACCTGCTGCTGGAAGACGCCGGCGGGCGTATCGCGCTGGGCGATTGCGATCTGCTGGCATTGCCGGCGCATTTCCTGCATTCGGTCGGCAATTTCAGCTTCTTCGACCCGGTGAGCCGCATCCTGTTTTCGGGCGACGTCGGCGCCTCGCTGGTGCGCGACGTCGAGTACCGGGCGGTCACCGACTTTGCGGCGCATGTGCCGAGCATGGAAGGATTCCACCGGCGTTACATGGCCTCGCGCAAGGTGGCACGGCTGTGGGCGGATATGGTGCGCTCGTTGCAGCCGGACATGATCGTCCCGCAGCACGGCCTGCCGATGGCGGGCGCGGCGGTGCCGGCGTTCCTCGATTGGCTGTCGGTGCTGGAATGTGGTATCGACCGGCTCGATGCCAGCCATTACCGGGTGCCTGGGCAGGTTGGGCTGCGGCATCCAGCGGTCGCCGTGGCCGTTGAATGACGGGCGAACCGCACGGCCGTGCCTTCAGGCGCGGTCGTCGCGGGTGTAGACCACGCCGTCCTCGATCTTCACCGGGAATGCCCGCACCGGGCTGTAGGCCGGTGCGCACAGGGCTTTGCCGGTGCGCACGTCAAAGCGCGCGCCGTGCAGGCTGCAGGTGATCTCGTTGCCTGCCAGCTCGCCGGCGCTGAGTTCGAAGTCCTGGTGGCTGCAGCGGTCTTCCAGCGCATACAGCGCGCCGTCGACATTGCACACCAGGATCGCGGTGCCGTCGTCCCAGGCAACCTGAAATTCGCCGGGCAGCAGTTCGGCGGTGGTGCAGACGCGAATCCAGTGGGGCATGGGCGGCTCTGGCGATGGGGTGGGGTGTTGCACGCATTGGCGGTCGTGCGCGGTTTAGCAGGCGTGCTCGGGCTTGTGTTCTTGTGGGAGGTCGCTTGCGGGCGACTGCTGACCCGCCAGAACGGTCCCCCGTCGCGCAAGCGCGCTCCTACAAAAGCAGGCGATGTGCGGGAGCGCTTGCGCGCGATCGATACCACAGCACGTCGCCAGCCTGTCGCCCACCAGCCGCTTCCCTTGAGAGCGCACGGCTACAGGATTTTCTCCAGCACCTCGAAGCGCAGGTCGTCGCGTTTGGGCAGACCGAAGCGTGGGTCGCCGTAGGGAAAGGGTTTGTGGATGCCGGTGCGGCGGTAGCCGCGGCGCTGGTAGTAGGCGATCAGTTCGTCGCGCGCATCGATCACGGTCATGCGCATGACGGGCATATGCCATTCGTCGTGGGCGATGCGCTCGGCCTCGGCGATGACCTGCCTGCCGATACCGCCGCCCTGCGCCGTGGGGCGCACCGAGAACATCCCGAAGTAACCGGCGCCGTGCTCGACGCAGACGTGCGCGCAGGCAATCAGCGCGCCGTCGCATTCGGCCAGCACCACGCGGCTGTGCGGTCGTTCGATGCACTCGTGCACCGCCGCGGCATCGATGCGCTGGCCATCCAGCAGGTCCGCTTCGGTGGTCCAGCCGGCGCGGCTGGATTCGCCGCGATAGGCGGACTCGGTGAGCGCGACGATGGCCGCCACGTCGGCGGCGCCGGCGGCGCGGAACGCCAGTTGCGGCACGCCGCTCACAGCCAGTACCGCAGGCGCGACCACGCCAGCAGCGCGATCAGGATGAGCACGGCGGGAATCGCCACCCAGACCACGATGCGCAACGCACCAGCCGCGCGTACCTGCATGGCTTCGGCGCCTTGCTGGATGCGCTCGGCGCGATCCCATTGCTGGCGATACAGCTCCAGGCTTTCGCGCTGGATCGTCAAGGCTTCGGTCTGCTGCTGCAACGCCTGTCGTTGCTGGTCGCGGATTTCCGTCAGCAGCGCCAGCAGTTCGGTGGGATCGGACATGACGAAGGTGCGGTCTCGGGATCAGCGCAACAGCTTACGCACTTTGGCGATCGCCGCCACCAGGTGGTCGATTTCCGCGGGTGTGTTGAAGAACGCCAGCGAGGCGCGGCAGGTGGCGGCCACGCCCAGGTACGCCATCAACGGATGCGCGCAGTGATGGCCGGAACGCACCGCGATGCCTTCGAGGTCGAGCAGGGTGGCGAGGTCGTGCGCATGCGCGCCTTCCACCGCGAACGAGATCACCGCGGCCTTCTCGCGCGCCTCGCCAAAGATGCGCAACCCGGGGATTTCGCGAAGACGCGCGGTGGCATGCGCCAGCAGCGCCTGTTCGCGCGCCGCGATCCGTGCCATGTCCAGCGCACGCAGGTAGTCCACTGCAGCGCCCAGCCCGATCACTCCGGCGATGTTGGGGGTGCCTGCCTCGAACTTGTGCGGCGGATCGTTGAATACGGTGCCGTCGAAGCGGACTTCCTTGATCATCTCGCCGCCGCCGAGGAACGGCGGCATCGCGGTCAGGTGCTCGGCGCGCGCCCACAGGCCGCCGGTGCCCGTGGGGCCCAGCATCTTGTGGCCGGTGAAGGCGTAGAAGTCGCAGCCGAGTGCGGCCACGTCCACCGGCATGTGCGGCACCGCCTGCGAACCGTCGACCACGCTGACGATGCCACGCTTGCGCGCCTCGCGGCAGATCTGCGCCACCGGGTTGATCGTGCCCAGCACGTTGGAGACATGGGCAAGGCTGAGGATCTTCACCTCGTCGGTGAGCTTGGCGCGCAGGTCGTCGAGGTCGAGCTCGCCGGTCGGGGTGATTTCGGCCACCTTGATCTTCGCGCCGGTGCGCTCGGCGACGAACTGCCACGGCACGATGTTGGCGTGGTGCTCCATGCGCGTGAGCAAGATCGCGTCGCCGGGCTGCAGCCGCGGCAGCGCGTAGCTGTAAGCCACCAGATTGAGCGAAAACGTGGTGCCCGAGGTCAGCACCAGTTGTTCGGCGGGCACGCGCAGGAATGCGGCGATGCGCGTGCGCGCGCTCTCGTAGGCTTCGGTGGCCTCGCTGCCGAGCGTATGCACTGCGCGCGAGACGTTGGCGTTGTGACGGCGGTAGAAGTCGTCGACCGCGGCAATCACCGGCAGCGGCTTTTGCGCGGTGTTGGCGGAATCCAGATACACCAGCGGCTTGCCGTGCACGCTGCGTCCGAGCACCGGAAAGTTGCTGCGTACCTGCGCCCAATCGACGTCTGGCGCGCCGGAGGCAGCCGCCGGCAGCATCGTGTTCATGGCGTCGGTGCCGAGGGTTGGCGCTGCAGCGTCGCGTCGAGCCGTTCGCCAAACGTCACCGCCAGTTCGGCGTCGTCGAGCACGTCCAGCACCTCGCGGCAGAACGCGGTGGTGAGCAACGCCCGCGCCTGCGCCTCGTCGATGCCGCGGCTGCGCAAGTAGAACAGCGCATCGGCGTCGAGCTGGCCGACGCTGGCGCCGTGTGCCGCCTTCACTTCGTCGGCATGGATTTCCAGGACCGGCTGGGCATCGATCTCGGCATCCTCGGACAACAGCAGGTTGCGGCTCGACAATGCGGCGTCGCTGCCGTCCGCGCCCGCGCGGATGACGATGCCGCCATGGAACGCCGCGCGCCCGCGCGCGTCGGCCATGGCACGCCAGTTCACCCGGGAGCGGGTGTTGCCGGCAATGTGTTCGATGCGCAGGCGCGTGTCGAGATGACGACGCCGGTTCGCCAGCAGCGCGCCGGCCACGCTGACCGACGCGTGCTCGCCTTGCAGCGAGACGTTCAGGTCGTGCCGCGACAGTCCCGCGCCCAGTTCCAGGTCGAGCCGGCGATAGCTGGCGTCGCGGGCGAGCACCGCATCGGTGCGTGCGATCACGCTGGCGTCGGCGCGATCGTCCTGCAGCCGCGCGTGTACCAGTGCGCTACCGGGCTTGAGATGGACGTGGAATACGTGGTTGTGCAGGTGGTGGTGGTCGCCGGCGCCGAGATGATGTTCGATCACGGTGAGGCTGGCGTTCTCGCGCAGTTCGATCAGATGGCGCAGGTTGAGCGCCAGATCGCCGGCCTCGTCCGGAGCGCCCACGAACACCAGATGCAGCGGCGCGGCGATGCGGGCATCGGCGGCGACCTGCACGAATGCGCCGTCCAGCGCCAATGCCGCGTTGAGGCGGGCGAACACGTTGGCTACGCCCTCGAAGCGGGCTGCCAGCAGCGCTGCTTCGCGCGTGTTGGTGCCGCGCAACACCTGCATCAGGGTGCGCACCGTCAGCCCTTCGGCGAGGTCGTCGAGTTGCGACAGGTGGGTGTCGACCACGCCGTTGACCAGCACCAGGCGCGGTGCCGGAATCGCGGCAAGCGCATCGGGAGACAGCTCGACCGGTGCGCCGGCCAGCGCGAACGGCCGCGCTGACAACGCGCGCAACGAGGTGTATTTCCACTCCTCGGTCTGGTGGTCGGGCAGGCCGCCGACTACGGCGCCGCGCAGCGCCGAGAGCCGCAGCGGCATCAGATGATGCGCGTTTGCCAGGTCGGCGGGCAGCGCGTCGAATCCGGCGTTGAAGCTGTCGAGCAGGGTGGTGTCCATGTCACGCCACCGCCGCCGGCGCCACCCGGTCCTTGATCCAGGAATACCCGTGTGCTTCCAGTTCCAGCGCCAGCTCCGGGCCACCGGACTCGACGATGCGGCCATCGGCCAGCACGTGCACCACATCCGGTTTGATGTAGTCGAGCAGGCGCTGGTAGTGGGTGATCACCACGAACGCGCGCTGCGGCGAGCGCATCAGGTTGACGCTCTCGGCCACCAGACGCAGCGCGTCGATATCCAGCCCCGAGTCGGTCTCGTCGAGGATCGCCAGCTTGGGTTCCAGCACGGCAAGCTGGAAGATCTCGTTGCGCTTCTTCTCGCCGCCGGAAAAGCCTTCGTTGAGCGCGCGATGCAGCAGCTCGTCCTTGATGTGCAGCACCGAGAGCTTCTCGCGCACGCGCTTGAGGAACTGCATCGAGTCCAGTTCCTCCTCGCCGCGATACTTGCGCTGGGCGTTGAGCGCGGTGCGCAGGAAATAGGTGTTGTTGACGCCGGGGATCTCGACCGGGTACTGGAACGCCAGGAACACGCCTTCGCCGGCGCGCGCCTCGGGCGTCAGCGCCAGCAGGTCCTTGTCCTCAAAGCGCACGCTGCCCTCGGTGACGTCGTAACCCTCGCGGCCGGCCAGCACGTGGCCGAGCGTGGACTTTCCGGCGCCGTTGGGGCCCATGATGGCGTGCACTTCGCCGGCCTTCACGCGCAGGTTCAGTCCCTTGAGGATTTC
>JANRIF010000327.1:0-28066 GCA_033765245.1 Lysobacteraceae bacterium
GCGCCTTGTTTTCCGGGTCGAACTGGCTGAGCACCATGTGGCGGGCGCCGACGATGTGACCTTTTTCGAAGTCGGCCAGCGCGCGGATGTCCACCACCAGCGCGTTCTCGCGATTGATCAGATCGGTGACCTGGGCCGGGCTGATCGCGCGGTAGCCGCGGGTGAGACGGGCCAGTTCGGTGTAGATCAGGGCACCGGTGACGGCGACGAACGCCAGCACCAGGGCGGTGTGAGCGGCGACGAACGAGGAGAGCGTGGCTACCATACGTGAAGGGGTCCGGGCGTTTGCGGTGCGACAAGCAAGGCCCGCCATTGTGGCGGAGCGAGCGCCGGGGCGCTAGCAGCCTGTCGGACTTGAGTGTTCGTAGCGAGCCGAGGGCGAGAGCGAGGCCAGATTCGGCTGATTGTGAGGCGCATAACGGGACTATGTAACGATCAATCGGCCGAATCTGGACCGCTATCGCACCGGCGCAGTAGATTCAACAGGCTGCTAGCTCCGGGGTATCGCGCGGCCGCGCTCAGTTGCCGCCGGCGAGGCTCGGGAACCCGCTCATCAACCACCAGCGCTTGGTGGGGGCGTCCCAACGCCATATCTCATGCGCAAACACCACCCGCTCGGCCTGGGTATGGCGATTGACCACTCCGATCTGCACGAACTGCTCCAGGCCTTCATCGGAAGTGGGGTTGCTGCTCTGCACGCGGTAGCCGGTGATCTGCACCTGCGCGAACCGCGACCACTCCACTTCGCTGAGCGGATGCTGCTCGCGCACCTCCGGGTCCATCATCTGCCAGGCGCGATCGAACTCGCCCCAGCGGATCGCGCCGGCATAGGCGTAGAGCGTGGCGTCCAGCACCTTGGTCTTCTTGCTCTCGCTGGCGCAACCGCCCAGCGCGAACACCACCAGCAACAGCAGAGCGAGTCTTTTGTGCATGCGGCCATTGTTGCGCAAACCTGCGGCGAGAACCAGAGCGCCGACGGCAATGGGGTTCAGGCGTGCGGCGCGACGACGGCGATGAGGGCGAACTGCGCCTCCATTTCGGCGCCCACCTGCGCTTGCGCCATGAGGATGCGTGCGCTCATGTGGGCGCGTGCCCGGCCGCGCGTGCGCAGGCGGGCGAGGATGGCTTCCCAGTCCTGCCCGGGCGCCAATACCGCCTCGGCCACGATGTCCTCGTAGACCGGAGCACGAAAGGCCACCTGACAGTTCGCCACATACACATCGGCATCGATGCCGGCGGCTTCCAGGCGCAGCGTCAGCGCGCCCCAGGCGGCGAGCGTCATCAGCCCGCTCAGGCTGCCGCCGAAGGCGCAGCCCTTGTCATTGACGTTGGCCGCCAGCGGCGCGACGAGCTGCAGGCATTCGGCATCGCAACGCGCCACCGTTGCCGCCATCGCGCGCACCGGCGGCATCGCATCGAGCTTGTGTTGCAGCCGCGCCTGCGGCGATGGCGCCGCGCTCACGGCGTGCCGACGGGCGCAGCGGAAGCGCCGTGATTCGCGCTGACGACGCTGAGGATGCCGCGCAAAATCGCCAGCGGCGGCGGCGGGCAGCCGGGAATGGTGCAGTGCACCGGAATGACGTTGGCGACCCGGCCGCAACTGGCGTAGCTCTCGCCGAACACGCCGCCATGGCAACCGCAGTCGCCCACCGCCACCACCAACCGGGGGTCGGGCATGGCGTCGTAGGTGCGACGCAGCGCCTGCGCCATGTGCCTGGACACCGGCCCGGTGACCAACAGCAGATCGGCGTGGCGTGGACTGGCCACGAACTTGATGCCCAGTCCTTCGAGGTTGTAATACGGGTTGCCGAGCGCGTGAATCTCCAGCTCGCAGCCGTTGCAGGAGCCGGCATCGACCATGCGGATGGTCAGGGCCCGGCCAAGGATGTCGAGCAGATGCTGCTGGATGTGGGAGACGTCGTCGCCGGGCTCCGCCTGCGGTTGCGGCGGAGTCTCGCTGGCGATGCCGGCGCTGACGATGCGATGGACAATCTTCCACATTACAGGTCGTGTCCCGAATAGCTCAGGTTGAAGGACTTGTTGATCAACGGAAAGTCCGGAACGATGTTGCCGATCACCGCGTGTTCGAGCACCGGCCAGTTTTGCCACGACGGATCATGACAGTGGCAACGGCTTATCCGCACCGCGCCGCCGCCCGCTTCCAGTTCCAGCGCCACCAGGATTTCGCCGCGCCAGCCTTCCACCCAGCCGGCGCCGAGCGCATCGTGCGGCGGCAACTCGACCGCGTCGCGCACCGCGCCGTTCGGCAGGTCGCGCACCAGCGCGCGGATCAGCCGCAGCGATTCGAGCACCTCGTCGAAGCGCACCGTCACCCGCGCCGCGACGTCGCCATTGCGATGGCTGGCGCCGCGTACCGCCAAGGTATCGTACGGGCACATCGGGAACTGGCTGCGTTGATCCGCCGCCACGCCGCTGGCGCGGCCGGCCATCCCGGTCAGCCCGAGCCGCAATGCCAGCTCGTTGCTGACGCGGCCAGCGCCGATGAAACGATCCTGCAATCCGGCATGCTCCTCATAGAGCCGCCGCATCGCCCGCACTTCGCGCTCCACCGCATCGCATTGCTCGACCACGCGCTGCACCGCGTTGGCGTCGAGATCGCAGGCGACCCCGCCCGGCACCACACAATCCATCATCAGCCGGTGCCCGAACAGCACGCCCGCCAGGCGCTGCCAGTCCTCGCGCAGGCGCGAGAATTGCGCCAAGCCGATCGCCAACCCGGCGTCGTTGCCCAATGCGCCCAGATCGCCGAGATGGTTGGCGACGCGCTCGCGTTCGAGCAGCAGCGCGCGCAGCCACGCCGCACGTGCCGGGACGGTACCGGCGGCGGCCGATTCCAGCGCCATGCAATAGGCCCACGCATACGCCACGGTGGAATCGCCGCTGACGCGGCCGGCCAGACGGTACGCATCGAGCGGCGCCAGTTCGGTGAAGCGGCGCTCGATGCCCTTGTGGACGTAACCCAGACGCTCCTCCAGGCGCAGCACCTTCTCGCCCACCACCGAAAACCGGAAATGCCCCGGCTCGATGATGCCGGCATGCACCGGCCCGACCGCGATCTCGTGCACACCATCGCCTTCGACCCGGACGAACGGGTACGGCACCGGCTCGCGCGATGCCTGCGCCACGGCGCCCGCCGGCCCCTGGCGCAACGCGCGCGCGCCGGGCGGCCACAGGCCGTGGTCCAGCCACGGACGCGCGTCCTGCGGTTCGATCGCGCGCACGCCGGACAGGTCCGCGATGGCGCGCTGCATGCGCTCGGCGCAGGCGAAGGTGCCTGCCAGATCGGGATAACCGACGCCGGCGTCGGCCAACGGCAAATCCAGCCAGAGCATACCCTCGGCCACCACGTAGGCGGCGCAGACCACCGGCCGGCGTTGCGCGCCGCGACCGCGTTCGGCGCTCCACAGCGCAACCAGACGACCGCCTGTCTGCGCCGCCGCGCGCGCGGCAAACTCCCAGTCCTCGGCATTCGCCGCGATGCCGTGGAAGATCGGCAGCGGCGCCGCCAGCGCCTTCACCTCGAATTCGCAGTCCGCGATGCGCATGCCATCAACCTCCGATCAGCCGCGCTGCCTGCCGGTACCACTCGTCCAGGTACGGCGGAATGTACAGGCCGAGCATCAGGCCGAGCCCCAGGTGGATGAATACCGGCACCAGCGCTGGCGGATGCGGCAAGGGCCGCACCGAGGTATCGCCGAACACCATTGGTTGCACCCGCGCGAAGATCGCCGCGAACGCCACCCCCAACGCCAGCAACAGAAACGGCGTGGCCCAGGCATGTTCGCGCATGGCGGTGGTCAGGATCAGAAACTCGCTGGCGAAAACCCCGAACGGCGGCATGCCGAGAATCGCCAGCGCGCCCAGCATCAGGCCCCAGCCGACGGTGGGATTGACCGTCATCAGGCCGCGGATTTCCGCCATGATCTGGGTGCCCGCCTTCTGGGTGGCGTGGCCCACCGCGAAGAAGATCGCCGACTTGATCAGCGAATGCACGGTCATGTGCAGCAGACCGGCGTAGGTGGCGATCGGTCCGCCCATGCCGAATGCGAACGTGATCAGGCCCATGTGTTCGATCGACGAGTAGGCGAACATGCGCTTGACGTCGCGCTGGCGCGACAGGAAGAACGCCGCCACCAGCACCGAGGCCAAGCCGAAGCCCATCATCAGATTGCCGGCCAGATGCGTTCCCAGCGCGCCATCGGTGAGCACCTTGAAGCGCAAGATGGCGTACAGCGCCACGTTCAACAGCAAGCCCGACAGCACCGCCGACACCGGAGTCGGACCTTCGGCGTGCGCATCGGGCAGCCAGTTGTGCAGCGGCACCAGACCTACCTTGGTGCCGTAGCCGATGAACAGGAACGCGAACGCCAGGGTGATGATGTCCGGGTCGAGTTGCTGCTTGACCGTGTCCAGGTTGCTCCACAGCAACGCGCCGCCTTCATGGCCGATCACCTTTTCCGCCGCCATGTACAGCAGCACGGTGCCGAACAGCGCCTGCGCGATGCCGACGCCGCACAGGATGAAATACTTCCACGCCGCCTCCAGGCTGGCCGCGGTGCGATACACGCTGACCAGCATCACCGTGGTCAGGGTGGCGGCTTCCATCGCCACCCACAGGATGCCCATGTTGTTGGTGGTCAACGCCAGCAGCATGGTGAAGCTGAATAGCTGGTACATGCTGTGATACAGCCGCAGGCGCCGCGGCGTCATCTTGCCGTGATGCTCCTCCACGCGCATGTAGGGCCGCGAAAAGATCGCCGTGGTCAGGCCGACGAAGGCGGTCAGCGTGACCAGGAACACGTTCAACGGATCGATGAAGAACTCGCGGTGCCACGCAAACGACGGACCGTGAGCGATCACCTGCGCGGTCAACACGCACGCCGCCAGGAAGGTGCCGAGGCTGAAACCGACGTTGACGTCGCGGGCGAATCCGCGGTGCCCGCACAATGCCAGCACCACGCCACCCAGCAGCGGAATGCCCAGCACGAAATAGAGCGCGGGCATGGTCAGTTCCCGCCCGCAACGCGGACGTCAACGCCGCGCCGCAGCGCGGGCGACACCCGCGCGTGGCGATCGTGGCAGGCGGAAAATCTGTTCACGGGCTCAATCTTCCTTCAGCGATTCCAGGTGACGGATGTCGAGGCTGTCGAACTGCTCGCGGATCTGGAACATGAACACGCCCAGGATCAGGATGCCGACCAGCACGTCGAGAGCGATGCCCAGTTCCACCACCATCGGCATGCCGTAGGTGGCCGAGGTGGCGGCGAAGAACAGGCCGTTCTCCAGCGCCAGAAAACCGATCACCTGCGGCACCGCCTTCGAGCGCGTGATCATCATCAGGAACGACAACAACACGCACGCCAGCGCGATGCCCAGGGTGCCGCGCACGATGGTCGCGGACAGTTGCGCGATCGGCAGCGCCAGATAGAACGCCAGCATCACCAGGCCGATGCCGACCAGCATGGTGGTGGGAATGTTGATCAACGTCTCCACGTCCCAGCGCACGTTCAGGCGGTCGATCACCCGGTGCAGCAACCAGGGAATCAGCACCACCTTGAGCACGAAGGTGAGCATGGCGGAGACGTACAGATGCGGCTGCGCCGTGACGTAGCCCACCAACACCGTCGCCGCCACCAGCGTGGCGCCTTGCAGGGTGAACAGGTGGATCAAGGAGAGGATGCGCCGCTGCGAGATCATCGCGAACGCAAGCAGCAGCAACAGCGCCGCGAAGAAGTTGATCAACTGGCCGGGTAATCCGATCATGTCAGAGCCTGTGAAAAAATTGAACGCCGTAGCGAGACCGCCGCCGAGCGTTCCCAGCAAGGCGCGCTACGCGAAAACAAGGGAGTTTGGTGAACCAAATGACCGCCGTATTCGCGCAGCGCAACGCGGCTGGGGGCGTTCGGGCGCTTCGCGCCTGCGCGGGCAATGCCCGATGGCGACGGTCGCAGTAGGCGGGCATTTTTTTCACAGGCTCTCATGTTCCCAACAGCATGTGCACCAGCATCGCCAGCACCGCGATCATGAACGCCGTGCCCAGGAACTCGGGCACGCGGAAGATCCGCATCTTGGCGCTGATCGTCTCCAGGAAGGCCAGCAAGGCGCCGCCGATCAGCAGTTTGACGATCAGCACCGGCAACGCCAGCAGCACCCCGAACGGACTGTCGCCAGTGCTGATCCCCCACGGGAAGAACAGCGCCAGCCCAATGCACGAATAAGCGAACAGCTTCAGGCTGGCGGCCCATTCCAGCAGCGCCAGATGCCGGCCCGAATACTCCAGGATCAGGGCCTCGTGGATCATGGTCAGTTCGAGGTGGGTGGCCGGATTGTCGACCGGTACGCGCGCGTTCTCGGCCAGCGACACCATGGTGAAGGCCACCCCGGCGAACACCAGACTGGGCGAGATCACCGGCGAGCCCGCCGACAGCGTCTGCACGATCGAGCTCAGTGAGGTCGACCCGGCGATCAACGCGGTGGTGAACAGCACGATCAGCAGCGCCGGTTCGGCCAGGAACCCGACCAGCATCTCGCGCCGCGCGCCCAGACTTCCGAAGGCCGTACCGATATCCATGGCGGCCAGCGAGATGAACACCCGCGCCAACGCGAACAGCCCGACCAGCGCAATCGCATCGGCCGCCGGCGCCAGCCACAGCCGGGTCGACAACGAGGGGACTATCGCGCACGCCAGCACCATGCAGCCGAACACGATGTAGGGCGAGGCGCGAAACAGCGGCGACGCATGTTCGGCCAACACCGAATCCTTGTGGAACAGCTTGTGCAGCATCCGGAACGGCTGCAGCAGGCCCGGCGCCGACTTGTTCTGCAGCCAGGCCCGGCATTGGTTGATCCAGCCGGTCAGCAGCGGCGCCAGCAGCAGCGCCACCGCGATCGCCAGCAGTTGCGACGCCATCGCGAGCGCGTTCATCGATGCACCAGCAGCAAGGTGACGATCAGGGTGATGAAGCTGTACAGCAGGTAGATCGAAATGCGCCCGCGTTGCAGCCGCCCGACCAGCCGCGCGGTGCGTTCGGTGAGTGCGGCGATCGGCAGGTACAGCCAATGCCAGAAATGATCGGCCACCGTCACCGCATATTTCGGCTGCCGGTCGAACGGCGACGGCAGCATGCGCGTCATCCGGAACGCCGGCCCGAAGATGTGCCGGATCGGCTGCCCGAAGCCCTCGGCGCTGTCCTGCATGCGCGCATCCTGCAAGGGGAATCCGCAATCCCACGGCGGCGCGCGGCGCACCCGGCCGTGATACAGCGTCCGCACCAGCACGAAGGCCAGCGCAAAGCTGGTCAGCACGCCCACCAGGAACACCACCGGCCCGTAACTGGCGCGCTCGATCGCCACCGGCACCAGCAGCCAACCCTGCGCGGCCACGGCATCGCCGATGCCGGCATCCACCAGTTGCCGCGTGATCGGATCGATCAGCCCGATCACCTGATTGGGCAGCAGCCCGAGCGCGACGCAGCCGGCGCCCAGCCACAACATCCCGGCGCGCTCCCACCACCCGGACGGATGCGCGTGATGCAGCTTGCGCTCACGCGGCTGGCCGAGAAACACCACGCCGTAGAACTTGACCATGGTGTAGCCGGACAACGCCGACACCAGCGCGATCAGCGCCGCCATGGTCGGAATCAGCATCTGCAATACCGAATTGGGCAGCTCCGGCGCAAACAGGAAACCCTGCAGCAACAGCCACTCCGACACGAACCCGCCCAGCGGCGGCAACCCGGCACTTGCCAGCACCGCCAACAGGCTCAGCCATGCCACCCAGGGCATGAACCGGATCAGGCCGCCGAGCTTGCCCAGGCTGCGCTCGGCCGTGGCGTGCAACACCGAGCCGGTGGCGAGGAACAGCAGGCTCTTGAACATCGCATGGCTGGCCACGTGATACAGCGTCGCGGTCAACGCCAACGCCGCCATCCGCTGCATGCCGTAGGCGGAAAACAGCACGGTCAGGCCGATGCCGGCAAACACCAGACCGATGTTTTCGATCGACGAATACGCCAGCAGACGCTTCATGTCGGTCTGCACCGCGGCGAAGATCACCCCAAACATCGCGGTCAGCAGCCCGATCCCCAGCAACAGCACGCCCCACCACCAGATCGGCGTGTGCAGCAGGTCAAGCGAGACGCGCAGGAAGCCGTACACCGCGGTCTTGAGCATCACCGCGCTCATCAGCGCCGAAACCGGCGACGGCGCCGCCGGATGGGCTTCGGGCAACCACACGTGCAGCGGCACCAGGCCCGCCTTGGCGCCGAATCCCAGCAGCGCCAGCAGCACCGCCAGCGAACTCCAGAGCGGAGTCAGTTCCTGCGCACGCATGTTGGCGAAGGTGTAGTCGCCGGTATTGGCCTGCAGCACGCCGAAGCACAACAGGATGCCGATCGCTCCGATGTGGGCGATCAACAGATACAGATACCCGGCACGGCGGATTTCCGGGATGCGGTGATTCGCGGTAACCAGGAAGAACGACGACAGCGCCATGGTTTCCCACATCACCATGAACGCATAGGCGTCGTCGGCAAGCACCACCAGCACCATGCTGGCCAGAAACACGTGGTATTCCAGGCACAGCAGACCCGGCGGGGTGCCCTCACCCTGGCGGAAATAGCCGGCCGCGAACGCCGACACGCCGGCCGAGGTGAGCGCGATGACCGCAACGAAGAAGCCCGACAGGTCATCGAGGCGGAAATGGAACGGCAACGTCGGCAGGCCGATCGCCAGCACCGTGGTCTGCACCCCGTGCCCGAGCCCGGTCAGCGCCATCGCCGCCACCGCCAGCGCCACCAGCCCACCCAGCGGAAACAGCACCCGCGCCACAAACACGAACTGCCGCAGCGCCAGCAGCCCCGCCGCACCGATCGCGAACCAGGCGAGCATCAGCAGCAGCAACACGTCCAAGTGCTGCCACCCGCCCTGAGTCGCCATGATGCTCATCGATGCCCGAACCTTGTCCCTGGTGATGCGTGCTGGTTGGCGTGGATCGAAACGGGAAGCGTGCCGGGGTAGCTAGCGCGTGCCGCCCGCGCGCACGACGCGAACCGCGCCGCCGCCGCATTGCCGCGACATCCACTTCCCCCGGCCGACATCGGCACCGAACCTCGTGCCGTGCGCCATAGTATGCACCGGCCGCCAATTCCCGCGCCATCGGGGATGCCCGTCGCAGCGCCTGCGGGGGGCGTCGCGGCTCTTGTGGGAGGCAGCTTGGGGATGACCGCGCGCTGCAGCCAACGCTTGCGCACCGTCGCGGCATCCATCGCGCGCAAGCGCGCTCCCACAGGGTTACCGCGTTCCCTTGTGGGAGGCCGCTTGCGGGCGACCGCCATCCCGCACATCTGCGGCTTCCATCTCGCGCAAGCGGCGCGCTCACGTTCGATCCTTCGATCGGACACTCGGCCCGCAAAATCACAACACGGTTCTCCATCCCGTGCCCCGCCGGGCCATCGCAACGGCCCGACGGGGAGACCCGCGAAACGACTACGGCGTGAACACCTGGACACGCGGATCGTGCGAGCTCGACTGCGGGGCATAATCCATCCCGCCACCGCCGTCGCCCAACGCCATCAGCTCCACCAGCCTCTGACAATGCGCCAGACTGGACGCGCCGCCGCAGTGCGCCGGCAATTCCAGTGCGCCCATCGGGAACAGCGCGGGAGCCGTCGATGCGTCGATCTGCATGCTCGGGTCCGGCCACCACGGCGGCAGCAAGGCGTCCAGATCGATCGGGCCGATCAGATCGGCGAGCGACAGGCCCGGATCAAAGGCGTGCATGTCCGGTGCGCCCGGCGCCCCGCCCAGTGACGGATCGCTGAGCACCGGCGGCAGGGTTGGCGGCGTGTCGGTGAAGATCGGCCGCGGCAACGACCTGAGCGGCGACATCCCGATCGCCCCGTCGCCAATCGGCCCGATGCCACCGCCACCCGGCGCCGTCGGTAGCGGCAGCAGATCGAGCGAGCCGTCATCACGCACCACCGGTGGCAACGTCGGCGGGGTCTGAGTGTTGTCCGGCTTCGCGATTGGTCGTTGCGTGCCAAGATCACCGCCATCGACCACAACCGGCGTCGGCACCATCGGCACGGCAACAATTATCTGCTCCGACTGAGGCACCACCCCAACCAGCTGCAATGCACTCGCTCCAGACAGTGCTGCTGCGGCGGCATCCTGCGCTGTAGCACCAGTTGCTGATGCGACGCTCGATTTCTCCGCCACACTGGCGGACACCGCTTGTGCTGGCGCGTCAACCGCACTGTTGATTGCATTGTCTGTGGCAAAACTGGCCATCGAATAGTTGCCGACGCCATCTTGCAACGTGGTCGCAGGCGCAGTCACCATCGCTTTCACCGTCGCCACGTCCCAACTCGCGCCATCGGCAAACTCGATCGCATCCAGCGCATAGCCGCCCGCCCCGTCGTTGTAGAAGTAAGTCGATACCGTCACCACTTCACCCGTGGCTCCGATCGTCAGCACCAGATCGTTGCCGCTGCGACGTGCCGTCACGTCGGTCGAGGACACGCCTTCCAGGAACCGCAGCACGTCGTGGCGGCCCACCCCAGCGTCGTAGTTCGAGATCGTGGTGTTGCCGTCACCCGCACCGAACAGGTAAGTGTCGTTGCCGGCATCGCCCGACAGGTAATCATTGACTCCCGCACCACCGCGCAGCACGTCGTCGCCCACGCCGCCATAGAGCGTGTCGCTGCCCTCGCCGCCGTCCAGCACGTCGTTGCCGGCATCGCCGTACAGCCAGTCGGTGCCAGCGCCGCCCGATACGGTGTCGTTGCCTCCGGCGCCCCGGATCGTGTCATTGCCAGCAGCGCCGTCCATCGCATCGTCCGTGGCAAAGCCGGTCATGGTGTCGTTGCCGGCACTGCCCACCAACATCTTGGCCTTCACCATCGCCACGTCCCAGCTCACGCCATCTGCAAACTCGATCGCATCCAGCGCATAGCCGCCTGCCCCGTCGTTGTAGAAGTATGTCGATACCGTCACCACTTCACCCGTGGCTCCGATCGTCAGCACCAGATCGTTGCCGCTGCGGCGTGCCGTCACGTCGGTGGACGCCACGCCTTCCAGGAACCGCAGCACGTCGTGGCGGCCCACCCCAGCGTCGTAGTTTGAGATCGTAGTGTTGCCATCGCCCGCACCGAACAGATACGTGTCGTTGCCAGCATCGCCCGACAGGTAGTCGTTCACGCCAGCACCGCCGCGCAACACGTCGTCTCCGGCACCACCGTAAACGACATCGCTGCCCTCGCCACCGTCCAGCACGTCGTTGCCGGCATCGCCGTAAACCCAGTCGTTGCCGGCGCCGCCCGATACCGTGTCGTTGCCTCCGGCACCCCGGATCGTGTCATTGCCGGCGCCACCATCCATCGCATCGTCCGTGGCAAATCCGGTCATGCTGTCGTTGCCGGTAGTGCCCACCAACATCTTGGCCTTCACCGTCGCCACATCCCAACTCACGCCATCGGCAAACTCGATCGCATCCAGCGCGTAGCCGCCCGCACCGTCGTTGTAGAAGTAGGTCGATACCGTCACCACTTCACCGGTGGCTCCGATCGTCAGCACCAGGTCGTTGCCGCTGCGGCGTGCCGTCACATCGGTCGATGCCACCCCTTCCAGGAACCGCAGCACGTCGTGGCGACCCACCCCAGCGTCATAGTTCGAGATCGTGGTGTTGCCGTCGCCCGCACCGAACAGATACGTGTCATTACCGGCATCGCCCGACAGGTAGTCGTTCGCGCCTGCACCACCGCGCAGCACGTCGTCTCCGGCGCCGCCGTAGAGGACATCACTACCGGCACCTCCGTCCAGCACATCGTTGCCGGCATCGCCGTAAACCCAGTCGTTGCCGGCGCCGCCCGATACGGTGTCGTTACCCCCAGCACCGCGGATCGTGTCGTCACCGGCAGCGCCGTCCATCACATCGTCCGTGGCGAAGCCGGACATGCTGTCGTTGCCAGTGCTACCCACCAGCATCATCGCCTTTACCGTCGCCACATCCCAACTCGTGCCATCGGCAAACTCGATCGCATCCAGTGCGTAGCCGCCGGCACCATCCTGGTGGAAGTAAGTCGATACCGTCACCACTTCACCCGTGGCTCCGATCGTCAGCAATAGATCGTTGCCGCTGCGGCGTGCAGTCACATTCGTAGACGAGACGCCTTCCAGGAACCGCAGCACGTCGTGGCGGCCCGCACTCACGTCATAGTTCGAGATCGTGGTGTTGCCGTCGCCCGCACCGACCAGATACGTGTCGTTGCCAGCATCGCCCGACAGGTAGTCATTCACGCCAGCACCGCCGCGCAACACGTCGTCTCCGGCACCACCGTAAACGACATCGCTGCCCTCGCCACCGTCCAGCACGTCGTTACCGGCATCACCGTACACCCAATCGTTGCCCGCACCGCCATCAAGCGTGTCATCACCCTCTTTGCCATACAGACGGTCCGCGCCACCGAGACCGTTGATATAGTCAGCCCCAGCAGTACCCTGAAGAACATCGGCGCCTTCGGTACCGCCGCTGGTAATCGCCTTCACCGCGTTCACGTCCCAACTCACGCCATCGACAAACTCGATCGCATCCAGCGCGTAGCCGCCCGCGCCGTCGTTGTAGAAGTAGGTCGATACCGTCACCACTTCGCCGGTGGCTCCAACCGTCAGCAACAGGTCGTTGCCGCTGCGGCGTGCAGTCACGTCCGTAGACGCTACCCCTTCCAGGAACCGCAGCACGTCGTGGCGGCCTGCACTCGCGTCATAGTTCGAGATCGTGGTGTGGCCATCGCCCGCACTGAACAGGTACGTGTCGTTGCCGGCATCGCCCGACAGGTAATCGTTCACGCCTGCGCCGCCACGCAGCACGTCGTCGCCATCGCCTCCGTACACGACGTCGCTGCCCTCACCGCCGTCCAGCACGTCGTTGCCGGCTTCGCCGTAAATCCAGTCGTTGCCGGCGCCGCCTGACACCGTGTCGTTACCCGCAGCACCGCGGATCGTGTCGTCACCAGCAGCGCCATCCATCGCATCGTCCGTGGCGAAGCCGGCCATGCTGTCGTTGCTGGAGCTACCCACCAGCATCATCGCCTTCACCGCCGCCACGTCCCAACTCGTGCCATCGGCAAACTCGATCGCATCCAGTGTGTAGCCACCGGCACCGTCCTGGTGGAAGTAGGCCGATACCGTCACCACTTCACCCGTGGCTCCGATCGTCAGCAATAGATCGTTGCCGCTGCGCCGCGCCGTCACGTCGGTCGACGACACTCCTTCCAGGAACCGCAGCACGTCGTAGCGACCCACCCCAGCGTCATAGTTCGAGATCGTAGTGTTGCCGTCGCCCGCGCCGAACAGATACGTGTCATTACCGGCATCGCCCGACAGGTAGTCGTTCGCGCCTGCGCCACCGCGCAGCACGTCGTCTCCGGCGCCGCCGTAGAGGACATCGCTACCCTCTCCGCCCTCCAGCACATCGTTGCCGGCTTCGCCGTAAATCCAGTCGTTGCCGGCGCCGCCTGACACCGTGTCGTTACCCGCAGCACCGCGGATCGTGTCGTCACCGGCAGCGCCGTCCATCGCATCGTCCGTGGCAAAACCGGTCATGGTGTCGTTGCCGGCACTGCCCACCAACATCTTGGCCTTCACCGTCGCCACGTCCCAACTCGTGCCATCGGCGAACTCGATCGCATCCAGCGCATAGCCGCCCGCGCCGTCGTTGTAGAAGTAGGTCGATACCGTCACCACTTCGCCGGTGGCTCCAACCGTCAGCAACAGGTCGTTGCCGCTGCGGCGTGCAGTCACGTCCGTAGGCGCTACCCCTTCCAGGAACCGCAGCACGTCGTGGCGGCCCACCCCAGCGTCATAGTTCGAGATCGTGGTGTTGCCGTCGCCCGCGCCGAACAGATACGTGTCATTACCGGCATCGCCCGACAGGTAGTCGTTCACGCCAGCACCGCCACGCAGCACGTCGTCGCCATCGCCTCCGTACACGACGTCGCTGCCCTCACCGCCGTCCAGCACGTCGTTGCCGGCGTCGCCATAAACCCAGTCGTTACCGGCACCACCCGAGACGGTGTCATCCCCCGCTGCTGCCCGGATCGTGTCGTCGCCGGCACCGCCGTCGAGTACGTCATTGCTGGCAAAACCAGTCATCGTGTCGTTGCCGGCGCTACCCACCAGCATCATCGCCTTCACCGTCGCCACATCCCAACTCGTGCCATCGGCAAACTCGATCGCATCCAGCGCATAGCCGCCCGCGCCGTCGTTGTGGAAGTAGGTCGATACCGTCACCACTTCACCGGTGGCCCCAATCGTCAGCAGCAGATCGTTGCCGCTGCGACGTGCCGTCACATCGGTCGATGCCACCCCTTCCAGGAACCGCAGCACATCGTGGCGGCCTGCACTCACGTCATAGTTCGAGATCGTGGTGTTGCCGTCGCCTGCACCGAACAGGTACGTGTCACTGCCCGCATCGCCCGACAGGTAATCGTTCACGCCTGCACCGCCACGCAGCACGTCGTCGCCATCGCCTCCGTACACGACGTCGCTGCCCTCACCGCCGTCCAGCACGTCGTTGCCGGCTTCGCCGTAAATCCAGTCGTTGCCGGCCCCGCCTGACACCGTGTCGTTACCCGCAGCACCGCGGATCGTGTCGTCACCAGCAGCACCATCCATCGCATCGTCCGTGGCGAAGCCGGTCATGCTGTCGTTGCTGGCACTGCCCACCAGCATCATCGCCTTCACCGTCGCCACATCCCAAGCCGTGCCATCGACGAACTCGATCGCATCCAGTGCGTAGCCGCCTGCACCATCCTGGTGGAAGTAGGTCGATACCGTCACCACTTCACCCGTGGCTCCGATCGTCAGCAATAGATCGTTGCCGCTGCGCCGCGCCGTCACGTCGGTCGACGACACTCCTTCCAGGAACCGCAGCACGTCGTGGCGACCCACCCCAGCGTCATAGTTCGAGATCGTGGTGTTGCCGTCGCCTGCACCGAACAGGTAGGTGTCGTTGCCCGCATCGCCCGACAGGTAATCATTCACGCCTGCATCGCCACGCAACACGTCGTCGCCCGCACCGCCGTAGAGGACATCGCTGCCGGCGCCACCGTCCAGCACGTCGTTGCCGGCTTCGCCCATCAGCCAATCACTTCCTGCTCCGCCGATTACGACGTCGTTGCCATCCATGCTACGAATGGTCCCGCCAGCCGCGCCCGCAAACAGAACGTCCGCATCTCCACTCGCGCTGGCGCCGGCGCCAATGCCGCTCACTCCCAAGTCGTTCAGCACCGTCTGCGCGTCCGCACCGCCCACGCCACTGTTGATCCAATCCTGCAAGCGCCGAATGCCGTCCCATCCATTGGCTACGAACTGTCTGCCGAAGAATTTGACCAGCTCGATCAGATCAGCGAGCGCGTTGGCCGGCGACTGCACGCGCCTGGCCTCCAGCGCCGCATCCACCGCCGAGAAGTCGAGGCTGATGCCGCCATCGGCTCCGAACGCCAACGTCACCTGACTGGTGTAATCGGACAAACGTGTCTGCGCCACAAGACTGCCGTACACCGATTCCGTCAGACGTTCGTAGCCATGGGTAAGGAAATCGATTTGCTGCTGCGACAAGAACACGTAGATCGGCGGATCGTCCGGGTTGCCGCTGTTTGCGCCACTGGTGGGAGTGCCTGCCAATTGAGACAGGACACTCTGCAAGAACAGTTGCTGGCCGCTCGCCGTCACCACCCCAAATTGATCGACGGTCACGAATCGCTGGCCGTTGAACTTCTCCAACACCTCCAGCATGTGGGAAATCTGTGCCTGCTGCGCCATCAGCGCTGCGCGCGCTTCCGGGTCCAGAACCGATTCCTCCGAACCCGCGTAGTCGAAACCATTCAGCCCCGGCACCAGGAACACCACCTCGAACCCCAGCGCCTGCGCCTCCTCGACGCTGCTGTGGAACGTCGAGGTATCCGCCCACGACGACACCAAGCCATCGAGCGTGGCGCGCTGACCGACATAGGAATCGAACGCAACGAATGTGCTCACCGCAGCGGTCAGGTCAGCCGACAGGCTCATGGCCTCGCGCAGATCGCGCACCATGCCCGAACCGCGCATGTCCGGTAGCGCCTGCGCTGCCTCAGTCAACGCGATGCTGTCGGTAAACTCGCGGACGAACGGGTTGTCGGCCAGATCGAGGTTCGCGGTAATGCCTTCTTGGTCATCGGCGAACAGATTGGCAGCACTAGCGGTCTGCACATTACCGTTGCCCAGGTTGACGTTATCGCGCGGCGCCACCAGATTGATCCCGACGATGCCCGCGTCGCTCAGGCTGCGCAGCTCGCCGGCATCGGTCACACCATCCTGATCGAGGTCCTGCCAGATGCGGACGCTACCAAACGCCGCATCGTTGGCGTCGAACACCAGATCGCCGTTGCTGTCGAGATCGCGCAACGCATCGAAACCATCGCGCGCATGGCTGCCGTCGGCTTTGACCGTATCAACTCCGAACAGCTCGGCGCCCGTATCGATCAAGCCATTGCCATTGCGGTCGAACACGAGGAAGCCATCGTCGGCCTGCACCCAACCGGTGCCGGTCTTCACCCCATCGCCATTGTGATCGAACAACACCGCCCCATCGGCACCGATGGTCTCGATACCGTCGCCATCCAGATCGATCACCAGCGGGTCGCGGCGTTGGACCCAGCGCCTCGCGCTGTTGAAGTCACCGTTCACTTCGTCGGGGACGATGCCTTCCGGATCCAGCCATGTCAGGAAATCCGCCAACTTATCTCTGATGGTACTGGAGTACTCATCCCATAAAGCTGAGCCTGCCGCACCACCAAACACCGCGCCGACGGCGGCAAACATTGCCAATCCAATTACACCAGTGACCCCAAGCGCCGCTGCAGCAATCAAGGCACCCGCTGAAAAAAGCTCTGCAACAGCAATGCTAGTGCTGGCTGCGCCGAGACGATCAAAATCGCCGGCAAGTGTTGCGCTGACAAGTTGATAACCGTCATATAGAGGGCCCAAAAAATTTCGAGCCGCCCGCCCGACCGCAGAACCCCCAAGCTCACCTATAGCTTGTGAATATCGCTGCCCGGTTCGTGACATGAAATCATTCAACATTTCAGCAGATTTTATTTGCTTATTGACGATTTCGCCAGCGAGACCTGAATAGTGACCTTCAAGCGAGCGATAAACGTCCGACAGCACACCATTACCGCTACTAGCCGCACGGGTAGCGTTCAATGCCGCATACTCGGCGTTGGCGCGAAAGGCGCTTTCTAACGCCTCCACTTGTGCGGCAACGGCATCGGCACCTCGTTGCACGGCCGCATTGAACGCGACATCATATGTAGAGGAAAATTTCAGCGAGAACCCGGCGGCTGTAGATGCTAGATCCGTCGAATAGCTGACGAGATCGTCAAAAGTCACAACACCAGCGGTATTTTCTGATGAATTTGGCATTACATTCAACTCCTGTTATGATTATTCCACATCAATGGCAATGCACCAAGAACCAGATACGCTGAAAATGCTGCCGCGTAGATCAATCCCGCCCCCACAATCGCGAGGGAAATGACTGATTTCGTTAATGCTAAATACACCAAATGCGATCTGCCTATCATTCCATCTCCTGACACCAACAACCACCATGGAAGAATGACAATACCAGCGCAAAAGATCGGGATAAAAATTGACAACAATAGCTTGTCGAGAAGTTTATTTCTTGGCACAACATGCCGCCCACGCAACTCTACAATCATTTTGATTGCGTATATTGGAACGACAGTAAGGTAGGATATCTGCATGTAAAGCAGCGCCCGACCGGCCTCTCCCGCGATCAAATGTGCGATTAACGCAATGATCGCGCTAAAAATCAGAATTGGATAAATATAGCTATCGACAGTCAACCAACCTCTTACTTGTTTTTTTTCACGCGCCATTTGAACGCTCCAATCACTTATTTCAGAAAATCGTTGCTCCGCGCATTCTCGACATCAGCCGAAAATACTTACCGCTCCTTGAACGCCTCCCCACCATGCACCCGCAACGGACTGAGCAGATAATCGATCACCCGCCGCTGCCCAGTCTTGATCTCCACGCTCAGCGCCATGCCCGGCGTGATCCGCACTTGCACGCCGTCGATGTTGAGCATCGCGCTGTGCAATTTCACCCGTGCGGGAAACACCAGGCCCAGCTTTTCGTCCTGGGCGGCGTCGTGCGAGATGGTTTCGACGGTGCCGGTGAGGTAGCCGTAACGGGTGTAGGGGAAGCTTTCGACCTTGACCGTCACCGCTTGCCCGGGCCGCACGAAGCCGATGTCCTTGTTGAGCACGGTGGCTTCGATCTCCAGCGCTTCCTCGCTGGGCACCACCGCCAGCAGGGGTTGCGCGGGGGTGACGACGCCGCCGATGGTGTGTACCGCCAGTTGCTGTACGGTGCCATCGACCGGGGCGCGCAATTGCATCATGTGGTCGCGCTGGCCGGTCTTGGCGACTTCCGGCGCGAGTTGCTGCACTTGTTCGCGGGCCTGGCGCAGGCCGTCGAGGGTTTGTTGGCGCATTTCGGCGGTCAACACGCGCAGTTCCTCGCGCGCGCTGCGCTGCGCGGAGCGCGTTTCCTGCAAACGGCCCAGTTGGGCGGTGAGGTCGCGCTCGGCGGCCATGCGTTCCTGCTCGCGCAGTACGTAATCCTGGCGGCTGACGAAGCTGCGCTCAAGCAGCTTGGCGTAATCGGCCGAGCGCTCCTTGGCGATCCGGGCGCCTTCGGTCAGCGGGCCGATCAGCGATTGCACGGTCTGAAGTTCGGCGCTGCGCTGCTCGATGGACGCAAGCAGGCTCTGCTGTCGGGCTTGATAGGTCGCGAACTGGCTCGCCGCCATGCGTTGTTCGGCACTGAAGCGCTCCGGCGGCAATGTGGTATCGGGCGACAGAACCGGCGCTTGGCGCGAGTCCAGCGCCTGTGCGAGGGCGGCGAACCGCAGCTCGGCGAGGCGGGCGTCGATCAGGGCGTCGCCGGCCTTGGCATAGTCGGCGCCGGTGCCGGTGGCATCGAGTTCGATCAGCAATTCGCCCTGCTTCACTACCTGCCCATCGCGCACCCGAATGCGTTTGACTACGGCGGTTTCCGCCGATTGGATGATCTTGGTGCGCGATCCCACCACGGTCTTGCCTTGCGCAACGGCCACGATGTCGAGCTTGCCGAAGCAGGCCCACAGCAGGGCGATGCAAAAGAAGGCGATGATCGCGCGCATGATCCAGCGCGGCAGCGGCGAGACCGGCGTGTCGGTAAGTTCCAGATGCGCGGGCAGGAATGCCAATTCGTCGGCGCTGCGCTGGGGCGGATCGAGTTGGGCGCGCACCGCCCACGCGGCGCGAAACACCGTGGCGTAGCGCCGTGCAAAATCCCCTACCGCCTGCAGCACATGCTTCATGCCGCCCCCTGCTGCAAGCTATGCAGGTGCGCGTAAAACCCATTGGGCCGATCCACGAGTTCAGCGTGGCTGCCGCTCTCGACGATCTGCCCTTTCTCCACCACCACGATGCGGTTGGCGGCACGCACGGTGGAAAGCCGGTGGGCGATGATCAACACCGTGCGGCCTTTGCAGATCGCACGCATGTTGGCCATCACCGCATGTTCGGATTCGTAGTCGAGCGCGCTGGTCGCTTCGTCGAAGATCAGGATGCGCGGGTCGGTGATCAGCGCACGCGCGATGGCGATGCGCTGGCGCTGCCCGCCGGACAGGCCGGTGCCGTGTTCGCCCACCTTGGTGTCGTAGCCCTCGGGCAGTTCGACGATGAAATCGTGGGCGCCGGCGTACTTGGCGGCGTGGATCACCCGCTCCAGCGGCGCGCCCGGATCGGCCAGTGCGATGTTCTCGCGCACGCTGCGGTTGAACAGAAAGTTCTCCTGCAACACCACGCCGAGCTGGCGGCGCAACCATGCGGGGTCCGCCAGCGCCAGATCGTGTCCGTCCACCAACACGCGCCCGCGCTCGGGGGTGTACAGCCGCTGGACCAGTTTGGTGAGCGTGCTCTTGCCCGAGCCGGAGCGGCCGACGATGCCAATCACCTCACCGGGTTTGATGTCCAGATCGATGTCGTTCAACACCGGCGCCGCATCGGGCCGATAACGAAACGACACCCGCTCGAAGGTGACCCGCCCCTGGATCGGCGGCAGCGCCATCCGGCTGCCGGGGAGTTCAGTACGGGTATTGAGGATGTCGCCGAGACGCTCCACCGAGATGCCGACCTGCTGGAACTCCTGCCAAAGCTGGGCGAGCCGCACGATCGGCGCGGCCACCTGCCCGGAGAGCATGTTGAACGCGATCAACTGCCCCAGCGACAGCTCGCCTTTGATCACCAATTGCGCGCCCCAGAACAGGATCGCGATGCTGACCAGCTTCTGCACCAACTGCACGCTCTGCTGCCCGACGGTGGCGAGGCGAGTGACGCGGAAGCTGGCGTTGACGTAGCCGGCCAACTGCGCGTCCCAAGCCCGGGTGACGCGCGGGTCGACCGCCATCGCCTTGACGGTGCCGATGCCGCTCACGGTCTCGACCAGAAAGGACTGATTGTCGGCGCCGCGCGCGAACTTGTCGTTGAGGCGGGCGCGCAGCGCCGGGGTGATGCCGGCGGAGATCAACGCATAGACCGGCAGCGACAGCACCACGATCAACGTCAACCAGCCGCTGTAGTGGAACATCACCGCCAGGAACACGCCGGTGAACAGCAGATCGAGTACCGAGGTCAGCGCCTGTCCGGTCAGGAAGGTGCGGATGTTCTCCAGCTCGCGCACGCGCGCGATCGTCTCGCCGACACGGCGCGATTCGAAGTAGGCCAACGGCAGCGACAACATGTGGCGAAACAGCCGCGCACCCAGCTCAACGTCGATCTTGCTGGTGGTGTGCGAGAACACATAGGTGCGCAGGCCCGACAGCACCACGTCGAAAATCGCGATCGACACCAGGCCCACCGCGATCACGTTCAGTGTGGTCAGGCCCTGATGAACCAGCACCTTGTCCATCACCACCTGATAGAACAACGGCGTGACGAGCGCGAACAACTGGATGAAGAGCGAGGCGACGAAGACCTCAAGCAGCAGCTTGCGGTACTTCACCACGGCAGGAATGAACCAGGTGAAGTCGAACTTCGCCAACTGCCCCAGCACCGACGCGCGCGAAGCGACTTGCAGCAAACGCCCGGCGTAGCGTGCCTCGAATTCCTCACGCGAAATGGCGCGAGGTCTTTGTTCGACGAGATCGTGGATCAGGACGCTGTCGTCACCGACCTTGGCGATGATGAAGGCGTCGCCGTCCGGCACCAGCGCCAATGTTGGCAGCGCCGCCATGCCGATGCGCGATACCGGCTGCGCGACGACTTTGGCTTTCAGACCGAGCCGCTTCGCGGCCAGCAGCAACGTGGTCTCGTCGAACAGCTCACCGGTGCGCCCAAATTCATGCGCAAGCTGATTTGCATCCGCCGCCACACCGTGGAACTGCGCAAGCAGTACCAGCCCCTGGAGGGCCAAGTCGGGTAGAACGCTTCCGTTGGCGGCCGCCTGCGTGACGGGTCTCGCCATACTTCCCTGTAACATCCAACTTCCTTGATGACATGTGACGTCGGTCACATCAAAAGCGCGACACGATCTGCTAGAGAAACCGTAACCGGTGAAACTTCATGTTGTCAACGTGAATTCACGAGCATCGTCGTAGCCGCGTGCGAAATGACACATATCGGCACGATCCTGCAACACGACATCGAACGCTGACGCGCACTCACCAAAAGCCAAGGGCACCGCTGTTTTATCGGAGGCCGCTTTCGGGCAACCGTGCAACCGCATCATCGCGAAACGACCGGCCGGTTCAGCGATCGCGCGCGATGTGCCAAAGTAGCGCCATGGACGAACGCGGCGCCACTGCATCCCTGCGCCCCCCGCTGACCGGATGGACCGTCATCTCGCTGCGCCCCAGCGGCGGTCACGCCGCGCTGCGCCGGGCCGCACGCCGCCACGGCGCGCAACTGCTGCCGATGTCGCCGCTGGCATTGCGGCCCTGCCCCGCCGAAACCACGCTGGGTCCGGCGCTGATGGCGGCGCGGGTGGTGTTCACCAGCCCGGCGGCGGTGCGCTTCGCGGCCGCGCAGGCGCCGCTGCGAGCACGGCCCGAGCAGATCTGGCTGGCGGTGGGCGCCGGCACTGCCGCCGCCTTGCGGCGCCATGGCATTACGGCGCGCTATTGCGCCGAGCGCATGGACAGCGAGGGCCTGCTGTCGTTACCGGCGCTGGCCGACCTGGCTCGATGCGAGGTTGGACTGATCACCGCGCCCGACGGCCGCGAATTGCTGGCCGATGCCTTGCGACAACGCGCGCGACGGCTGCTGGTAGCCCATGTCTATCGGCGCGAGCCCCGCCGCATCGGCGCGGCGGCGTGGCAACGGCTGCGCGCACAGACCGGCCCCCTGGCGCTGGCGGTGAGCAGCGGCCAGGCGCTGCAGGCGTTGCTGGAGCAGTGCCCGCTCGACCTGCGCACCACTTTGCGTGGCGCCGTGGCGCTGGTCGCCAGCGCGCGGCTGGAGCTGGCGGCGCAGCAGGCGGGCTTCGCCACCCGGGTCCGCGCCGCCAGCGCGCGCCCCAATGCAATGCTTTCCGCGCTGGCCGCCTATCGCCCTGATTCTGCGTTCCGGTAGCATTGACCTTGTCGTCGCCAGTAGCCGCCATTGCCGTGAGTGAATCCCCCACCCCGCGTTCGCGCACCCGTCGGTTCGGGTTTGCGTTGCTTTCTTTCGTCGTCCTGGTCGCGCTGGCGCTTGCGCTATGGTATTGGGACACGCTGCGCGCCGCGTGGCTGCGTCCTGCCGTCGATCCGCTGGCGCAGCAGCAACGGATTGCGTTGCTGGAACAGCAACTGGACAGCAATCGCAGCGCGATCCGGCAACTCGAACAGCGCCTGACCGACAACGCCTCGGCGCAGCGCGTGCTGCGCGAGGATGTGCTCGGCGTCGGCGAGCGCGCCGCCCTGCTGGAGGAAACGGTCAATCGCCTGGCCGAGCCGCAGATCGCCGCGGCACAACTGCTGCGTCTGGACGAGGCGGAACTGCTGCTGGTGACTGCACGTCAACGGCTCGACCTCGCCAACGACCGCAGCGGCGCCGAGCGTGCCTATGCGCTAGCCAATGAGGTGCTGGCGGGCCTGGAGAATCCGCGCTTCCTGAGCCTGCGCCAGACCATCGCGCAGGAACTGGCGGCGCTGCGCGCCATGCCCGGCGATCCGCGCGACGCCGCCATCGGCGAGCTCGACGCACTCGACGCCTCGCTGGCGTTACTGGTGCAACAGCCGTTCGCGGTCGAGCGCAGTGAATCCACGCCCAAATGGCGCGAGTTGCTTGGGCGTCTGGTGCAGGTGCGTCGCAGTGACGCCCAACGCCTGCTGGCGCCGGACGAACAGGACGCTGGACAGATCGCGCTGGGGCTGGAGCTGGCGCTGGCGCGGGTGGCACTGGAGCGTCGCGACGAGCCCGCGTTCCGCGCCTCGTTGACGCGCATCGACGGCTGGCTGCAACGCCTGTTCCCCGATTCGCAGACGCGCCGCGAACGCCAGCAACGCCTGCTGGAACTGGCGCAACAGCCGCTGACGCTGGATCTGCCGGTGTTGGGCAGCACGCTGGAGCAACTGCGCCTGTTGCGCGCCAGCGTGCAGGCGACGCGAGGCAAGCCATGAAAGTGTTGCGCGTACTGCTGTGGCTGCTGCTGCTGATGGTGGCGGGATCGCTGCTGTGGCAGGTGGTCGCCGCCGATCCGGGACTGGTGGTGGTGCGGCTGCGCGGTTACGACCTCACCACCACGGTGCCGGTGGCGACGCTGCTGTTGCTGCTGCTCGGAGCCGCGCTGTGGCTGGTGCTGACGGTGTTGCGCATCCCGTTCCGGGTGTGGACGCGCTACACCCGGCGGCGCGCCCGCGCGCGTCTCAGCGACGGCCTGATGGCGCTGCACGAAGGCCGCTGGCTGCGCGGCCAGAAGCTGCTGGAGAAAGCCGCCGACGAGACCCGGGTGCGCACACCGGCGCTGCTGGCGGCGGCGCGCGCGGCGCGCGCGCGCGGCGACGAGGCCGGCGCCGAACAACTACTCGAACTGGCGGCGCGCGACCGTGGCAAGAACGCGGTAGCGCTGGAGCGCGCGCGACTGGCGATGCAAGCCGGCCGTGCCGACGAAGCGCTGGCGCGACTGGACGAGATCGATCCGCGCATCGGCATCCCGCCGGAAAGCCACTACCTGCGCGCGCAAGCGCTGAGCAGCGCGGGCCGCGCCAGCGAAGCACTGGCGCTGGTGGCGACTCTGCGCCGCAACCGCGTGCTGACCGAAGTCGCGGCCGATGCCTTCGAGCGCGGCATGCAGGCACGCGCGCTGCAACAGGCCGGCGATGCCGCGCAGTTGCACCACGCCTGGGAACAGGTACACAAGACCCTGCGCACCGAGCCCGAAGTGGTGGCTGCGTTCGCGCGGCGGGCGATGGCGCTGGGGCTGGAGGACCGCGCCGGCAACGCAATCGAAGCCGCATTGGCGCAGCAGTGGTCGGAACCGCTGGTGGCGATCTACGGCGAACTGCCGCGACCGCGCAGCGGCTCGCGCCTGACTGGCGCAGAAAGCTGGCTGGCCGCGCATCCCGCAAGCCCGGCGCTGCTGGTGACGCTGGGTCGGCTGTGCCGCGATCAGGGCTTGTGGGGCAAGGCCGAGGAGTACCTGCACCGCGCCATCGCGCAGGGCGCCGGCGGCGATGCCTGGGAAGTGCTGGGCCATTGTTTTGTCGGCCAGGGCGACGACAAGCGTGCGCGCCAAGCCTACGCCAACGCCCTGAGCGTGCGCGCCGGCCAACGCGCCACCGCCCTGAGCGGACGCAGCCTGCGCGAACAGATTCAGGACGAAGCCGTACCCGAAGACCGCGATGCCCACGGCGTGCCGCGCCTGCGCGGCTGAGGCCCGGCTTGCCCGCCAACCCATTCCAAGGAGGATCGTCCCATGCGTAAGCCTGTTGTAATCGTAGTGGTGCTGGCGGTGCTGGCGGGAGCCGGCTGGTGGTGGCTGCGGCCCAAGGCGGTCGATACCTCGGCGCCTTTGGCGTACGTACCGGCCAACACGCCTTATGTGATGGCCAACGTCGAACCGATGCCGGCCGCACTGCATGCGGTCTCGATGCGGCAGTTGGGCCTGCAGCGCGAACTGCTGGGAGCGCAATGGCAGGAAGCCAAGCAGGCGCTGGGCAAGCACGGCGAACAGAGCAAGCCGGTACTGGCGCTGCTGGAAGCGCTGGAGGCGGAGTTCGGCGACAAATCGCTGGAACAGCAGCTTGCGCTGCTCGGCCTCGACCCCGCGACCATGCATTACGCCGTGTATGGCCTCGGCCTGACCCCGGTCATGCGGATCGAGCTGGCCAAGCCGGACGCGCTGACGCAGACGATCGCGCGCGTCGAAACCCGACTCGGCACGCCGTTGCAGCAGGCCAAGGTTGGCACGCAGGCGTACTGGCAGATACCGCTGGGCGACGCCCCGCTGCAAGTCATCGCCGCGGTGGTGGGCAGCCATCTGGTGCTGTCGATGGCCGCACGCGACGCCGACGAACCCACACTGCGCAGCGTGCTCGGACTGGATCCACCGGCGCAGTCGCTGCTGGCATCCGGCGGCCTGTCCGCGCTCAATAGCGAATTCGGCTTCACGCCATCGTTCAGCGGCTACATCGACAGCGCGCGTGCGCTCGACACGATCAGCGGCGAGATGACGCTGGCCGATCGTGCGCTGTGGGCTGCGGTCGGGGTGGCACCGCCCAAGCCCGAGCCGCAGTGCCAGGACGAATACGCCGCGCTGGCGAAAGCCTGGCCGCGCATGGTGTTCGGCTACACCCGCCTGGACGCCGACCGTGTCGAGGCGCTGGGCATGATGGAAGCACGGCCGGACATCGCCGCCGCGCTGATGCGGCTGCGCGCGCCGATGCCGGGACTGCGCACGATCACCGACGACACCCCGTTCAACCTGGGCTTCAGCGTCAATCTGGTCGAACTGCCCAAGGTGGTCACCGAATTGACCGGCGCGATCGAGAAGGCGCCGTGGCAGTGCCCGCAACTGACCGCCCTCAACAAGGCCGCGCACGATGCCGCCACCCAGATCAACAACCCCGGCCTGAGCGTAGCGGCGCCGCTGTTCAGTGGCGTGCATGCGGTGGCGAGCACGCTGGACTGGCCCGCCGACGCCGCGATCCCGCAGTTCTCCGGACGCCTGGCGATCGCCAGCGCCAACCCCGCTTCGCTGCTCGGCATGGCCAAGAGCATGTTGCCCACCCTGGGGCAAGTACAGATTCCCGACGATGGCAGCGTGGTCGCGTTGCCGGAGCAGGCCGGATTGCCGATCGCAGCGCCGATGTTCGCGGCGATGCAGGGCAACGCGATCGCACTGGGCATCGGCAGCGACGAGCAGGCCGGGCTCGGCGCCTTCCTCGCCAGCGACCCGCAGGACCAGCCGCTGCTGGTGGCCGGCGCCACCGGCGCCTTCTACAGCCAGTTCGGCCAATGGCAGTTGCGGATGTTGCCGCCGACCGCCGACGCTGCGGCACGCGAACAGGCCGAGCGTCAGGCCGCGCTGTTCGCCGAGCTGTATCCCAAGCTGTTCCACCACGCCCAGATGCGCATCGACCTGACCGCCCGTGGCATCGAGATGACGCAGCAAGTGGTGATGCCGCAGACCCCGTGATCGCAGCGCGGGATTGGCGCATCAGCGCCAGTCCCGTCGCGCGCAAGCGCGCTCCCACAAAGGCGGGCAGGCGCCGGAGCGGTTGTGGGAGGCCGCTTGCGGGCGACCGCGTAGGGGTCCGATGCGCCGCTGCTCAGCGCTCCGGTTCGCCCGGTTGTGCCAGTTGCGTGATGCCGCGTTCGGCTTTGGCGTTCGCCACCATCACGCGCACGTCGGCACGCAGTTGCGCGGCGTCGTACACGATGCCGTCCTTGATCGTGTAACGCACACCGCCGGAGCGCTCGGGCTTGCCGTCGGCGCCGAGGCGGATGTGGCCGGTGCCGTACAGCACCTTGAGATTGGCCAACGGGTTCTCCGCCACCACCAGCAGGTCCGCCAGTTTGCCGGCCTCGATACTGCCGATGCGATCGGCCGCGCCCAACGCCTGCGCGCCGTTGAGGGTGGCGGCGCGGATCACTTCCAGCGGATGGAAGCCCGCCTCGCGCAGCAGTTCCAGTTCCTGGATCGTGCCAAAGCCATAGATCTGGTAGATGTAGCCCGAATCGCTACCCACGGTGACGCGGCCGCCGTGATTCTTGTAGTCGTTGATGAAGGCCATCCAGCGCCGGTAGTTGTCGCGCCAGGCGCTCTCGTCCTCGCTACCCCAGTCGTAGAAGAAACTGCCGTGGTTGTCGCGGTTGGGAGTGAAGAAGTCCCATAACGAAGGCAGCGTGTACTGCTCGTGCCAGTCGGCGCGACGCGCGCGCATCAGGTCGCGACTGGCGAGGTAAATGGTGAAGGTCGGATCGATGGTGAAATCGCGCGCGATCAATTCGTCGCGTACCGCGTTCCACTTGTCCGAACCGGGCTTGGCCGCCTGCGCCCACAGCCGCCCAGCCTGACCGAAGCGATGCGCCTCGTTCTGGTAGTTGTAGTCGGCCGGATAGTCCTGCACCGTCTGCCCGTCGAACAGCGCTTCGGGCAGGCCGTACCAGTGCTCCATGGTAGTGAGCCCCCAGCGCGCCGTGGTCAGCACGTTGACCCGCGCCACGTCGAGTTGGGCGTGATGGCAGGCCGAGCGCATGCCTTGTTTCTTGATCTCGTCGAACGCCGCTTCCAGAATGTCCGGACGATAGCCGAAGCACTTCACCCCCAGCGCGCCCTGCTTCTTCATCGCCCGCACCCATGCGCGCGCCTGTTCGGGCGTAGTGAACGGCTTGTCGCGGCCCTGCCCGAAGAACACGTAGGGGAAGATGCGCGGCGCAACGATCGTGTTGGCGGCGCTGCGCTTTTCTTCGCTGGTGCAAAAATCGATGCCGTTGCCGCAGCCGGG
>JANRIF010000329.1:0-7049 GCA_033765245.1 Lysobacteraceae bacterium
GCCGACATCGCGGACTACATCGTCGGCTTCTACAACCACTCCCGCCTGCATTCAACGCTCGGCTACACCTCGCCGAACGCGTTTGAGCGGCAGGCCGCAAAACCACCTATCCCGGTGTCCGAAATTGCTTGACCACCACACTCCCTCCCTTTCGCTGCAAGCGAAGGGGAGGGTTGGGGAGGGGTTCGCTTTGGCCTTTCGCCCTGGCTTTTCCGAGTCCCCAGTCACGAGGCCAGTCCCTGCTTCAACGCGCCCCGTCCCTCAACCAACCGACTCAAACCGATTCGCCGCCACGTTCTTGCGCACCTTGGCCGGATCCCAGATGCGCCCGTTCATCGCGATGTACACGCCCGGCGCCAGGCTCTGTACCGCGCCCACCGCGCAGCCGATGTTGAACTCGGCGTCGGAGCCGCGAAAACGCGCGGGGTTGAGCGCGCCGGTGAGCACGATGGTCTTGTCGGGAATGGCCGCAAGTACCTTGGCGGTTTCCACCATGGTGTCGGTGCCGTGCGTCACCAGCACGTGCAGCGCCGACTGCGCGGCGATGGTGGCGCGCAGCAGTTCACGGTCGGCGGCATCGATGTGCAGGCTGTCCTTGCGCAGGATCGGAATCACGCTGAAACGGAACGCCACCCCCAGTTCCTGCAGGATGCGCCCGATCTGCGGTTCGCCGACCTGGAAATCCGACTTGTCGTCGAAGTAGATCTTGTCGATGGTGCCGCCGGTGGTGACGATGCACAATTCGTCCATGTGCCGCTCCGTGAAAGTGAGTGCGTCGGGCCGAGCAGTTTAGCGCGCCCGCGCGGCACGCTTGCTCGCGGACCGCGCCCGCGCGCCTTCGAGCGAGCTGCCGAATACCGCCAGCAGCGCCAGCGCAACCTCGATCCAGCCCAGCGCCCGCCACTGCTCGGCGGCCCAGGCTTCCATCACCCCATGGCTGAAATAGAACAGCCCGGCGACGCCCGCCCAGAACGGCGCCGAAGGTCGCCGCCACAGCGCAGCCAGCACGCAGGGCAAGCCGGGCAGGGCGGCCAGCACCAGTACCAGCCACAGGATCGCGCCTGGCGCCGGTAGCCACCAGGCGTGCCACAGGCCGTGCAGCAGCCACAGCGCGAACACGCTGGCGACGGCGGCGCGCTTGAGCGGGCTCCAGCGCAGCGCATCGTTGGGCGCGCGGGTGCCGGCGTCCGACATCAGGCGCTCAACCGCTGCGCGATCTGCGCCACGCGCTTGCCCAGTGCGCGGGCGAGCTGGCGTTCGTCGTCGCTGGGCTCGGGCCGATCGTCGGCGCCGGCAACGTGACTCGCGCCATACGGGGTACCGCCACCGCGCGTGTTGGACAGCGCCGCTTCGGTGTAGGGGATGCCCACCAGCAGCATGCCGTGATGCAGCAGCGGCAAGGCCATGCTCAGCAGGGTCGACTCCTGGCCGCCGTGCATCGACGCGGTCGAAGTGAATACCGCTGCCGGCTTGCCGGCGAGGGTACCGGAGGCCCACTCGGCGCCGCTGTCGTCGAGGAAGTATTTCAGCGGTGCCGCCATGTTGCCGAAGCGGGTGGGGCTGCCCAGGATCAGGCCGGCGCACTGCGCCAGATCTTCGCGGCTCGCATACGGCGCGCCGTCCGCCGGCACCGGCGGCGCGGTTTGCCGGGTCACCGGCGCCACCGGCGGCACACTGCGCAATCGTGCCTGCATGCCCGGCACCTCCTCGACGCCGCGCGCGATGTGGCGCGCCAGTTGCGCCACGGAGCCGCCGCGGCTGTAGTACACGATCAGGATCTCGGACATGGCGGCGTGGGCTACGGAGGGGCGTCAAGGGTATCCCAGCGCGCGGCGGTTTGCGCTTGCCGGCGAACGATCCGTGAGCGGCGATGCGGCGGGCTTGCGTTATCCTCGCCATCGCATGGGCATATTCGGTCCGCACGGTCCCATTCTGGAGCAAGGCATGATCCCAGCCCACGATGCACTAGCACGTCTGCGTGAAGGCAACCGGCGCTTCGTCGCCGGGGCCAGCGAACGCGACTTGTATGCCATGCAGACGCGGCGCCGCGAGGTGGCGGCGGCGCAGGAGCCGTTCGCGATCATCCTTGGTTGCTCCGATTCCCGCGTGCCGGCGGAGCTGGTGTTCGATCAGGGGCTGGGCGATCTGTTCGTGATCCGCGTCGCCGGCAACGTGGTGGCGCCCTCGCAGGTGGGCAGCGTGGAATTTGCCGCAGAGCGTTATCACACGCGACTGGTCGTGGTATTGGGGCACTCGATGTGCGGGGCGATTCTGGCGACATTGGAGGAACTGGCGCGTCCGACCGAGGAGCGTTCGCGCAATCTGCGCTCGATCGTCGGCCGCATCCGCCCGTCGGTGGAGGGCCTGCTGGATACCGACCTGAAGCTGCGCCCCGATGCATTGGTACATCAGGCCGTGCGCGCCAATATCCGCGCCTCGGCCGATCACCTGCGGCATGGCTCCGAGGTGCTGGAGCGGCTGATCCAGAACGATGGCCTGTGCGTGGTGGGCGCCGAGTATTCGCTGGAGACCGGCGTCGTCGAGTTCTTCGACGGTGTACCGTAGGCGTCAGCTACGTGCCGCGTGGACCGGTGGTGACCTCGGGCTCGATCCGGGGAAACCCCAGCGCCGTTACATCTGCGGCGTGAACATGCTGGGGTTCCCCCGGATCGAGCCCGGGGTCACCACCAGCCTACGAATGACCAAGCGTCGCCAGGAACGCAGCACACTGGGTAGGGCGGATTCGGCAGGCGGGAGCGGGCGATGAGAGCATTCGCGGGGTTGCGGCAGCGGCTGGTGGTTCGCCATGGCGAACGCGCCCGCTCGTTCGTGGAATTCCTGTGGCGCCGCTTCGTCGACGACCGCTGCTTCGAGACTGCCGGTGCGTTGAGCTACACCACCGTGTTCGCGCTGGTGCCGCTGTCGGCGGTGGCGTTCGGGGTGATGTCGGCGTTTCCGGTGTTCCAGCAATGGACGCAGCGCCTCAGCGATTTCGTGTTCTCCAGTTTCGTCCCGGATGCCGCGCGCACGGTCGAAACCTATCTGCAGCAATTTACCGCCAGCGTTTCCCAGCTCACCGTCACCGGCATTCTGGCGCTGATCGTGTCGGCGGTGCTGACCCTGTCGAGCATCGAGGCCACCTTCAACCGCATCTGGCGGGTCAAACAACAGCGGCCCAAACTCACCCGCTTTCTGGTGTACTGGACCGTGCTCACGCTGGGTGCCTTGCTGGCGGGGGCGGCGCTGGCGCTGACTTCGTATCTCTACGCCATCTCCACCGTGACCGGTGCGCGCGCGCTGGCGATGGGCGAACGGCTGATCGGCTGGGCGCCGACGCTGGTGGAACTGCTCGCCTTCAGCGCCGCCTACCTGGTGATTCCCAACCGGCGGGTGCCATGGCGGCACGCGCTGGCGGGCGGCGTGCTTGCCACCGTGCTATTTGAACTGAGCAAGTACGGCTTCGGCCTGTATTTGCGCAACGTGCCCAGCTACGAGCAGATTTACGGCGCGCTGGCGGCGATTCCGATCTTCCTGCTGTGGTTGTACCTGGGTTGGGTGGTGATTCTGCTGGGCGCGTCGTTCGCTGCCACCTTGTCGGCGTTCCGTTTTCAGCCGGCAGCGATGCGGTTGCCCGAGGGTGCCGAGTTCTTCGGTCTGCTGCGCCTGCTTGGACGTCTGCGCGAGGCGCAGCAGAGCGGCCTCGGGCTGCATATCGCGGAACTTCACGCGCTGGAGCCGGGTCTGAGCGACGACCAATTGCAGCGGATGCTGGCCGACCTGTTGCGGATTCGCGTGGTGTTGCGTTCCGAGGCGGGCCGCTGGTTGCTGTCGCGCGACTTGCGGCAGGTCACCCTGGGCGAATTGCACGAGGGTTGCCGGTTGCGCATCCCGGTGGAGGACCTGCGCGTGCCGTTTCAGGACGATATCATTGGACAAGTGGCCGCGCGTGCGGTCGAATCGTTGCGTCAACCGCTGCGCGCGGGACTGTCGCGCGATCTCAGCAGCCTGTTTGCCGAAGTGGAGGAGCCCCGTTCATGATCGTTACCGCACCCATCTGGCGCATCTTCGCCATCGCTTTCTCGTTGCTGGCTTCGCCGGCGATGGCCGCCGATGCGAGTGCACCGGTCGCCGAAGCGCCAGGCTTTCGCCCGACCCTGGCGGTGCAAACCTGGGATGGCAAGGCATTCCAACTCGCCGATCATCGCGGGCAGTGGGTGGTGGTCAACTTCTGGGCCACTTGGTGCGCGCCGTGCCTGAAGGAGATGCCCGAGTTCTCCGCCTTCGACAGCGCCCGCGACGACGTGCAGGTGGTCGGCCTGGCCTACGAGGAAATCGACGCCGACAGCATGCGTCAGTTCCTCGCCGGGCATCCGGTGAGCTACCCGATCTCGATCGTCGACCTGATGCACCCGCCGGAAGATTTCGATCCCCCGCGCGGGCTGCCGCTGACCTATCTGGTGGCGCCGGATGGCCGTCTCGCCAAGCGCTTCATCGGGCCGATCAGCTCCGACACGCTGGGCAAGACCATCGATGCCATTGCCACCAAGCTGGCTGCCGCCGAGGCGGCTGCGAAGGCGCCGGCGGCGACGAATTGACGATGGCGGGGAAGCGCGCGGCGTGCGTCGGACGTTGCCGCGCGGGGAGTGGCGTTCAACCACCCAGCGCATCCGGACGATGTGATGGCGATTCGACAGCAGCTCGAAGATCTGGCGTTCGATGACGTCTATGGCTGCACCTGGGGCCTGAACATCATCGGCAACGCCCGCGCCGCGGTCGATGCGTCGTTCGAGCGCTATCTGCGCGCCATTGGGCAGTGAGGGGAAGGCGCGAACGCCGCAGCGCCGTGGTTACTGTCGAACGCGGCGATGCGGTAGAGTCGAACACGCGGCCGCGATGTCTCGCGCGTGCCGGCTCCGCGTTGCCCACCGCCGCCGACGGGATGCTCCATCATGAGCAAACGCTCGCACCTGCATCCATCCGACCTGCACGGCGTGGGGCGCCTGTCCGTCGAAGCGGTCACCCAGGTGACGCGGCTGGTGGAGAACCTGCACTACACCATCACCCAAACGCCGTTGCCGCTGGGCGCCGCACGCAGCGGGACCACGCGAGGCATCACCGGCCTGGTCTATCGCAGCATTCGCGGTGTAACGGCGCTGGTGGGCGGTACTCTCGATGCCGCCATGGCAGGTTTGCTGCCGCTGCTGCGCAACCCGTCCATGCGGGTTTCGTCACGCCAACGCGATGCCGTGCTGGCGGCGCTGAACGGCGTGCTCGGCGATCATCTCGCCGCTAGCGGCAACCCCCTGGCGATCGCGATGCAACTGCGCGCCGACGGCGAGCCTTTGCGATGGGATGCCCTGCCGCCCGCCCGCAACAAGGTGATGGTGCTGGTGCACGGCCTGTGCATGAACGACCGGCAATGGGCGTGCCCGCCGCAAGGCGAATCGGCCGATGGCGAGGCCCACGTCGACGCGGCGGCGGAACTGGCGCGTGAACTCGGATTCACCCCGCTATATCTGCATTACAACAGCGGCCGCCACATTTCGCAGAACGGCCGCGACTTCGCCGACGCCCTGCAAACACTGATCGAGCGCTGGCCGCAACCGCTCGATGATCTGGTGATCGTGGGTCACAGCATGGGCGGCCTGGTGTCGCGCAGCGCCTGTCACTACGGCGCCGCTGCCGGGCATGGGTGGCTGCGCGCGCTGCGCGCCATGGTGTTCCTCGGCACGCCGCATCATGGCGCGCCGCTGGAACGCGGCGGCAACGGGCTCGACCTGTTGCTCGGCGCCAGCCCCTACACTGCACCGTTCGCGCGGCTCGGCAAGCTCCGCAGCGCCGGCATCACCGACCTGCGCTACGGCAACCTGCGCGACGAAGACTGGTTCGGCCACGACCGCTTCGCCCGTCGCGGCGACTGCCGCCAACCGCTCGCCTTACCCGCTGACGTGCATTGTTATGCCATCGCAGCGAGTAGCGGAAAACTGCCCGGCGATCTCGGCGACCGCCTGCTCGGCGATGGACTGGTTCCGCTCGACAGCGCGCTCGGTCGTCATCCCGATCCCGCTATGACCTTGCCGATTTCCGCGAACCGGCAATGGGTGGGCCAAGGCATCAATCACCTCGAGCTCCTGCGCCATCCCGCAGTGTTCGATCAGTTGCGCGAGTGGCTGGCGCGGGAGTGAGGCGCCCGCAACGCTGTCGGGACAAGCGCGTCAGGCCCGGAAGTTCGCGTGCGAACTCGCTTGCTTCGCGCGGGTCGAGTCTGGGGGCATTCCGCGTGCAGCCCATGCCGTACCATGATCGACCGATTCGATCTCCCCCCAACGGAACCAACACAATGAGCCTTTCGATCCACGCCGCATCCGTTTCCGTGTTCCAGCAGATGCTGGGCAGCCTCAAGGACGTCCTCGCCAAGGCCGAGGCGCACGCGACCGCGAAGAAGATCGAGCCGCAGGCGCTGCTCGGTGCGCGGTTGGCGCCGGACATGTTCCCGCTCACCCGACAGGTGCAGATCGCCTGCGATTTCGCCAAGGGCGTGTGCGGGCGTCTGGCGCAAGCAGAGCTGCCGGTGCACGAGGACAACGAGCAGAGCTTTGCCGAACTGCAAGCGCGCATCGACAAGGTGCTGGCGTTCATCGGCGCGCTGCCCGCCGCCGCGTTTGCCGGCGCCGAGAGCCGCGAAATCGTGATCCGCCCCGGCACTCCCAAGGAGCGCCGCTTCAGCGGGCAGGACTACCTGCTGCACTACGGCCTGCCGCAGTTCTTCTTCCACCACACCACCAGCTACGCCTTGCTGCGTCACAACGGCATCGAGATCGGCAAGCTCGATTACATGGGTACGTTCTGAGCGAGCGCGGGCGCAGCACCTCGACAGGCACGCTGTCGAGGTGCTGCCTGAAGCGGCTGCCGGGTGCGCGAAGCGCTGCCAATATGCGCAACGCCGCGCACGTCAGGTCGACCACAGCATCTTCATCCCGCCCGCGATGGCGAGGAAGCAGAACAGCCACAGCACCGTGGGCGCCGACGCGCCTTCGAACTCGAAGCCC
>JANRIF010000301.1:0-8071 GCA_033765245.1 Lysobacteraceae bacterium
GTACAGCGGCTTGATGCTCATGTGAGTCCTCTTAAACGGTTGTTTTTCGTGAACAAACGAGGGGCTTGTTAGCACTCCCCCCGCATGAGTGCCAATGATAGCGCGCCAAGCGCCCGTGAGAAAGCGCTGTGGCGGCTCCGCCAAGATGGGGCGGGGGGCGGAGGTTTCAAGGGGGCTCGGGGCTCGGGGCTCGCGGCCTGAGGCGAGAATCAAGAGCTTTCACACGCCTGCGGCGTGCGACTTACTTTTTTTTGTGGCGCAAAAAGTAAGCAAAAACGCCGCGCCGGACGCGCGCCGCCGTGGCTCCTGCCACGTCGGTCCCCTGCGCTTCTCGGCAGCCGCAGGCCGGCGCCGAACTCGCACATCCATGTGCTCAAACAGCGGCGCCTTTCCCCTGCGGCTGCCTGCGATGCTCGGCGCGCTCTATGGCGCCCTGTTGCTCTCGACCGCGCATCCATGCGCTACAGATCGGCTTCTCCGCTCCATCCCACAGCCTCGCGGCAATTTCCTTGTCGCATGCTCGACAGGCCTCGCGCCGATGAGAGTCTTGCCCGCGCCCCGAGTCTCACTCCACCTCTCCACACCTCGCTGCCGGGCTTCGCTACGCCCACCACCAGCCTACGGCGGTGCTTTTCCGAGTCCCGAGTCCCCAGCCCCGACATCACAGAGCCCCGTTTCCCTCGCACGCCCTCAAGGCTTACCCTGCACACCCCGCCGCGACGTTGCCGCCATGCCCGCACTGCTCGTCCTATGCACCTGCCCGGATCCGGAGCACGCCCGTCGCATCGCCGGCGTGCTGGTGCGTGAGCGGTTGGCGGCGTGCGTCAATCTGGTGCCGGCGATCGAGTCGATCTATCGCTGGCAGGGCGAGGTCGAGCAGGCTCAGGAATGCCTGCTGCTGATCAAGACCGCCCGCGCGCGCCTGCCGGCGCTGACAGAGCGGATCGTGGCGCTGCATCCTTATGAACTCCCCGAAGTGCTGGCGGTCGAAGCCGGCTCCGGCCTCGATCGTTACCTCGGCTGGATCGTCGAAGAAACCCGCGAAACCAAGGATTCCGTGTGATCTCACGCCTGTTGTCTATCGCTCTGGCCCTGCTGGTCCTCGTTGCGCCGCAAGCGCGCGCCGCAATCGACGAATCCGAACTGCTGCCGGTTGAGCAAGCCTTTGCCCTGAGCGCACGGACGCTGGGCAGTGAGGCGGTGGAACTGCGCTGGCAGATCGCCGACGGGTATTACCTGTACCGGCATCGCATCGCGATCAGCGCGCCCGAGGGATTCACTCCAGGCGCACTGGACTTGCCGCAGGGCAAGCGCAAGACCGATGAGTTTTTCGGCGAGGTGGAAACCTATCGCCATGAACTGGTGGCGCGCCTGCCGATCAGCGTGAGCCCCGGCACGCGCGAGATTGCGCTGGTGGTGAGCGCGCAGGGCTGCGCCGACGTCGGCATCTGCTACCCGCCGCACAAGACTCCGCTGCGGTTAGCACTGACCGACACCGCGGCCACGCCCGCCAGCACCGTGCCCGCCGCGCCGCTGGCATCGTCTCCATCCAACCCGCTCGCCGGCCTGCTGCAGACCAACGTGATGGCGGGCGCCACCGATGCCCTGCCGCTGCCGCCGGAACAAGCGTTCGGCTTCGAAGCGATCGCCAACAGCGGCGACGAACTGCTGCTGCGCTTCACCCCTGCACCGGGCTACTACCTGTATCGCGACCGCACCCGCCTGAGCGCAACCGCCGGCGCGCAGGAGCTGACGCTGGGCGAACCACGCTGGCCGCAAGGGGTCGAGCACGAGGATGAGCACTTCGGCAAGGTGGTGGTCTACTTCGAGCCCATCGACGTGCCGGTACCGGTGCAACGCGCGGCCGGCGGCCCGCTCGACGTGCAGATCACCGCCACCTTCCAGGGCTGCGAGACGGATGGCATCTGCTACCCGCCGATGACGCGCACGCTGTCCGTATCGCTGCCCGCGAGCGGCGCTGGCGCGGCGCCGGTGGCCGCCGAGCAGGCCGAGGACAGCCGGCTGGCGGCGGCGCTGTCGGGCCCGAACCGGCTGTGGACCCTGCTCACCTTCTTCGGCTTCGGCCTACTGCTGGCGTTCACGCCCTGCGTGTTCCCGATGGTGCCGATCCTGTCCGGCATCATTGCCGGCGCCGGCAACATCTCCACCTACCGCGCGTTCGTGCTGTCGTTGGTGTACGTGCTGGCGACGGCGGTGGTGTTCACCGCCGCTGGCGTGGTGGCCGGATTGGCCGGCGCCAATCTGCAGATCGTGTTCCAGACCCCGTGGATCCTGGTCAGCTTCGCGCTGCTGTTCGTGGTGCTGAGTTTCTCGATGTTCGGGTTCTACGAGCTGCAACTGCCCAGCAGCCTGCAGACGCGCCTTTCCGAACTGAGCAACAGGCAGTCGGGCGGCTCGCTGCTCGGGGTGGCGATCATGGGCGTGCTGTCCGCCTTGATCGTCGGCCCCTGCGTGGCGCCGCCGCTGGCCGCGGCGGTGCTGTACATCAGCCAGACCCGCGACCCGATCCTGGGCGGCCTGGCATTGTTCGCGCTGGCGCTGGGCATGGGCGCGCCGCTGCTGGCATTCGGCACCGCGGCCGGGCGCCTGTTGCCGCGCGCCGGGGCCTGGATGGATGCGGTGAAGGCGGTGTTCGGCGTACTGTTCCTTGGGCTGGCGATCTGGATGCTGGATCGCATCGTTGCGCCCACCGTCACGATGGTGCTGAGCGGCGCGCTGCTGATCGGCAGCGCGGTGTACCTGGGCGCGCTGGAGCCGGTGGCGGCCGCCAGTTCCGGCTGGAAGCGGCTGTGGAAAACGCTTGGCGTGCTGCTGCTGCTGGCCGGCAGCCTGCAGGTGGTGGGCGCGATGGCGGGCGGAAGCTCCCTGCTGCAGCCGCTCAAGGGCGTGTTCGGCGGCGGCGGCGGACACGCGGCCGAGCTGCGGTTTCGCACCATCAAGTCGAGCGCGGAGCTGGATCAGGCGATCGCCGAGGCCAACGCCGCCGGGCAGCCGGTGCTATTCGATTTCTACGCCGACTGGTGCGTGAGCTGCAAGGAAATGGAGAAGTACACCTTCACCGATCCGGCAGTGCAGCAGGCGTTGTCGGGCTTTGTACTGCTGAAGGCAGACGTCACCGCCAACGACGACGTCGATCAGGCGCTGATGCAGCGCTTTGGTATCATCGGACCGCCCGGCACGTTGTTCTTTGGCCGCGATGGCAAAGAGTTGCGTGCGCTGCGCCTGATCGGTTTCGAGAAGGCCGGGTCGTTTGCCGCGCGCGCGGCCAAGGCGGGAGCATCGCCATGAAAAATACCGCGTTGCTGCTGGTGATCGCGGTGCTGGGTGGCATCGCCGGTGTGCTGCTCGGACGCCAGTTCGCCGCGCCAGCACCACCCCCGGCGCCGTCTGGCGTGAATCAGGTGCGTACCGGCGATCCGGCGCCTGCACTGATTTGGCGCACCCTTGATGGAACCCAGACCGGCCTGGGCGCGTTGCAGGGGCGGCCGGTGCTGATCAACTACTGGGCCTCGTGGTGCGGCCCGTGCATCCGCGAGATGCCGGTGCTGAGCGCATTCGCCGCCGCCCAGGGCGAATCCGGCGTGCAGGTGCTCGGCGTAGCGGTGGACCGCGAAGCCAGCGTCCGCGAGTTCCTCGGCCGGGTGCCGGTGAGCTACCCCATCGCGCTGGAGGAGCCCAACATGGCCGACAGCTCGATCATCATGGGCAACGACCAGAACGTACTGCCGTTCTCGGTGCTGATCGGCGCCGACGGCCGGGTCCGTGCGCACAAGTTCGGCGATTTCAGCGCCAGCACATTGCAATCCTGGGTCAGCGCCAACGCCCCCTGAGCGCGTGCTCCGGCATCGCCCATTCCCGGCAATCGGCGGCGAACGTCGGCAAATTCGAAGCCAACGTCTGGACAGCGTGCCGAGTGTTCGCTCAGACTGTGCCACCCTTGGGGAAGCGCACCGATGGCCGACGTCCTCATTCTTCACGGTCCCAATCTCAATCTGCTGGGCGAGCGGGAACCTGCCGTGTACGGGCACACCACCCTCGCGCAGATCGATGCCGCCCTGGTTGCGCAGGCGCAGGCCGCGGGCCATCGCGCTACCTGCGTGCAGGCCAATGCCGAGCACCTGCTGATCGAGCGTATCCATGCCGCGCGCCGCGACGGTACCGCTTTCATCGTGATCAACCCGGCCGCCTTCACCCACACCAGCGTGGCGCTGCGCGACGCGCTGGCGGCGGTGGCGATCCCCTTCATCGAGGTGCACCTGTCCAACGTGCACGCACGCGAACCGTTCCGTCGCCACTCTTATTTCAGCGATCTGGCGGTGGGCGTGATCGCCGGCTTTGGCGCCGATAGCTACCGCTTTGCCCTGCAGGCCGCGCTGGCGCGGCTTGCGCCCTGATCCCATACCCCTTCCGGCACGGCGACTCGCCGTGCCCGCCCTTCGACGAGGCCGCCATGGACCTGCGCAAAATCAAGAAACTGATCGACTTGCTGGAAGAATCCCAGCTCTCCGAGATCGAGATCAAGGAAGGCGAGGAATCGGTACGGCTGGCGCGCTTTCCGCGCGCCGCCGCGCCTGCGGCACCGGCAGTGCATGTGCACGAACCGCATCGCGCGGTCGCGGTGCCCACGCCGGCCGCCGCGCCGGGCGCCGAAGCGCACTCCAAGGGCGGCCCGCGCGATCTGCCGGACGGCCACGTGGTGCGCTCGCCGATGGTGGGCAGCTACTACGCTTCGCCCAATCCCGAGGCGCCGCCGTTCATCAAAATCGGACAGGCAGTCAAGGCCGGCGAAACCCTGGGCATCATCGAGGCCATGAAGATGTTCAACCCGATCGAAGCCGACGTCTCCGGCACCATCGTCGCGATCCTGGTCGAGAACGGCCAGCCGGTGGAGTTCGACGAACCGATGTTCGTGATCGGGTGACTCCGTGCGACTCGGGGCTCGGAACGGAGAACGCGGGGCGGTGCGGGCAGCGCGCCAGCCTTGTCGCCGGCGCCCCGGCCCGGCCCTGCATCCACCTGGCCTCGTGACCCGCCGTTCGATCCTCGCACCCCGGAATTCCTATGCTCAGTAAAGTCGTCATTGCCAATCGCGGGGAAATCGCGCTGCGCATCCTGCGCGCCTGTCATGCCCTGGGCATCAAGACGGTGGCGGTGCACTCCACCGTCGACCGCAATCTCAAACACGTGGCGATGGCGGACGAATCGGTCTGCATCGGTCCGCCTCCCTCGTCGCAAAGCTATCTCGACATCCCGGCGATCATCGCCGCCGCCGAAGTCACCGATGCCGACGCCATCCATCCCGGCTACGGCTTTCTCTCGGAGAACGCCGATTTCGCCGAGCGCGTGGAGAAATCCGGCTTCGTGTTCATCGGCCCCACCGCCAGCGTGATCCGCATGATGGGCGACAAGGTGGAAGCGATCCGCGCCATGAAGGCCGCCGGGGTGCCGTGCGTGCCGGGCTCGGGCGGACCGCTGGGCGACGAAGGCGAGGACAACCTGCGCATCGCGCATGAGATCGGCTACCCGGTGATCATCAAGGCAGCCGGCGGCGGCGGCGGGCGCGGCATGCGCGTGGTGCACTCGGAGGCGACGCTGCTCAATGCCATCGCCACCACCCAGAGCGAAGCCAAGGCAGCATTCGGCAACGGCCAGGTGTACATGGAGAAGTTCCTGGAGAACCCGCGCCACATCGAGATCCAGGTGCTGGCGGACGGCCAGGGCAACGCCATCCATCTGGGCGAGCGCGACTGCTCGATGCAGCGCCGCCACCAGAAAGTAGTCGAGGAAGCGCCGGCGCCCGGCGTCAGCGACGCCCAGCGCGCCGAGATCGGCAAAGTCTGCGTCGACGCCTGCATCCGCATCGGCTACCGCGGCGCCGGCACCTTCGAATTCCTGTACGAGGACGGCCGCTTCTATTTCATCGAAATGAACACCCGCATCCAGGTCGAGCACCCGGTCACCGAGTGGGTCACCGGCATCGATCTGGTACGCGAACAATTGCTGATCGCGGCTGGGCACAAGCTCTCGATCCGCCAGCAGGACGTGACCATCCGCGGCCACGCCATCGAGTGCCGGATCAACGCCGAGGATCCCGACACCTTCCTGCCCTGCCCCGGTCCGATCCATCATTTCCACGCCCCCGGCGGGCCCGGCGTGCGCGTCGACAGCCACATCTACGAAGGCTACCGGGTGCCTTCCAACTACGACTCGATGATCGGCAAATTGATCGTGCACGGCGCCGATCGCGCGCAGGCGATCGCCCGCATGCGGGTGGCGCTGAGCGAGATGATCGTGGACGGCATCAAGACCAACGTGCCGCTGCAACAGCGCATCATGGCCGACCGCGGCTTCCAGCAGGGCGGCATGAACATCCACTACCTGGAAAAGCGGCTCAAGGAACAGCAGCAGAAGGTGATCGGGTTGGGGTGAATGTCGGTCGGCACGCGGGCCGCCAGGAGTTGGACAATGTTCGCCCCGCGCCGCAGCATAGGCGGATACGCAATCGCCAGAGGCGACGCCAACGATGCCCTTTCTCGAACTCACCCTGCGTTGCGACCAAGCCGCGCAACCGCGCCTGGAGCACGCGCTGGAGGACATCGGCGCGCTGTCGGTAACGCTGATGGACGCGCACGCCGAGGCGCCTGACGAGCAGGCGATCCTGGAGCCGGGCGTGGGCGAGATGCCGTTGTGGGGCGAGTTGAGCGTCACCGCGTTGTTCGCCGAAGGCAGCGACCCGGACCTGCTGTTGGCGGCGCTGGAGTCCTTCGATGGCGAACTGGACTTGCGCTCGGCGCAGTTCCGCGAAGTCGCGGACCAGGACTGGGAACGGGTCTGGATGGACCAGTACGTGCCGCTGGCGTTCGGCACCCGCACCTTCATCGTGCCGTGGAATCAGGAACTGCCCGAGGCCGCGCGGCGCGCCGACGCGGCGGTAGTGCGACTCGATCCGGGGCTGGCCTTCGGCTCCGGCACCCACCCCACCACCGCGCTGTGCCTGCAGTGGCTCGACGGCCTGGACTTGGCCGGCAAGACGGTGCTCGACTTCGGCTGCGGTTCGGGGATTCTGGCCTTGGCGGCGCTGAAGCTGGGTGCGACGCAGGCGGTGGCGGTGGACAACGACCCGCAGGCGCTGCTGGCCACCCATGACAACGCCGAGCGCAATGGCGTCGCCGCGCGCCTGGCGGTCTACGCTCCTGGCGACGCGCCGCAGCATACCTATCCGGTGGTGGTCGCCAACATCCTCGCCTCGGCGCTGCTGGCCTTGGCCGAACCCCTCGCCGCACGCTGCGCCCCCGGCGGCGTGATCGCGCTGTCGGGCATCCTGCACGGACAGGAAGACGAGTTGCTGCAGCGCTACACGCAGTGGTTCGATGACCTGCGAGTGGCGCGGCAAGAGGATTGGTTGCGGATCAGCGGAGTGAGGCGGGGGTAGCTGGGGGTTCGGGACCGCAGGATTCGGTGAGGCCGGGACTCGGGACTCGTTGAAGCCGGGACTCGGGACTGGGGACTGGGGACTCGGAAAAGCCACAGCAAAAGCTCCAAGGGGGGTGTCAGCATTTCTGTGTGTGAGGCTTGAAGAGACTGTTCCACCGGGGTCGCCTGCAGGCGACCCCGGTGGAACAGTCAGTGGTCATTTTAGCCGCGGCCCGCTTCAAAGCGCTCGGCGTAAAGGATTGCGAACTGATTCATGGCCTCTTTCCAGTCCTTGGCCGCCCGTCCCCAGTCGGCGGTGATATTGCGCAGGGCGAGCCAGATCAGCTTGGTCGCGGCCTCGTCGCTCGGGAAGTGCCCCCGCGTCTTGATGATCTTGCGCAGTCGCGCGTTGATGCTCTCGATGGCATTGGTGGTGTAGATCACCCGGCGGATCGGGGGTGGAAAGGCGAAGAATGGAATCACCCGATCCCATGCCCGGCGCCAGGCGGCAGCCACGGGAGGAAATTTCTCGCCCCACGGGCCTTGGGCGAATGCGTTGAGTTCGACCAGCGCCGCTTCGGCACTGGGCGCGGTGTAGATAGGCCGGATCGCCGCTGCCAGCGCCTTGCGGTCTTTC
>JANRIF010000345.1:0-10291 GCA_033765245.1 Lysobacteraceae bacterium
GTGAGCCGGCAGCGCTACTGGGGCTGCCCGATCCCGATGATCCGCTGCGCGAAGTGCGGCGATGTGCCGGTGCCGGAGGCGCAACTGCCGGTGGTGTTGCCGGAGGACGTGCAGTTCATGGGTACCGGTTCGCCGATCAAGGCCGATCCGGAGTGGCGCAAGACCACCTGCCCGTGCTGCGGCGGCGCGGCCGAGCGCGAGACCGACACCTTCGATACCTTCATGGAGTCGAGCTGGTACTACGCCCGTTACACCAGCCCCGGCGCCAGCGACATCATCGACGAGCGCGCCAACTACTGGCTGCCTGTGGATCAGTACATTGGCGGCATCGAGCACGCCATCCTGCATCTGCTGTACTTCCGCTTCTTCCACAAATTGCTGCGCGACACCGGTTTCGTACACAGCGCCGAACCGGCGACCCGGTTGTTGTGTCAGGGCATGGTGATCGCCGAGACCTATTACCGCGATCTGCCCGGCGGCGCCAAGGAGTGGATCAATCCGGCCGACGTGGAAGTGGCGCGCGACGAGCGCGCGCGCATCGTCGGCGCACATCTGCGTGCCGATGGGCAGCCGGTGCAGATCGGCGCGGTCGAGAAGATGTCCAAGTCCAAGAACAACGGGGTCGATCCGCAGAGCATGGTGGGCAAGTACGGCGCCGACACCGTGCGCCTGTTCTCGATGTTCGCGGCGCCGCCGGAGCAAAGCCTGGAGTGGAACGAGGCCGGTGTGGAAGGTATGGCGCGCTTCCTGCGTCGCCTGTGGGCGCAGGTACACAAACACGTGTCCGCCGGGCCGGCGCCGGCACTGGATGCCGCCGCGCTGAATCCGGCGCAGAAGGCGATGCGCAGGTTGCTGCACCAGACCATCGCCAAGGTCGGCGACGACATCGGTCGGCGCAATACTTTCAACACCGCAATCGCGGCGATCATGGAACTGGTCAACTCACTGGTGCGCTTCGACGACGACAGCGCGCAAGGCCGCGCAGTGCTGCAGGAGGCCTGGGAGGCGGTGTTGCGGATGCTCAATCCGATCACCCCGCACATCGCTCACGCACTGTGGCAGGCATTGGGCCATGGCGAGGCGCTGATCGAGGACCTGAGCTGGCCGCAGGCCGATCCGGCGGCGCTGGTGCGCGATGCGGTCACGCTGGCGGTGCAGGTCAACGGCAAGTTGCGCGGGCAGATCGAGGTAGCGGTGGAAGCTTCGCGCGAGGACGTCGAGCGCATTGCGATGGCGGACGACAACGTACGACGCTACATGGAGGGGCTGAGCGTGCGCAAGGTGATCGTTGTGCCGGGCAAGATCGTCAACATTGTCGTAGGCTAGGCGCATGAGAATTCTCCTGTTGCTTTCGATCCTGGTCTTGTCCGCCTGCGGCTTCGCGCCGCGCCGCGAATTCGTGGTGCCGGCCGACCTGGGGCCGGTGCGGGTGGTCAGCAACGACTCCTTCAGCCGCCTGTCGGACCGCCTCGCGGTGGCGTTGGAGCGCGCCGGCGCCGAGCCCGCCACCGAGGACGCACCGGCCACCATCGTGCGCGTGCTCGCCGAGCGCTGGAATCAGGGGCCATTGACCGTGGATGCCGCGGCGCGGGTGCAGGAGTTTCTGGTGACCTTCGCGGTCGACTACGAGGTGATCGCGCCGGACGGTTCGGTGCGTATCCCGCGCCAGACCGTGGAACTGCATCGCGACTTCACCTTCGATACCGCGCAGGCGCTGGGCACGCCGGGCGAGCAGGAAGTGGTGCGCGACGAACTGGCGCGCAGCATGCCGGCGGCGCTGATGCGGCAACTCAGCCTGCGCCTCGAAACGCAGTGAGCGATCATGCCGATTGGCGCTGAGCAACTGGCGGCCAGACTGGCCGCCGGGCCGACCGTCCCGATCTATCTGGTGGCGGGTGCCGAAACCCTGTTGGTGCAGGAGGCGGCCGACGCGATCCGCGCCCACCTGCGCGCGGCCGGCTTTGCCGAGCGTTCCATCCACGACGTCGATGAGCGCTTCGACTGGAACAGCCTGCACTACGAACTGGGCGCGCTCAGTCTGTTCGCCAGCCGCCGCGTGTTCGAACTGCGTCTGCCCACCGGCAAGCCCGGTCGCGAGGGCGCGCTGGAACTGGAGAAATTGGCCGAATCGGGCAACCCGGACACCGTGATCGTGGTGCTCGCCAACGATTGGAGCAACAAGCACGGTGGCCGCTGGAGCGAGCGCATCGACAAGCAGGGCCTGATGGTGGTGTGCCCGGAGTTGCGACGCCAGCAGATGCCCGACTGGTTGGCGCAACGCCTGCGCGCGCGCGGCCTGAGCGCGACACGCGAGGCGGTCGAGGTGCTGGTGGAGCGGGTCGAGGGCAATCTGCTGGCGGCGGCGCAGGAAGTCGACAAACTGGCGCTGCTGATGCCGGGCGGCAGCCTGGACGCCGACGCGATGGCGCAAGCGGTGGCGGACAGCGCGCGCTTCAACGTGTTCGGCATGCTCGAAGCGGCGCTCGCCGGCGACGCCGCGCGCGCCCTGCGCATGGCGCACAGCCTGCACCTGGAAGGCGACTCGGTGCTGGCCCTGATGGGCTGGGTGGCGGGTGAGGTTCGCCGCATCGCCGGCTACGCTGCGGTCGAGGCCGCCGGCGGCAATGCCGCAGCCGCGATGCGCACCGAGCGGGTCTGGGAGTCGCGTCAGGCGCTGTATCGACGCGCCTTGACGCGCCACGGCGCGGCTCGCTGGGAGCGCTTCGTGGCGATGTGCGCGTTGATCGACCGGATGGCCAAGGGACGCGCCGAGGGCGATCCCTGGCAGGTGCTCGAACGCCTGCTGCTGGCGTTGGCGGAGCCGCGCGCGGCCGCTCGGGTGCTTGCCGCATGCTGACTTTGATCTACGGCGGTACCTTCGATCCGGTGCATTGCGGGCATCTGGCGGTGGCGCGCGCCGCCGCTGCCGCGCTGCATGCCGAAGTGCGGCTGGTGCCGGCCGCCGATCCGCCCCACCGCGACGCACCGCACGCCAGTGCCGAGCAGCGCGCGCAGATGCTGGAACTGGCCATCGCCGGCGAGCGTGGACTGCGGCTCGATCGCCGCGAACTGCAGCGTAGCGGGCCGTCCTACACCATCCAGACCCTGCTGGAATTGCGCGACGAATTGGGCGACAGCGCCCCGCTGGGCCTGTTGCTGGGTGCCGACGCCTTTCTCGGGTTGCCGACCTGGCGGTTGTGGCGCGAACTGCTGGCGATGGCGCATCTGGTGGTAGCGCAGCGCCCCGGTCATGTCTTGCAGGCGTTGCCCGAGGTGCTGGCGCAGGCGCTCGAAGGCCACTGGACCCAGCGCCCGGACGATCTGCGCCGGCTGCCCGCCGGGCGCGTGCTGACGCTCGACGTGGGTGAGCGCCACGAGTCCTCGACCGAGTTGCGCGAGCGGCTGGCGAGCGGCGGCGATTGGCCGGCATGGGTGCCGCCTGCCGTTGCGCAATACATCCGCAGCCACCATCTGTATGGCATGTGATGCCGTCGCGCCGCAGCAAACCACTATACTGACCCCACCGGCGCCATCGCCGCCCACCCAGAAGGTAGCCCCCGTTGAGTTCGCAAGCACAGGTCATCAAGCCCGTAATGCCCGATCCGCCGCCGTCGCCGGAGCTGCTGTTGAGCCTGGTTCAGAGCGCGCTGGATGAGATCAAGGCCAAGGACGTCATCCAGATCGACGTGCGCGGCAAGACCAGCATCGCCGACTACCTGGTGGTCGCCTCCGGCACCTCCACCCGCCATGTGAAATCGATCGCCGACGAAGTGGTGCAGCACGCCAAGCGTGCGGGTGCGATGCCGCTTGGCGTGGAAGGCGAGCGCGAGGCTGAATGGGTGCTGGTGGACCTGGGCGACGTGATCGTCCACGTGATGCTGCCGCGCGTGCGCGAGTTTTACGCGCTGGAACGCCTGTGGACCGTCGGCGACCAGCCGCCGGGCGACGACACCGAGCGCGTGGACATCGCTGAGACGCGCTGAGCCCGAGCCATGAAGGCGCGCCTGATCGCCGTGGGTGAGCGCGCGCCGGTGTGGGTGGCGCAGGGGTTTGCCGAATACCAGAAGCGCCTGGTGCACTGGTTGCCACTGGAACTGCAGGAAGTGGCGCCGGGGCGTCGCGGCAAGGGCCTCGACCCGTTGCGCGCAATGGCCGACGAGGGCCAGCGCGTGCTCGCCGCCGTCCCCAAGGGCGCGCTGGTGGTGGCGCTCGACGGCAGTGGCAGCGCCTACAGCTCCGAGCGCCTGGCCGAACGGCTCGCTTTCTGGCGCGCCCAGGGCCGCGACCTCGCCTTGCTGATCGGCGGCCCCGACGGACACGCGCCGGAGCCGCTGGCCGCTGCGGCCGAGCGTTGGTCGCTGGGGCCGCTGACCTTGCCGCACATGCTGGTACGGCTGGTGGTGGCCGAGCAGTTGTATCGCGCCGCCAGCCTGCTGGCCAACCACCCCTACCACAGGGCTTGAGTCGCCCGGGGCAGGCTTCCGAACCGCGCATCGACCCGCCTTGCTTCAGCCCGTTGCAAGCCTGCAACGGGTATCCTGCGCACATGATCTTTCTCGCCTCGCAATCGCCGCGCCGCCGCGAACTGCTTACGCTGATCGGCGTACCGTTCGATACCCTCGACATCGATGTCCCCGAGCAACGCCAGCCGGGAGAGCCGCCACTGGACTACGTCAGCCGGGTGGCCCGCGAAAAGGCGGGGGCTGGCCTGCTGCAGGTGGCCGGCCGCGCCGGCGCCATGGTGCTGGGCGCCGATACCGAGGTGGTGCTGGACGACGAGGTGTTCGGCAAGCCCGCCGACGCCGCCGACGCGGCCGCCATGCTGGCGCGGTTGGCGGGGCGTAGTCATCAGGTGATTTCGGTGGTGTGGCTGCTCACTGCTGGGCAGGAACTGCATGCCGCCTGCCTCACCCAGGTCACTTTCGCGCCGCTGAGTCGCGCCGAGATCGACGCCTATGTCGCCACCGGCGAGTGCTTCGGCAAGGCCGGGGCGTATGCCATCCAGGGACGCGCCGCCACGTTCGTCAGTCATCTGTCGGGTAGCCACTCCAGCGTGATGGGGCTGCCGCTGTACGAAACCCATGGGCTGCTGCGCGCGGCCGGATGGTCGGCATGACGCCGACCGGGCGCAAGGCCGCCACCGGACGAGGGTGGTCATCGTGAGCGAGGAGATCCTGATCAACGTCACCCCGCGCGAGACTCGCGTGTCGGTGGTCGAGAACGGTGTACTGCAGGAAGTGCAGATCGAGCGCTCCGCGCGGCGTGGCTACGTCGGCAACATCTACAAGGGCCGGGTGCAGCGGGTGATGCCAGGGATGCAGGCCGCCTTTGTCGACATCGGACTGGCGCGGGCGGCGTTCCTGCACGCCTCCGACATCGTGCGGGCGCCGTCGGTTTCGGCGGTGGTGGGCGAGCCCGACGACACCGCGGCGCCCACTCCGGCGATCGGCGAACTGGTCCACGAGGGCCAGGAAGTGGTGGTGCAGGTGCTCAAGGACCCGATCGGCAGCAAGGGCGCGCGTCTCACCACGCAGTTGTCGATCCCGTCGCGCTTCCTGGTGCTGTTGCCGTACTCGCGGGTATTGGGCGTTTCGACCCGCATCGAGGACGAGGAGGAGCGCAACCGGCTCAAGGCGATCGTCAGTGAACACGCCGGCGAGGCCTCGATGGGCTACATCGTGCGCACCAATGCCGACGGCCAGGGCGCCGACCTGATCGCCGAGGACCTGGCCTATCTGGGTCGCGCCTGGACCTTGATCCAGGCGGCCATGCGCACCACCGCGGTGGGCAAGTGCATCTACGAGGATCTGTCGTTGCCGCTGCGCGCGGTGCGCGATCTGGCGCGCAAGGGAGTCGACAAGGTGCGGGTGGACTCGCGCGAGACCTTCGACAAGATGCAGCAGTTCACCGCGCAGTTCATGCCCGATTGGGTCGAGCGGCTGGAGCATTATCCGGGCGAGCGGCCGATCTTCGATCTGTACGGCGTCGAGGACGAAATCCAGCGCGCGTTGAGCCGGCAGGTGCCGCTGAAATCGGGAGGCTATCTGGTGTTCGATCAGACCGAGGCGATGACCACGGTGGACGTCAATACCGGCTCGTTCCTGGGCCAGCGCAATCTCGAGGAAACCGTGTACCGGACCAACCTCGAGGCGGCGCAGGCGGCGGCACGACAACTGCGACTGCGCAACCTGGGCGGCATCATCATCATCGATTTCATCGACATGACCGACGAGGAACACCGCCGCCAGGTGCTGCGCACGCTGGAGAAGGCGCTGGCGCGCGATCATGCCAAGACCACGGTGTACGACTTCTCGCCGTTGGGGTTGGTGGAGATGACCCGCAAGCGCACCACCGAGAGCCTGGAACGGCAGTTGTGCGAACCGTGCCCGGCCTGCGGCGGGCGCGGCAAGATCAAGACCGCCGATACCGTGACCTACGAGATCTTCCGCGAGATCACCCGCGCGGTGCGCCAGTTCGACGCCTCGCGGCTGCTGGTGATGGCCTCGCCCGGCGTGGTCAACAAGATCCTCGACGAGGAGTCTGCGGCGGTCGCCGAATTGGAAGAGTTCCTTGGCAAGAGCATCCGCTTTCAGGCCGACGAGCAATACAGCCAGGAACAGTTCGATGTGGTGCTGCTCTGACAAGCGGTTGATCGGCGGCAGCCGCCGGCGGTGCGCGTGAGCGCGTCGGGCCACTGGCATCGGCGCCTGCGCCATGCCCGGCGTTGGCTGGCGTATGCGCTGGCGGTGCTGGTGGTGTTGGCGGCCACAGTGGTCGGCATCGCCAGCCAACTGCTGCCGCTGGTGCAGCGCGAGCCGCAGCGCATCGCCGCCTGGTTGAGCGCGCAGTCGGGCCAGCCCATTCAACTCGCCAGCGCCGACGCCACGTGGACGCGGCGCGGCCCGTTGTTGACGCTGCGCGGCCTGCACGTCGGCGCACCGGGGGCAGGGCTCACCATCGCGCAGGCGCAATTGCTGGTGTCGGTCTATTCGGGCCTGATCCCGGGCATGCCGTTGACCGAACTGCGGCTCAGCGGCACCAATCTGCGACTGGCACGCGACGCCGACGGACGCTGGCAAGTCAACGGCCTGGCCGGCGGCCAGACAACGGCTTCCGATCCGCTCGACGTTCTGCAGGGGCTGGGTGAACTGCAACTGGTGGATGCCGCGCTGCGCGTCGATGCGCCCGATCTGGGCATCGATTTCACCGTGCCGCGCGTGAACGTGCGAGTGCGCGTCGGCGCACGGCGCGTGCGCGCCGGGGTCAATGCATGGATCGGCGAGGCGCCGCCAGTGACGGCGGTGCTGGACTTGGCACGCCATGGCGGCGATGGCCGCGTGTTCGTCGGTGGCGATCAACTCGATCTTGCGCCGTGGGCACCGGTGCTGGCGGTGGCGGGGGTGGAGGTACGCGGCGGCGAGGGCGAGTTGTCGATCTGGGCCACCCTGCGCCAGCACCAGATCGAGCAGGTACGGGCGCGGCTGGACCTGCGCACGTTCGCGCTGCGCGGACGCGTGCCGATCGCGTTGGAAGATGGTGCGGTCGAACCGCGCTTCGGTCTCGATCGCGTGCAGGGCGATCTGCTGTGGTCTGCCGATGGCCCGCGCTGGCGCCTGCGAATTCCGCGCCTGCGCCTGCAGGATGGTCGCGACGATGCGGTGTTGGATGGGCTGCGTGTCGATGGCGGAGCGCCTGCGTTGACGAGCGCGCACGCCGGCGAATTCGATGCGCGGATTCCGAGCGCCAACCTGCGCACGGTGGCCTCGCTGCTGGCGCTCAGCGACGCCCTGCCGGACGGCTTGCGGCATTGGCTGTACAGCGCCGTGCCGCACGGCACCGCACTCGGGCTGGGCGTCTCGCGCAGTGCCGATGGCAATCTGGCGGCTCACGTGCAATTGCAGAACGTGGGTTGGTTGGCGGCGCCCGGGCGGCCAGGCGTCGAGGGCATCGGCGGTCGCATCGAGATGCAGGGCGAGTCGTTGACCTTCGAGCCCGACATGTCCGCTTTCGTGTTCGACTGGCCCGAGGGATTCATCGCGCCGATTCACGGCAGCCTGGGCGGGCGCGTGGTCGCTTGGCGCGACGCCGAGGGCTGGCAACTGGAGAGCCCCGATTTTGCGCTGCGAGCCGAGGAGATCCGTCTCGACGGACAGGTCCGCTTTGCCTTGCCGGACGCCGCGCCGCCGCGCATGGACCTGGCGTTGACCCTGGGCAGCGCGCCGATCGTCGCGGCCAAGCGCTTCTGGTTGCTCAACGACATGTCGCCCAATGCGGTGGAGTGGCTCAATCGCGGTCTGGTCGACGGCCGCATCGAAGGCGGCGAGGTGATCGTCGCCGGCCCGCTGCAGGGATTCCCCTACCGCGAGTTGCAAGGCCGTTTCGACGCGCGCCTGCAATTGGCAGGCATCACCCTGGCCTATCACCCCGACTGGCCGGTGGGCGAGGCACTGGGCGGCGAGGCGCGCTTCAGCGGCGACAGCTTTTCCATGCATGGAGCGGCGCGGGTGCTTGGGATCGAGATCGACGCGCTCGACGGGCGCATCGACGATTTTCGCCAGGGACTTCTGCAATTGGACCTGAGCGGCACCGGCGCCGGCGCCCAGTTGCTGTCGCTGGTGCGCACCAGCCCGCTCAACCAGCGATTCGGCTCGGCGATCAGCGGCCTCAGTCTCGGCGGCAAGGCGCGGTTGGCGATGAACATGCAGCAGCCGCTCAAGGAAGGTGCGGGCGAGCAACACATCCAGGGCACGATTGATCTGATCCGCGCGCCGCTGGCGGACAGCCGCTGGAACGTGGCTTTCGCCAGCGCCGACGGCCGCATCCGTTTCACCGACCACGGCTTGCTGGCCGACGCACTGAGCGTGCCGGTGGGCGACAACATAGGCAGCCTGAGCGTGGCGGTCGGAGATTTCACCGCCGACCCCGGCTCGGTACTGGAAGTGTCATTGCATGGCCGCATGAGCGCCGACACCCTGATCGATCACTATCCGGCGGTGGACTGGCTGCGGCCGGTGTTGCGCGGGCAGTCCGAATGGAACCTCTCGATCAACGTGCCGCGCGGTCGCTCCCGGCTTCCTGCCTCCCGCGACACTAGTCCATCCATGGACGTCGGTCGCTCCCAGCCCCCTGTCTCCGGTGGCGCCAGTCAATCACCGGACGACGACGGCCCGGCGCTGCTGCATCTAAGCAGCGACCTGGTGGGCACCGCGCTGTCGCTGCCGCCGCCGCTGCGCAAGGACGCCGAACAGGCGCTGCCGCTGGAGATTCGCACGCCGCTGCCGCTGGCCGATGGCGAGTTGCAGGTGCAACTGGGCGGCTTGATGCGGTTGCGTGCGCGTGCCGGCGACGATGATCGCCTCCACGGCACGCTGGCGTTCGGTCGTGCCGACGATGCTCTCACCGCCACCAAGGGCCTGAGCGTAGTGGGCAACGTGCCGGTGCTGGACGTGGCGGGCTGGGCGAGTTTCGCTGCCGGCGCCGGAGCGGGCGAGGGCAGTCGGGGCGATGATCGCGGCGCGGTCGAGCAGGTCGATCTGCTGGCCGAGCAACTCGATCTACTCGATCGTGCGTTGGGCGAAACCCGGGTGCAATTGCATCGCGCCAGCGACGGCGTGCAGGTGCGCTTCGATGGCGACGACATCCGCGGCGTGCTGGACGTGCCGGGTACGTTGCCCACGCCGCTGCACGGCCGTTTCGAGCGGCTGTACTGGCCCGCCTCGCGGCCGTCGCAGGACAACGGCGCGAGCGCCGATCCGCTGGCGATGCCACCGCTGGATTTCGTCATCGACGACCTGCGTTTCGGCGCATCCCAGCTCGGTCGCGCCGTGCTCAAGGCTTACCCCACCCCCGAGGGCATGCACGTGGAGCGGTTGGAGACCCGCCATCCCGGCCAGGTACTCACCGCCAGCGGCGACTGGACGCGCATGGACGGGGCGTCGCGCTCGCGCTTTGCGCTGGAATTTCGTGGCGACGATCTGGGGCGGATGCTCGATGCGCTGGGATTCACCGGCGTCATCCACGGCGGCAAGACCCGGGTCGCGATGGCCGGCAGTTGGCCCGGATCGCCGGTGGCGTTCGACATGCGATTGCTCGACGGCACCCTCGACCTGGACGTCGGCGCCGGTCGCATCGTCGACGTCGAGCCCGGCGCCGGGCGCATGCTGGGGCTGATCAGCATCACCCAGATACCGCGTCGGCTGTTGCTGGATTTCAGCGACATCTTCGGCGACGGCCTTGCCTTCAACAGCCTGCGCGGCCATTTCGAACTCAAGGAAGGGCAGGCGCGCACCGA
>JANRIF010000347.1:0-51948 GCA_033765245.1 Lysobacteraceae bacterium
CTGCGCGCGAACAGCCGGCCGGCGCCGATCCAGGTGACTTGCTTGGCATCCTGCTGGGTGTTGACCTGCACCGTGCGCAGGCGCAGCGCCGGTTCGCGCTCGGGCCAGTCGAACGCGGCGTTGAGGTCGGAGCCGACCGCGCGCTCGGTGCCAGAGGCATCGGCGACGTAAAACGCGAATGGCGCCACGTCGGCGGTACGGAAGATTGGCAGGCTCGACGCCGATGCGCATTCCTGGACGTCGGCATGGGTGGGCAGTTCCGCCAGCGGCTCGTTGTCGCCGTAGCGCAGGCCGTAGCCGACCGCGAACAGCGGCGGCGGTAACGCGCCGTCGGCGTCGGCGCGGTCGGGACAGGGCGTTGCCGGCCACGCGAAGGTCAGACTGCCGCGAAAATCGACGCGCGGCGTGCCGTCGGCGTTGCCGAACAGTACGTCGGCGACGCCCTTGCCGGCAGTGCCGGGCAGCCATGCCGCGACGAACGCGGTCGAGCGGTTGAGCAGGTCGTTGACGTACAGCGGACGCCCGGACAGGAACACCGCGATCACTGGCGCCCGGTGCCCGATCACCGCATCGAGCACCGCCAGGTCCTCGGGATAGCGCGCGCTGTGGCGCAGGGTAGCGGAGGCGATGATGTCGCCGCTGGTTTCGGCATAGGGCGTTTCGCCCAGCACCGCCACCACCGCGTCGAAGTCACTGGCATTCACGCCTTGCGCGGTTTCGCTGTACACCACGTTGGCGGCGCCGGCGGCTTCGCGGATTCCGGCGAGGATGCTGTCGGCGTTCGGATAGTCGGAGTTGTCGTTGTCGGTGCCCTGCCAGGTGAGCGACCAACCGCCAGCCTGATTGGCGACGCGATCGGCGTTCTTGCCAACCACCAGGATGTGTTTCCCCGGCATCAGCGGTAGCGCCGCGCGGTTGTTCTTGAGCAGTACCAGCGATTCGCGCACGGCCTGTCGCGCCAGTTCGGGCGCCTGCAACTGGCGCACATCGCCAGCGTGCGTGCGTTGCGCGGGAGACTTGTCGAACAACCCGGCGCGCAGCTTGACCCGGACGATGCGGCTCACCGCATCGTCGATCCGCGCCATCGGGATGCTGCCTTGCTGCACCTGTTGCATCGTGTTGGCGATGAAGGCCTGCCAGTCGTCCGGCACCATCACCATGTCGATGCCGGCATTGATCGCCTGCGGGCAACTGGCGTTGCTGCAGCCGGGCAACTGGCCGATCGCGTTCCAGTCCGACACCACAAAGCCGTCGAACCCGATCTTCTCCTTCAGCGCGTCGCTCAGCAGCGCTTTGGCGCCGTGCATCTTGCCGTAGTCCACGCCCGCGCCGACGTCGTGCCAACTGTTGTACGACGCCATCACGGTTTGCACGCCCGCCTCGATGGCGCCGTAGTAACCGGCGGCGTGGCGGTTGATCATCTCGTGCCGACTGACCAGCGCATTGCCCTGGTCCTTGCCGCCGTCGGTGGCGCCGTCGCCGATGAAATGCTTGGCGGTGGCGAGCGTGTTGGCATCGCCGAACGCGCCCTGCATGCCGCTCACGTAGGCGCGTGCGTAATCGCGCACCAGCGCGCCGTCGGCGGCGAAGCTCTCATAGCTGCGGCCCCAGCGCGCGTTCTGCACCACGGCGAGGGTAGGGGCGAACACCCAGTCGATGCCGGTGGCTCGCACCGCCTGCGCGGTGGCCGCACCGATCCGCTGCACCAGCTCCGGATCGTGCGCCGCACCCAAGCCGATGTTGTGGGGGAACAGGGTCGCGCCGAAAACGTTGCCGTGGCCGTGCACGGCATCGGTGCCCCAGAGGATCGGCACCGGCATCGCGGCATCGCTCGCCATCGACGCTTCGCGGTAGCGCTCGGCCAGATCCAGCCAATCCTGCACGCTGGCGTGCTTGTTGCCGCCGGGCCAGGAGCCGCCACCGTTGAGCACCGAGCCGATGTAATACTGCGATACCTGTTCCGGCGAGATCGATTTGATTTCGGCCTGGGTCATCTGCCCGATCTTCTGCGCCAGACTCATGCTGGTCACGATCTCGCGCACCCGTGCTTCCAGTGCCGGATCGGACTTCACCGCGCTCTCGATGCGCGGCCAATCGGCCAGGGTGTCGTCCGCGGCGGGTGCCGTTGCGCTGTCGGCAGCCGATGGTGCGGCTTGATGCCCGCAGCCGCTCAGCACCGCCAGCGCACACAGGCCCGTCAGCAAGCTCGATCGTGTCGTCATCGCGATCCTCCGGTGATACGCCATCATGCCAGTCTCCGCGCCAGACAATCGCCGGTCGCATGCGGGCCGATGGCGTCAAAAAAATACGCCGGCAAGGGTCGGTACCGACCCCTTGCCGGCGGGGGCAACTGCATCAGAACGTGTAGGTGAAACCGAACAGCACCTGCCGCCCGTACTTGTTGTATTCCAGCGGCGCCGATGGACCACCACCCTGGAAGTTGCCGTCCTGTCGAGTCTTGAACGCCGAGTTGGTCAGGTTGTTGATCTGCACCAGCGCAGTGAGCCCGTCCAGAGACGACGTCTTCGGGAAGGCGTAGCTGAACTGCAGATCGCTCTGGCGATCCGCCAATACGCGGGTGAAGGTGCGTTGCGCGAACTGCTGGGTAATCTCGCCGCGGAAGCTGGAACGATAGCGATGGCCGAAGCGCGCCGAGAATCCGGACTTCTCGAAGTACACGGTGCCGCTGGCGACCCACTTGGAAAGCCCGGGCAGGGTGAGGTTCTCGTTGCTGCCCGGCCCTTCGGGCTGGATCGAGCTATCGGTGTACGACGTGCTGAACTGCAGGCCGAAGCCGCTCAGCGCCGTCGCGAACAGATCGCCCGACAGTGCGGTGCTGAACTCGCCGCCGCGCAGCCAGCCGCCCTTGCCGTTCGCCGGTCGACTGAACTGGCCGATGTTGGATACAGGGACATTCGTGTTGTCGGTATTCACGAAGCCGGTAAAGTCGAACGGCAGCGTCTGTGTAAACACGTAGCTCTTCAGGTTCTTGTAGAACCCTGCTACCGCGACATAGCTGGCCTCACCGAAATATTTCTCGATCGACAGGTCCAGCGAGTCGGCGCGCCACGGTTGCAGCTCGGGGTTGCCGCCGCTGCCATTCCACTCATGGGACTGGTTGACCCCCGCCGAGGCGGCTGCGCGCAGGTCGTCGATGCGTGGGCGCGTCAACGTCTTGGCCGCGCCGAGGCGCGACAGCCAGCCGTCGCCGTAATCGATCACCAGATTCAGGCTGGGCAGCACGTCGGTGTACTTGTCGCCGCGCTTCAGATCGCCGACCACGCCGCCGCTGGCACTGTCGATGTTGAACCCAGTGGAGGACTGATCGCTATGCACCAGTTGCGCACCGATGTTTCCCCGCATCGAGATGGCATCGGTGAGGGAGGTGTCGATGTCCAGCTTCAGGTACCCGGTGTTGATCTTTTCGGAGACGGTGAAGTCTTTCTTCAAGTCGTCCGAACTGAGGTTCTGGACCAGCGTGTAGTACGTGCCCAGAGCCGCCTGCGCGTCGTACGCCAGCACGCCGGGGATGCCGACGAAGCCGAGTCCGGTCGGGTCGAGCACGTCGCCGGGCGCCAGCGATACCGGGGTGCGGCCGTTGAGCAGATTGGCGAAGAACACCGTCGAGGTCTTCTTCTTGTCGCGCTCGGTGTAGTTGTAGCCGATGTCGACGCCGCTGAACGGGCCGGACAGAAACTCGCGACGCAGTTGCAGACGGGCTGCCTTGATCTCATCGGTCTGGCGCGGATTCTCCAGGCGTCCGTCGCGGCCCCAGCCGGCCGGATCGCTCAGCAATACGCTGGCGGGATCGGTGAAATCCGCGGTTCCAATGTCGAAGGTCGGGAAGCCCGGCCCGACCGGCAGGTCGAAGCCGAATGCGGAAAGGCCGGCCAGCCCAGCATAGGTCTCCAGATTCGATTGCCTGCGCTTGGACTTGGAGTAGCTCAGGTCGGCGGTGGCGGTCCATTGATCGACGTTGTACGTGGTGTTCCAGCCTGCCGAATACAGATCGTCCTCGCGCGTGTTGGAATCGTTGCGCACGATCGGCTCGATGTTGTGGATGGTACCGCCGGTAACGATGTCGACGTTGCCGGCCGGTGTGGTCTGTGCATCCGTCAGGAACACGTTGTTGCCGGTCCAGGGGTCCTGTGGCCACATGATGCCGCGCATGGTTTCGGTCTGGTCGAACTTGGAGTAGTACAGATCGAGCACGCTGTGCAGGTTGTCGTCGGGCTTGTATTCGAGCACCGCCATCAGACCGTCGCGCTTCTGGTCGCGCGAGCGCGCCCAGGCCTCGGCGCCCATCAGTGCCACGGTGTTCTCGGGCTGCCCTGTGATCGGCGCTCCGAAGGCGCCGGTGTCGGCCCACCACCAGGACTTGTAGTGTTTTTCCTGGAGTGGCGAGTCCAGGTGCGCGTAGCCGAGCGCGACGCCGATGGTGTCGTCGGCAAACTGGTCGATGTAGGACGCGCTGGCACGATAGCCGGTGGAGTCCGAGCCGTCGTTGAGCTTGCCGAACGAGGTGCTCTCGCCGCGCGCGTTGACCACCACGCGGCGTTCGCCGACAGCCAGCGGACGCACGGTGTGTAGGTCGATGGTGCCGGACACGCCCTGACCAATCAGGGCGGCATCGGGAGTCTTGTAGATGGTGACGCCGTTGATCAGTTCGGACGGGTATTGATCGAACTCGACGCCGCGGTTGTCGCCGGCGCTGACCTGTTCGCGACCGTTGAGCAGCGTGCCGGCGAAATCCGGCGACAGGCCGCGGATTGCGATCACCTGGGCGCGGCCATCGGTACGTTGTGCGGCCAGGCCGGGCACGCGCGCCAGCGATTCGCCGATGCTGATGTCGGGCAGCTTGCCGATGTCTTCGGCCGAGATCACCTCGACGATGGAATTGGACTCGCGCTTGAGTTCCATCGACTTGACGACGGCGTGGCGAATGCCGGTGACGCGCACCTCATCGAGCCGGGTGGCGTCGGTGCGGCCGGCCTCGGCCGCCTCCTGCTTGTCCTTCGCAGCCGTTGTCTCGTCGCTCGTCTGCGCCGACGGATCGGTGTTCGCGTCCTGCACCGCCTGCGCATCCTGCGCCGACGCCGCTCCCGCATAGAGCGCCAGGCTGCACGCAACCGCGAGACAGCTCTTGCGCAAGATTGCATCCGTTGCCGGTACGGACCGGCGCCTCAGTTGGTGATCGCTTGCCACGGTACCCTCCCATTGGGTGATGAAGAGCCATCAGGCAGCGCGGCCCCAGGACCGCGCTGTTCGACCGCCGGCTGTGCAAGCAACCGGAGCAGTGTTTTATCGGGGTGACGCCGCGCCGCAGGCGCTCGGCGGCGGCGCGCGGTGGCATGTGCCGGCACGTTGCGCGCGGACCGCGCCCCGGAATGACCGGACGGCGCGCGATCGCCGTATTGGCGCGAAGCGATGGCAGACCTGCTCGATGGCGTCATGGTCGCGGTTTCCAGGAGATGCGGAGGAGACCTGCGGTTCCCGGCCGCGGGCCTTTCCCTGGTCCGGCTGCGGCGAACTGCAGGGACCGTGTCGAATCAAACCATAGCGAGAAATGACAGCGCTGACAATTTGCAGTGCAGCAAATTGAAGTAACGCCTGCCGGGGCTCACGAAATCTCTTTTCTGTCAATTGGTTGCGGTGAGCGTAGGCGTAAGCGCGTGGCGCCACGGGGGCGGCGATGGCGCGTCAGCGGTGGGCGCGACTGCCTGCGGCCTTGCCGGCGGGAGTGCCCTGACGCGGAGGCGCCGTGGTGTGCCGCTTGATCAGCGGCGCATCGAATATCTGCAGTTGCGGACGAGGCACGCTGTCGGATTCGCCATTGCCGTTGCCGTCCCCGATCGCTTCGAACAGCATCTCGGTGGCGCGCTTGGTCATGTGGAAGATCGGTTGATGCACGGTGGTCATGGCGGGCCAGACTGCGCGCGATACCGGAGTGTCGTCGAAGCCGACGATGGAGAGGTCGGCCGGCACGTCCAGTCTATTCTCGTGGGCGACTTGCAGCACACCCGCCGCCATTTCATCGTTGCTGGCAAACACGGCGGTGGGCGGCTGCGTCATGCCGCAAAAGTAGGTGCCCGCGGCGATCCCGGATTCGAAAGTGAAATAACCTTGGGCCATCAACTCCGGCTCCGGCGCGATGCCTGCCCGTTCCAGCGCCTGCCGATAGCCGTCGTGGCGGGCGCGGCTGGCGCCGTGGGTCGGATCGCCCGCGACAAAGCCGATGCGACGATGCCCGAGCGCCAGTAGGTGCTCGACGACCTGACTGGCAGCGCGGCGGTCGTCGATCGACACGCCCAGCCCGGGGCGTCCGTCCAGCGGCGCCAGGCGCACGAACGGAAGGTCCAGTTCTTCCAGCGCATCCAGCAACACCGACACATCGCCAACCGGCGGCATCAGGATCATCCCGTCCAGTCGCGACTGCCGGGCGAAATCCTTGACCCGGCGCACCAGATCGGGCTGGTCCGGTGCGCCCAGGTGCATCGCCAGACCGTAATGCGCTTCCTCGCAGGCTTCGAGCAGGCCGGACAGGACATGGAACAGATAGTTCGGGCTGGGGTTGTGATAGACCAGTCCCACCATGTACGAGCGACGGCCGGCCAGTCCGCGGGCCGACAGGTTGGGTAGGTAGTCGAGCTTCTTGACCGCCTCCCGCACGCGCTCCTGGGTGGCCTGGCGGACGTTCGGTTCGCGATTCAGCACCCGCGACACCGTCTTGATCGAGACGCCCGCCATCGCCGCGACCTCGGCGATCGTGACCTCTCCCGTCGAGCGCGTGTTTTTGGAGTTCTGTGCCACGATGTCTCCTCGACAGCTTGCGCAGGGCATTGCCTGCGTCGGGTGCACCCGGAATCTGCTGGTGCCGGGCAGGGCGCTGCGGTGTGCGGGGGCGACTTTTTTGTCGGGCGGACAGCCGTATTGTCCTGTCATTCCGACAACGCATTCGCCGCTCGATCCCCGAACGCCGTACTGTGGCCGGTCGCGCGGGCGGCGTGCCGGCCCTTTGGCACCGCCATCGTCGACGCGGCGGGCCATGGTAGATCGAACATGACAGCGCTGTAAATCTGCACTGCCGGAATCGCAACGCGGCGCCTGCGTCGCTGCCCCTGGTCGGGGTGTGCCAGTGTCGTCCGGCGCACAAAGGCGGAGCGTCGTGGTGGTATAGGATGTCTGCATGAGCCCGTGCGCGACCCCATTCCCACACTCGGTCAGCACCGTCGTGCGGGACGCGAGTGTGTCGGCATCCGTGACGGCATTGCGCTGCAGGCAGTGCCGGCGCAGTTGCCCGGAGTCGACACGCTGATGCGTCCGTTGCAGGTCGCCCTGGGATGGATCGCGGCGCTGGGATGGGCGCTGGCGGCTGCCACTGTGCCGATGCCGGTGCGTGCGCAGGAGCCATGGCAGGCCGATCTCGACCGCTTTGTGGCAACGGATCGACAGCAACCGCCGCCCGACAATGCGGTGTTGTTCGTCGGCAGTTCGTCGATTCGCCTGTGGCCGGAGCTGGCGCGCGACTTTCCGCAGGTGCCCACCATCAACCGCGGGTTTGGCGGCTCCCGGCTGGCCGATGCGGCGCGACTGGCGGATCGCATCGTTGCGCCGTACCGGCCGCGCCAGGTGGTGATCTATGCCGGCGACAACGACCTCGCCGACGGGCTGACACCCGAGCAGGTCGCAGCGGATTACGCGCTGTTGGTGCGGCGCTTGCGCGAGTTGCTGCCCGGTACGCCCATCGCGTACATCGCGATCAAGCCCAGCCCGGCGCGCGCCCATCTGATCGATGCCGCACGCGAGGCCAACCAGCGCATTCGCGCGCTGGCGGCGGGTGGACAGGCAGTCGATTTCATCGACGTGTTCACACCGATGCTCGATGCCGCCGGTCAGCCCCGTGCCGACTTGTTCGGTGCGGACGGCTTGCATCTCAATGCGGCCGGTTATGCGCTGTGGGTCGAGCGTATTGCACCGTTTCTGCGTCTGGATGCCAAGGATCGCCCACGTACGGTACCCGCGAGTGAGGCGGCAGCGCGGTAGCGGTGAGGGCGACGGCCGAAACGCAACGGGCCGCTTGCGCGGCCCGTTGTGCTACATCACGCGATACGCGCGTCTTATTTCAGCTTGGCATCGTCGCGCAGCGCTTCGGCACGATCGGTGCGCTCCCACGAAAACGCAGTGGCCTGCTGTACCTTGCCGGCGCCGTCGGAGTAGCTGATCGCTTCGGGCTTGCGACCGAAGTGGCCGTACGCCGCGGTCTGCTGATACATCGGGTGGATCAGGTCGAGCATCTGGATGATGCCGTACGGGCGCAGGTCGAAGTGGTGGCGGATCAGCTTCTCGATCTCGTGGTCGGCAAGCTTGCCGGTGCCGAAGGTGGTGACCGAGATCGAAGTCGGCTCGGCCACGCCGATGGCGTAGCTGACCTGTACCTCGCAGCGGTCGGCGAGGCCGGCGGCAACCACGTTCTTGGCGACGTAGCGCGCGGCATAGGCGGCCGAACGATCGACCTTCGACGGATCCTTGCCGGAGAACGCGCCGCCGCCGTGGCGGGCCCAGCCGCCGTAGGTGTCGACGATGATCTTGCGGCCGGTCAGGCCGCAATCGCCCACCGGCCCGCCGATCACGAACTTGCCGGTCGGGTTGATGTGGTACTTGGTGCCCTTGTGCAGCCACTTCTCCGGCAGCACCGGCTTGAGGACGTGCTCGCGCACCGCCTCGATCAGGTCCTTGTGCTTGACGTCGGGGTCGTGCTGGGTGGACAGCACCACCGCATCGATCGCCACCGCCTTGCCGTTGTCGTAGCGCAGGGTGACCTGGCTCTTGGCGTCCGGACGCAGCCACGGCAACTTGCCCTTCTTGCGCACCTTGGCCTGCTGCTCGACCAGGCGATGCGACAGATGGATCGCCGCCGGCATCATCACCTTGGTTTCATTGGTGGCGTAGCCGAACATCAGGCCCTGGTCGCCAGCGCCCTGTTCTTCCGGCTTCTTGCGATCCACGCCCTGATTGATGTCGGGCGACTGCTTGCCGATCAGGTTGAGCACGCCGCAGGTGGCGCCGTCGAAACCGACGGTGGAGCTGTCGTAGCCGATGTCGGTGATGACCTTGCGCACCAGCGCTTCCAGATCCACCCACGCGCTGGTGGTGATCTCACCCGCGACGATCGCGACGCCGGTCTTGATCATGGTCTCGCAGGCCACGCGCGCGCGCTTGTCCTGCGCCAGGATGGCATCGAGCACGGCATCGGAAATCTGATCCGCGACCTTGTCCGGGTGGCCTTCGGAGACGGATTCGGAGGTAAACAGGAAGCTGCTCATCGCGGGCTTATATCCTTTGATTCGGATGGAACGATGGAAACGCGCATGATAGCGCAGGACGATGTCGGGTGCATGTGCTGGCGGGTGAAAAACCAGGACGCGAATACTGCGTTTTGCATCATGTGGTCCTGGATTACGCTGCGGCGAGCCGATCGAAATAGTCCTCAGTAAGCAACCGCTGCGCAGCGCCGCTCTCGGCGGCATTGACCACGGCGCGAAATGCCGCGTTTTCGGAGCGGTCCCTGGCGTACCAGCCCAGGTGCTTGCGGGCGATGCGCACGCCTTGGGGTTCGCCGTAGAAGTCGTGCAGGTGGTCGAGGTGGGCGAGCAGGATGGCGCGGATTTCCTCCAGTGATGGCGGCGCCAACGCTTCGCCGGTGCGCAGGGTGTGCGCGATCTCGCGGAAGATCCACGGCCGGCCTTGCGCGGCGCGGCCGATCATCACCGCATCGGCGCCGGTGTGGCGCAGTACCTGTAGCGCCTTGGCGGGGCTGTCGATGTCGCCATTGACCATCAGCGGGATGCGGATCTGCGACTTGATCTGCGCGATGGTGTCGTACTCGGCGGCGCCGGTGTATTGCTGGTCGCGGGTGCGGCCGTGGATGGCGAGGGCGGCGATGCCGCAATCCTCAGCGATGCGGGCGACGCGCGGTGCGTTGCGGTTGTCAGCATTCCAGCCGGTGCGCATCTTCAGCGTGACCGGCACCGATACCGCCGCGACCACGGCGGCGAGGATGCGGGCAACCAGCGCTTCGTCGCGCATCAGCGCCGAGCCGGCCCAGGCGTTGCAGACCTTCTTGGCGGGGCAGCCCATGTTGATGTCGATGATCTGGGCGCCATGATCGACGTTGAAGCGCGCGGCTTCCGCCAGTGTCTGCGGATCGGTGCCGGCGATCTGCACGCTGATCGGCTCGGGCTCGCCGGCGTGATCCATGCGTGCCTGCGATTTGCGGGTCTTCCACAGGCGCGGATCGGAGGTGGTCATCTCCGATACCGCGAGCCCGGCACCGAGCCGCTTGCACAACAGGCGGAACGGCTTGTCGGTGACGCCGGCCATCGGCGCCAGCACCACGGGTGGATCGATCAGGTAGGGGCCGATACGCATAGCGACTTAGTGTAGCCGCCATGCGCAGCCGGGCGCTTCTACAAGCTGGTCAGCACACCGGCGATGGTGGCGGTCATGAAGGTCGCCAGCGAACCGCCCAGCACCGCACGCAGGCCCAGTCGCGCCAGATCCGCGCGCCGCTCCGGCGCCAGCCCGCCGATGCCGCCGATCTGGATTGCGATCGAACTGAAGTTGGCGAAGCCGCACAGCGCGTAAGTGGCGATCAACGTGCCCTTCTCGCTCAGCGCCACTCCCGCCACTTTGCCGTTGACGATGTCGGCCAGTTGCAGATAGGCCACGAACTCGTTGATCACGATCTTCTGGCCGATCAGGCCGCCGACTGTGGTGGCGTCGACCCAGGGCACTCCGATCACCCAGGCGATCGGCGCCAGCACATAGCCAAGCAGCGTGGCGAGATCGGTTGGCCGCCCCAGCCATTGCGCCAGCCCGGTGGCCTCGCCGACCCAGGTCAACGGGCCGTTGATCAGCGCGATCAGCGCGATGAAGGCCAGCAGCATCGCGCCGATGTTGAGCGCCAGCCGTAAACCGTCGGCAGCGCCCGAGGCGGCTGCATCGATGATGTTGCTGGTGGTCTTCTCGATTTCCATGCGCACGGTGCCGCGCGTCAGCGGGGTGCCGGTTTCCGGAATCAGCAGTTTCGCGATCACCATGGTGGCTGGCGCCGCCATGATCGAGGCGGCCAGCAAGTGCTTGGCGTAGAACGCCTGCTGTACCGGATCACCACCGCCCAGCATGCCAACGTAGGCGGCCAGCACGCCGCCGGCGATGTGCGCCATGCCGCCGATCATCATCGTCATCAGCTCGGATTCGGTCATCTTGCCGATGTAGGGGCGTACCGTCAGCGGCGCTTCGGTCTGGCCGATGAACACGCTGGCGCAGACGCTGGTGGTCTCGGCGCCGGATACCTGCATCACCTTGGTGATCGCCAGAGCCATCACCCGCACCACCGCCTGCATCACTCCGAGGTGATACAGCACGCTCATCAGCGCGGCAAAGAAGATGATGGTGGGCAATACCTGGAACGCGAAGATGAAGCCGTACTTCTCCGAGTCCATCAGGCTGCCGAAGATGAAGCTGGAACCGGCGACGACGTAGCTCAGCAGCTTGACGAAGCCGTTGCCGAGCATGTCGAACACATCCTTGCCGCCCGGCACCAGCAATACCAGCGCGGCAAACGCCACTTGCAGCGACACCCCGGTGAGCACCAGCCGCCAGTTCACCGCGCTGCGATTGTTGGAGAACGCCCAGGCAATGCCGAGCAATACGGTCAGACCCAGCAAACCAAACAGGACACTCATCACGGCGCGATTCCCCCCAGGCGGTCCGGCAGAGTAGTGCACCGCCGGCCCGTGCGGCAAGGCGCGGTGCAGCGGGGCGATTGCCGGCACGGACGCTCACGCAAGCGCCGCACGGCAGGACCGTTCCGTTTGGCGAGGGGTGAATGCTTGCGATTGCGACGCGACTTCCAACCACACTGTCCTCCCAACCTCCCCCTGCAATGCTGTGCGCCGCAAGGGGAGGAGCAAGCGATACAAGGTCCGTGTGCAGTTCCAGCCACACCGGAACCGGCGGCTCGCGAGCAAGGCGTCGGGTGCCGGTGCAGACGGGTCAGGCACGGGTACACTGGCGCCCGCACTGCGCCGTCGGAAATTCGCCATGCAATATCGTCGTCTGGGACGCACCGGGTTGAAGGTGTCCGCGCTGTCGTTTGGGGCCTGGGTCACCTTCGGCACCCGGATCGGGCGCGGCGAAGCGCGCGAGCTGATCGCGCAGGCGTTCGATGCCGGGGTCAATTTTTTCGACAACGCCGAGGTCTACGCGCAGGGCGAGGCGGAGCGGATCATGGGCGACGCGATCGCCGATCTGCGCCTGCCGCGCGATGCCTACTGCGTATCCAGCAAGGTGTACTTCGGTTGCGCCAGCGATCCGCGCCCGACTCAGGCAGGGCTGTCGCGCAAGCACGTCACCGAAGCCTGTCATCAGGCGCTGGCACGGCTGCGGGTGGACTATCTCGACCTCTATTTCTGCCATCGCCCCGATCCGGATACGCCGATCGAGGAAACCGTGTGGGCGATGGATACCCTGATCCGCCAGGGCAAGGTGTTGTATTGGGGCACTTCGGAATGGAGCGCGACGCAGATCCGCGAGGCCGCGCGCATCGCGCAGCGCGCCGGCCTGCACGGGCCGAGCATGGAACAGCCGCAGTACAACCTGCTGCACCGCGAGCGGGTGGAACTCGAATACGCGGAGCTGTACGCCGAACTCGGGCTGGGTACCACGGTGTGGTCGCCGCTGGCGTCGGGTCTGTTGACCGGCAAATATGCCGAGGGCGTGCCGCCCGACTCGCGTCTCGCCACCCCCGGCTACGAATGGCTGCGGCGCACCATCGAGAACGAGCCGCAGCGTCTCGCACGGGCCAACCGCTTCGTGGCGCTGGCGCGCTCGCTGGGCGAGCAGCCGGCGGCGCTGGCGTTGGCGTGGTGCCTGAAGAACCCGCACGTATCGACAGTGATCCTGGGCGCGACGCAGCCCGGGCAACTGGCGCAGAACCTTGGCGCGCTCGATTGCCTGGCACGCCTGACCCCGGAGTTGCAGTCGCGCATCGAGGCGGCGGTGGCGTAGACCGCGGGCTTGGACCAACGCTGTTCAGGTAGTCGCCTCAGGCTCCAGTGTCGTCATTCCAGCGGAAGCTGGAATCCAGTTTGCTGTTGATTTGCGAGATAAAGTCAAATTGGATCCCAGCGTTACTCGCGCCATCCATGGCGCTCGCCCTCCGGGTCAGCTTCGCTGTTCGCGCGCGCTCCAAGCGCGCGCAGTCGCTGGGGTGACGACCTGATGGTCCGTTGTCCAAATGAACAGCATTTGGGCCTGGGCTGTTCGCGGCAGTTGCACATCCCTGCGCCTCTACACTCCTTGCAGTCGCTGCGTGTGCATGGATGGATGCACGGGAGCGGCGCTGCGGGCGAAGCCAGCGCATGGCGCGAAGCGGCGGTGGCCTGACCGCCACCGCCGCGCGGTGCTTCAATAGATGGGACTGTCGGCGGCCGGCGCGTCCATCGCATCGGCATCGTCGTCGACGAATACCACGTGGGTCATCGTGTCGATCTCGACCTCGCTCGGTGGTGCCGGAGGCGCGGGCGGTGCGGGCACCGGCGGCAAGGCCGGATGCGGAGCCCGCATGGCACTACCTTCCTTCGGTGGCGCCGGTGGTGCGGGCGGCGGCGGCGGCGCGGCCGGCGGAGCGGGTGCTGCGGGCGGCGCGGGCGGTGCGAAGAATTCGATCGAGCGCAACTCCGGCGCCGTCACCTGCACGCTCTGCGCGCGCTTGTGGCGCAGGATGTCCAGCTTCACCTTGCTCCCGGCATCGCGTCCACGCAGCGCGCGCATGGCACTGCGCGGATCGTTCACCGCGGTACCGTCAATGCTGACGATCACGTCGCCGGCCTTGAGCGCATCGAGCCCTTCCTTGCCGTCGCGCAACACCAGTACGCCGTGATCGCTGCCGAAATAGCGGCCGAGCCCGGGGTTGAGTTCGGCCAGGCTGAGTCCGCTCCAGCGGAATGCCTGCGACAGCCGGGTGAAGTGGCAGTGCTGCGGATCCTCCTGGCAGCCTGCCATCGGTGCGATGCGGGCGATCTCCATTTCCACTTCCGGATCGATGATGCCGTGGAAGCCGCGCATGCCATTCATGTCGCCGTGCGGCGCGAATGCGGGGGCCGCGCCGTGCCACACCATCACTCCGGCCATCGGTTCGGCCTTGAGCTTCACCGTGGATTCCTGTTTCTCGCGCCGATAGGTGAGCGCCACCTCGTCGCCCGGCTTGAGGCCACCGATCAGCTCGCGGGCATTGACGACGCGAGCGCGCGCGCTGTCGCCGCTGATCTTGTGGCCGTTGATGGCAGTCACCGCGTCGCCCGCGCGCAGACCGGCCTTGGCGGCCGGGCTCTCCGGCGTCACCCCGGCCAGGGCGATTTCGCCCGGGCCGCCTTCGGCCATGATGATGCCGATCACCGGGCGGTCGCCGCGGATGTTGCGCATCTCGATGCGCATGCGCTCGCCGTCCATGCCGGCCTGGCGCGTCAACTCGGCCAGGTGTTGCGCTGCGCGTTGCAGTTCCTCGCGCGCCTTGGCCAACTCCGCGCTGCTGGGCTCGTCGGCTTTCGGCGCGGGGCTCTGCGCGAATGCTGCGCCTTGCCACAACATGGCGGCGATCAGCAGGGTCGACAGTTTGCTGTGCATGGTGATTCTCCGTGGTTGCGTGGATCGATCAATACGCGACGACCAGCGCGCCGTCGTAACCTTGCTCGCCGCGCGCGGCGAGCCATTGCTGGGTGCTTTGCAGGCTGGCGAGTTCGCGCAGCACGTCCACCCGCTGCCGCCACCATGCGAGCCGCTGCGCGTCCGTCGCGGCGGCGCCGGTCAGGTTCCCGTCGATGCGCGCCAGGCGATCTTCGAGGTCGGTGCTGAGCACCACCATCGGCGCGCTGGTGGCGTTGCCGTTGGCGGCTGCGGCCAGCAACGCTTCCAATTGCGCCGATTCGGCGAGCAGCGGTGCCAGTTCGTCGTCTGGTGAGGATTGGACAGCGAGCGCGCCGCGCTCCGGCGTCTGACCCACGCTCGCGACCAGCGCCACCGCCAACAGCACCGATGCCGCCAGCGCCCATGGCCAGCGCGGCGTGGCTGCCGGCGGTAGATGCGCGGCCAGCAGCGGCCAGACGTCGCGCTCCGGCGTCTCCAGCGGCAGCGCCTGCAAGGCGGCGCGGATGTCGATCGGCGCCAGCGGTGCGTGATCGTATGGGGAATGGGTGTCGTTAGGCATGTTGGCGCATCTCCAGCGCACCGAGCGGTGCGGGTTCCTCCAGCAGGGCGCGCAGACGGCGAGTGCCGCGGGCGAGCTGGGATTTGGAAAAACTCAGGCTGCGGCCCATCGCGGTGGCGATTTCCTCGTGCGTATAGCCCTCGCCGTGATAGAGCCACAGCACGCTGCGGGTGGCGTCGGGCAAGGTGCACAGCGCGCGCCACAGGATCGCGTGATCGGCCGCCGCCGCGGGCAGCAGGTGATCGTTGCCGTCGCTGGGCGGCTCCGGCGGCTCGTCGCTGAACTCCACCACGCCGCGCCGGCGCAGCCGCATCAGCGCTTCATTTACCGCGATCTGCCGCAGCCACGCCCAGAACGGCGACTCGCCGCGGAACCCGCCGAGGCGGTCGAATGCGCGCAGCATGGTGTCCTGCAGCACGTCCTGCGCTTCCTCGCGATCCGCCAGCAGCCGCAGTGCCACGGTGAACACCGGGCGCTCGAAGCGCCGGTAGATCTGCTCGAAGGCAGCGCGACTGCCCGCCTGCGCGCGGGCGATCACCGCGGCGGGGAGGTCGATGGCAAAGGTGGATGGCTCGCTCACACCCTACAGGATGCGCCACAAGCCGATAGCGTCGCAGGCGCGTCGATTCATCGTTCCCGCGATGGGCGGTGACGCGGCCGCTGCTTCCACCACATCCACAGGCCGGAGCCGGCCAGCAGGATCATGGCAATGGCGCTGGCATCCATCAGCCACGGGCCGATGCGGCCGAGGAACCGGCCGCTGTGCAAGTCGGCGATCACCCGTGACGCCGACACGCCGCCGCCGCGAAATGCCGCCAGTGCCTTGGCGAGTGTGGCCGGGGGCGCCACGGCGTCAACGCCGGCCCAACGGATGGTGCCGGTTCCCGCGGGTTGCCATTGCAGCAGATCGGCACTGCTCAGCACGCGACCTTCGCTGCGCACGGCGATTGCGCCCTGCCCATCGTTGCCGATCGCGTCGATTGGCCCGGGCAGGCTGCTGCGGTCGAGGCGTTCCAGCAACCGTCCATTCAGGGTGAGCAGCAGCACCGTGTCGTTGTTGGCGATGGCAATCACATCGCCGTTTTCCGCCGCGCCGAGGGGCATGGCGAGAGCGTCGGCGACCGGCTTGCCATCGAGATAGAGATGGTTGTCGATCCAGATCAGCCAGCCAGCCGCGCTGTGCATCGCGCGTGGTGGTGAAACCGGTTCGATGCGGTAGAGCGCCAGCAACCACGACGCATCGAACATGCGCTCGTTCAAGCGCAACTCAACGGCGTGCGACAGCGCGATGCCGGTGCTGGCCAGCAGCAGCACGAGTAGCGCAACCACGACACCGATGCGACGGTGCCACCGGTGCAGCAGACGTTGCAGTTGGTTGCGCGTGTGCTTTGGGTGCGAACGGCTCGTCATGGCTTGGCCTGCAGTGCGGCGCTGTGCAGGTAGAGCGCAAGGCGCGCCATCGTGCCCATGGCATTGACCGACAGCGTGGCGCCGGCGATGCCGTCGAACTTTCCTTTCAGGGCGAGGTTCGGGTCGAGCGAAAGCCCGATGAACTGGTCGCGAAAGTTGGGGTAGCGGATTTCCCAGCCGCGGGTCTCTCGATAGATCAGCACGTGTGCGCTGACGATGCGCCCGTCCTCGACCACGAAGCCGGCGGTGATGGGCTCCTCCTTGCCGACTTTTTCGAGAATCCAGGCGGTGCGCCGGTCGTGGCGCCAGTACCGCTGACGCAGGTTGGGCAAGCGCTGGCCGGTGATGCGGCTGATGTCGGACTGGATGTCCGGCGTCAGCCACAGCACCATCGGGGTCGGGGTGTCGCCAGCGAAAGCGCTGGCGACGAAGGCTTCCGGCGCTTCGATCACGTCCGCCGCGTGCGCTTGGCATGCGGCGAACAGGGCGAGGGCAAATGACAGCAGACGTTTGCTCATGACATCTCAGAACTGGAAACCGACGCCCAGATTGAGGCGGTCATCGTCCTGCACGCCATTGGGAGTGTCCTCGAATTGGTAGTCGAGCTTGAACACCACCTCGGGGACCGGCCAGTAATTGAAGCCGACCGAGGTGACGTCAAAGCGGGTGTCGACGCCGGTGAGCCCGGACTGGGTATCCCAGCGCTCATGCCGGCCAAAGAAGCCCAGCATGCCGGTAGCTACAGCGAAGCGGTACGACGGCTCGACGTACCAGCCGTATTGCTTGTCGCGGCCCAGCGTTTTCACGTCCGTTGCGCCTTCGAGATCCCAGCGAGCATATAGCGCGCGCAGGCCGAAGCCGTTGCGCAGTATATCCGCGTGAGCTTCCAGCAGGGTGGCATCGACGCCGCGCGCGCCCTGGGTGACGTCCTGCTGATACTGGCCGCTGACGCCGAGTTCGACGCCCGGAATGCCCTTCCATTTGAGGCGTCCGGTGTAGGCGACATCCTCGGCGGGCGCTTCGGACACATTTTGTCGGCCGCCACGAATGGCGAAATTGCTGCCGACTCGAAGGCCGGAGTGGGTAGCGAGGTCGTAAGAGAAGCCCTGGCTGAAAGTGCCGTTGAGGGCAACGCCGCCTTCGCGCCAGGTGGACGGGATGATCTGGCTCTCGACCCGGTTGCGCTCGACACCGAAGAAGGTGGGCGGCTCGTGGGTCTCGTTGGTGATGCCGACCGGCACCAGGAACACGCCGGCACGCAGGTTGTGGCGGTCGTTTTTGCCGAGCCGCCAACCGAAGGCAGAGGTCAGGTCGGCTTCGAGAAAGGCTTGCTCAAGCTCCACGGCGCCGTTCTTCTCGGTGTCGGAGTGCTCGGTTTCCAGTTCGGACTGGAACCGCAACCAGTCGTTGAAGCGGTGGCCGGCAAACAGTACGAAGCGATGGAAGTCGATCTGATCGATGTTGCCACCGTTGTAGTGCATCTCGCCGTAGCCGCCGATCGTGGTGCGCTTCCACCAGCCATCGCCGCCGAGCCCGCTATCGGCGAGGGCAGTTTCGACCGCGCCGCCGGTGGCCTCGATCCGCGCCTCGTTCTGCGCCAGGCGGGCTTCGATTTGCGCGATGCGTTCGGCTTCCGCCACGGTCGGTGCCGGCGTGGCGACGCTCTGATTCTGCAACTGGTCGAGGCGCGCCTGCATCGCCTCCAACTGCTTTTGCTGTGTTTGCAGCATACGCCACAGTTCCTCGCGACTGGGCAGGTCGGTGCTGCTTTGCGCCAGCACTGGAGTGGCGAGGGCCATCATCAAGGCCAAGCTGAGGGTGCGGAATGCGGGTGCGCGTGATGCTGACATCGTTGTATCCCCTGGGCGATTCACGGTTGGGTGGGCAGCTGGCGAACGGCTGTGCCGCTCATGCTAAAGCTAACGCGAACGATTCGCAATAACAGATATCGAGGTTTGACGGTGGGGAGGGCCGCCGAGCGGGCTGCGTTCGCACCGGCACGTCACTTCCGCCACCCCACTGCACGGCGCATTGCTATGATGCCGGCACATAACTGGGGGCACCGCATGAGCATCTTCGTACTGATATTTCTGGTCTTTGCCGTGGTCACCGTGTTGCAGGGCGTGCGCAGCGTGCCGCAGGGCTTCGAGTGGACGGTGGAGCGCTTCGGCCGCTACGACCGCACGCTGGTGCCTGGCCTCGGCTTCATCATCCCGTGGTTCGAAAGCATCGGCCGCAAGCTCAACATGATGGAACAGGTGTTGGACGTGCCGTCGCAGGACGTCATCACCAAGGACAACGCGGTGGTGCGGGTCGATGGCGTGGTGTTCTTCCAGGTGCTGGACGCCGCCAAGGCGGCGTACGAAGTGGCGCAACTGGAAATCGCCATCCTCAACCTGATCATGACCAACGTGCGTACCGTGCTGGGTTCGATGGACCTGGATGAATCGCTCTCCAAGCGCGATGAGATCAACGCGCGCCTGCTGGCGGTGGTGGACGACGCCACCCATCCCTGGGGCATCAAGGTCAACCGCATCGAGATCAAGGACATCCAACCGCCGCGCGACCTGATCGATTCGATGGCGCGGCAGATGAAAGCCGAGCGCGAGAAACGCGCCAACATTCTGGAAGCCGAGGGCTTCCGCCAAGCCGCCATCCTCAAGGCCGAGGGCGAAAAGCAGGCCGCGGTGCTGCAGGCCGAAGGCCGCCGCGAATCGTCGTTCCGTGACGCCGAGGCGCGCGAGCGGCTGGCGCAGGCCGAGGCCAAGGCCACCGAGCTGGTCAGCGACGCCATCGCCAAGGGCGATGTGCAGGCGATCAACTATTTCGTCGCACAAAAGTATGTCGAGGCGCTGCGCGAGTTCGCCAATTCGCCCAACCAGAAGACCCTGCTGATGCCGATGGAGACCACCGGCATCCTGGGCTCGCTGGCGGGCATCGTCGAAATCGGCCGCGCGGCGGCGGCGCAGCCGTCAGGCAGTGCGACGCCACCCCGCGCCACGCCCAATCCGTTCCTGAAGAACCCGGAGTAACCCCCGTGGATGTATTCGAGTCGGTGTGGTTCTGGTGGGCATTGGCGCTGGCGCTGCTGGCGCTGGAAGCGCTGTCGCCGGGCATCTTCTTCCTGTGGCTTGGGCTGGCGGCAGCCGGCACCGGCGTGGTGCGTCTGCTGATTCCGGGCATGGCGCCGCTGGCGCAATGGATCGTGTTTTCACTGCTGTCGCTGGTGGCGGTGGGGGCTGCGTGGCGGGTGCGCAGTGCGCGCGTGGTCAAGCCCACCGACCAGCCCTTGCTCAACCAGCGTGCGCAGCAGTTGGTGGGGCGGGTGTATGTGCTGGACACCGCCATCGACAACAACCGCGGCCGTCTGAAGATCGGCGATGCCTACTGGAGCGTGGAAGGCCCGGACCTCCCCGTCGGCACCCGCGTGCGCGTGCTCGGCGTGCAGGACATGACGTTGCGGGTGATTGCGGCGGAGTGAGGTTTTGCGTTTGGGACTCGGGACTCCAAAGCTTGCGCGCTTTGGCTCCCTCCCTTGCTTGCAGGGGGTGACGGGCCGCGGCTTACGAGCTGCCGGTGGCAGCTCGTGCGGCTCGGAACGCGCGGCAGGGCGGGTCCGTTGGGGAGGGGTGAGTACTTGCGACCGACCTTCCAGAGCAAAGCTTTCACCCGCCTGCGGCGTGCGAGTCACTTTTTGGAGGCGCAAAAAGTGACCAAAAACGCCCGCGCCGGACGCGCGCCGGCGTGGCTCCTGCCACGCCGGTGCCCTCCGCTTCTCGGCAGCCGCAGGCCGGCGCCAACTCGCACGTCCATGTGCTCAAACATGGGCGCCTTTCCCCTGCGTCTGCCTGCGATGCTCGGCGCGCTTTACGGCGCCCCGTCGCTCTCGACCGCGCATCCATGCGCTACGTTACGGCTTTCCCGTTCTATCCCGTAGCCATACGCACTGTCCGCTTGGCGAGCTTGACAGCCCTTGCGAAAGTGAAAGCTTTCCCTTGGTCCCGAGTGCTTGCGACACATTTGCTGGTATCCGGCGTTACCGATGCCGGCTCCACCGCTGCGCTGCACATGGGAGTGCAAGTGCCGCGAGCGCAGGATGCGCAAGAGCGGCCGCAGCTTGAGCCGACCTGCGACTCGGGACCGCAGGCTTGCGAACTTCTGCTTTGGCTTCGGCTTTTTCGAGTCCCGAGTCCCCAGGCCCGGCTTCACAGAGCCCCCAGTCCCGGCTTCACCGAATCCCGCGCCTCACCAGTCTGCGATAATGCCCGCTTCGCCCTCGCTGAGCCGCACGCATGACTTTCAAGACCGTTCTCAACGACACCCACCGCGCGCTGGGCGCCAAGATGGTGGACTTTGGCGGCTGGGACATGCCGATTCATTACGGCTCGCAGATCGAGGAGCACCACCAGGTGCGCCGCGACGCCGGCATGTTCGACGTCTCGCACATGACCGTGATCGACCTGCATGGTGCGCAGGTGCGCGCGTTTCTGCGGCATTTGCTGGCCAACAACGTCGACAAGCTCAAGACGTCGGGCAAGGCGCTGTACTCGTGCATGCTCAACCCGCAAGGCGGGGTGATCGACGACCTGATCGTGTATTACCGCGACGAATCGTTCTTCCGGTTGGTCACCAACGCCGGCACCCACGACAAGGATCTGGCGTGGATCACTGGGCAGGCCGCGGCGTTTGCGGTGCAGGTGAAGGAGCGCCCGGAGTTCGCGATGATCGCGGTGCAGGGCCCCAACGCGCGCGCCAAGGTGCAGTCGCTGCTGTCGGCTGCCGGCAGCGAGGCGGCCGGCAAGCTCGGCAAGTTCGTCGGCGCCGACGTCGACGGCCTGTTCGTGGCACGTACCGGCTACACCGGCGAGGACGGCTTCGAGATCATCGTGCCGCAATCGCAGGCGATCGATCTGTGGAGTCGGCTGCTGGCGGTCGGGGTCAAGCCGGCGGGGCTCGGCGCGCGCGATACCCTGCGGCTGGAAGCGGGCATGGCGCTGTACGGCCAGGACATGGACGAAACCGTGTCGCCGCTGGAAGCGGGTCTGGCGTGGACGCTGAGCTTCGACGACGGCCGCGACTTCATCGGCCGCTCCGCGCTGGATAGCCAGCGGGCGGCAGGCGTTGCGCGCCAGACCATCGGGCTGGTGATGGACGAGAAGGGCGTGCTGCGCCACGGCCAGCGTGTGCTGACCGCGAACGGCGAGGGCGAAGTCACCTCGGGCACGTTCTCGCCCACGCTGGGGCTGGCGATCGCGCTGGCGCGGGTGCCGGCCGGCGACCCCGGCGCGGTACGGGTGGACATTCGCGGGCGTGAGGTGGCGATGCGGGTGGTGCGCATTCCGTTCGTGCGCGACGGTCGGGCGCAGCCTGGAATCGCGCCCTGAGCAGACCTTTGCCGGCGCGAGCCGGCGGCGCCTCCGGTACAATTCGCGGCGCAGCCTTACCCGTTCCCCATACCGATGTGCAGGAGCCAGTGATGAGCGAAATCCCGGGTGATCTGAAGTTTCTCAAGTCGCACGAATGGGCCCGCGTCGAGGACAGCGGCCATGTGACCGTCGGCATCTCCGACCATGCCCAGGGGTTGCTCGGCGATCTGGTGTACGTGGAACTGCCGAACGTTGGCGATGTGGTGGAGCAGGGCGCGGGCGTGGCGGTAGTGGAGTCGGTGAAGGCCGCTTCCGACGTCTACAGCCCGGTCAGCGGCAAGGTGATCGCGGTCAACAGCGATCTGTCCGACAAGCCCGAGACCATCAACGAAGATGCCTACGGCGAAGGCTGGATCTTCGTCGTGGAGATGTCCGAGCCCGAGCAGCTCAACGAACTGCTGGCGCCGGACGATTACGCCGAGCTGATTGAAGACGACGAACACTGATACCTGCGCCCCGCGCCCCGCTTCAGCCCGGCCGCTCCGGCGGCCGGTTACCTACTATCTATCTGGGCATGTTTCGAAGCCGCTGCATCCCGCCTGAGCACAGCCCTTCCTGAGCTTCGGCGCCGCGCGCAGTGCGCTGGCTACCTGGCATCTACTTCTTTACGTGCTGTCGCGATCACGCTGCGCGGCACGTTTCGAGACGTTTCCATTGACCGCTAGGGAGCCCGCGCCATGCCCTTCATCCCGCATAGTGACACCGACGTGCGCGCCATGCTGCGCACCATCGGCGTCGCCGACATCGAAGCACTGTTCGACGAAATTCCGGCGTCGCTGAAAGCAGCGGCGCTGCAGGGAGTGCCAGAGGGACTGGGTGAGATGGACGTCGCGCGTCTGATGGACGCGCGCGCGCGGGCGGATGAAGCGCAACTGTGCTTTGCCGGCGCCGGCGCCTACGAGCACCACATCCCGGCGGCGGTGTGGCAGATCGTCGGTCGCGGCGAGTTCTATACGGCCTACACGCCGTATCAGGCCGAGGCCAGCCAGGGCACGCTGCAACTGATCTACGAATACCAGACCATGATGACCCGCCTCACCGGCATGGACGTGTCCAACGCCTCCATGTACGACGGCGCCACCGCGGTGGCGGAAGCGGTGCTGATGGCCGAACGCAGCCGTCGGCGCGGCGGCACCCGGCGCGTGCTGGTGCCGACCTCGCTGCATCCGGCCTACCGCAAGACCATGAAGACCATACTCGACCTGCAGGACATCGCGATCGAGGAAATCGCCTGTCCCAACGGTGTGGTGGAGCTGGCCGCGCTGGAGCGCGTGCAGGGCGAGTTCACCGCGCTGGTGGTGCCGCAGCCGAACTTCTTCGGACTGATCGAGGACGTCGATGCGATGACGCGCTGGGCGCACGCACGCGGCGCATTGGCGATCGCGGCGGTCAACCCGGTCGCGCTGGGCCTGCTCAAGGCGCCGGGGCGCTGGGGCGTCGAGGCCGACGGCAGCGGCGGCGCCGACATCGTGTGCGGCGAGGGTCAGCCGCTCGGGGTGCCGATGTCCTCGGGCGGTCCCTACTTCGGCTTCCTCGCCTGCAAGAAGGATCTGGTGCGCAACATGCCGGGGCGCGTGGTGGGGCGCACGGTCGACGTCGACGGCCGTCCGGGTTTTGCGCTCACCCTGCAGGCACGCGAGCAGCACATCCGTCGCGCCAAGGCCACGTCCAACATCTGCACCAACCAGGGCTTGCTGGTGACCGCGGCGACCATTCATATGGCGCTGCTGGGGCCTCAGGGCCTGCGTAACGTCGCTGCCCAGTGCGCCGCCAACACGCGCGCCCTGCGCGATGCGCTGCTGGCGATTCCCGGAGTGGGGCTGTTGTTCGGCGGGCGCGCGTTCTTCCACGAACTCGCGTTGCGGTTGCCGCGCCCTGCAAGTGAGGTGATCGAGCGGCTGGCCGACGAACGCATCGTCGCCGGCGTCGCTCTGGGGGACGAATATCCCGAACTGGGCGACCCGCTACTGGTGTGCGCCACCGAGACCAAACAGCCCGAAGACATCCGACGTTTCGCGCAAGCGCTCGCACGCGCGCTCCGCTGATCTCGAAGTTTTTCCCTCGCAAGCCCGCGTCGGCAACGTCGCGGGCTTGCGCATTTTGGCTTGTGCGTCGCGCAAAACAGCGCTTGTGTCGATGCTGCGCGACGCTTGCGCGCATCTGCGCGTCGCGTCGCGCGACATCGGCGATCGCGATCGTCGTGACGTTGCGCATGTGCCTCGATGACATCGAGCGATCAGTCGGAAACGGCGGTGCGGTGCGGTATCCGCGATGTCGCGCCGATCGTGCGACGCGCATCGCGACGCATGCGTCGATGCGCTTTCGCGTTCGCATCGCGTTGTCGTCGACGTCGCGACGGAAAAAATTTCGCGTCAGGTTATTGACAGCACCATGAGTCGTGATTAGCGTTCGCCCAGCTAACACGTGCAGCGAGAGAAGGTGAGACCAATCCATCGCACAACACATGCAAGGCGCGGCATCCCGACCAAAGCATCGTTGCGGTGGCTACTCAGCCTCTCTCACTCGAAAACGGCGGCGTTCGATTTCGCCGCGGCACGTATGTCTGATGCGCCCGGGTCGCACGCGACACGGGCGTTTTCGTATCCGCTGGCCGCAATGCGGTCGGCGGTATCTCCTGAGGGGTCGTGCTGCGATCGCCTCGGGCCGTTCCGGGTTGGTGTCCCGGAACGGATTGCGTCGAACTGGGCAGTCTCAACACCTACCTGACGAGGAGCAACACCCATGGCTACAAAGAAAGCTGCGAAGAAACCGGCTGCCAAGAAGGCAGCCAAGAAGACCGTGAAGAAAGCCGCGCCGAAGGCAGCGGTGAAGAAGGTCGCCAAGAAGGCGGCCCCGAAGAAGGCTGCCAAGAAGGTAGCGAAGAAGGTAGCGAAGAAGGCCGCGCCCAAGAAGGCCGCGAAGAAGGTAGCCAAGAAGGCGGCGCCCAAGAAGGCTGCGAAGAAGGTAGCCAAGAAGGCCGCGAAGAAGGCAGCCCCGAAGAAGGCTGCGAAGAAGGCAGCCCCCAAAAAGGCCGCGCCAAAGAAAGCCGCCAAGAAAGCCGCCAAGAAGAAAGCGGCTCCGCCGGTGATGGCGGCACCCCCGGTTGCCCCGGTGCTGTGATCGGTCGATTCGACCGGTCGTGATCTGTGCTCTCTCCCCGTATGCCCAGGCGGGGAGAGAGGATTTACCCAGGAGCCTGCACGCGTCCGATGCGACACTCGCTCTTGCCGCAACGGTCGGAGCCATGCACCAACGCCGGCGGCGCACGACCCGCGATTCGGTACAACGTATCTTTCGCCAGCGCCACGGCTCGCTCGCTAAGCGTGCTTGAGGCTTGACGCCAGCGCTCTCGATGGCGCATATGCTGGGGTCCACCCGTCCGCTCGTGCCCCCACGATCATGAGTCGCAACGTAACCCCGATCGATCGATCGCGTGCCGGAGTGCTCGGCGACGTCGACCTGTTCCGCGAATTGGCCGAGCAGTCGGGCGATGTGCTGGCGATGGGCTCGGACACCGGCGCCATCGGTTACGTCAGCCCCGCCGTCGGGCCGATGCTGGGTTATGCGCCGTCCGAACTGAGCGGCCGGCATGTGCTGCGCTACGTGTACCCCGCCGACGCCGTGCGCGTACGCGCGGCCTGGGGGCGTGCGCAACAGGCAGGCGTGCGTGAGTTGACGCTTGAAGTGCGGGTGCGCCACAAGCGCGGCATCTGGCATTGGCTGGAAGCGCGGGTGCGCTGGCTGGCGGGCGGCCCCGATCAACCCGGTCGCTGGGTCGCCAGCATGCGTGACGTGACCGAGCGGCGCGCGCTGGAGCAGCGCCTGGCGGCGCAGAAGGAGCGCGCACAGGCAACCTTGCGCGCGATCGCCGACGGTGTGATCACGGTCGACGCGCGCGGCTGCATCGAATACATCAACCCGGCCGCCGAGCGCATCACCAATTGGCCGGGCGAACTCGGCATCGGGCTCCCGGTCACCCGCGTGTTCACGCCGGTCGGCGTGCGTCAGCAGCCGCCAGAAGATGCCTCGGTGGCGGGCTTGTCGGCCTGGTTCCACTTGGTGTCGGATGCCCCGGTGACGATCGGTCGGCGCGACGGTGGCGAGGCGATCGTGCAACTGGCGGTGGCCAGCGTCGCCGACAGTGACGGCCAGCCTCAGGGCCTGGTGCTGACCTTTCGCGACACCTCGCAGACCGCCAGTCTGCTGCGCGAGCTGGCCTATCGGGCGAGCCACGATTCGCTGACCGGTCTGTTAAATCGCGAGGAGTTCGAGCGCCAGCTCAAGCGTCTGGCGAGCGAGGCGCAGGCGGGTAGCGGCGCCCATGTGCTGGCCTACGTCGACCTCGACCAGTTCAAGCTGGTCAACGACACCTGCGGCCATGCCGCCGGCGACGCGCTGCTCAAGGACGTGGCGAGGACAATGGGGTCACTGCTGTCTCCCGGCGACGTGTTGGCGCGCCTGGGAGGCGATGAATTCGGGTTGTTGATGACGCATTGCTCGGTGATCGATGCCGTGGGTACGGCACGTGCGCTGATCGCTGCCATTGGTCGGCTGCGCTTCACCTGGGCGGATCGGCAGTTCGTGCTGGGCGCATCGATCGGCATCGCCCCGGTAACGCGCGGCGGCGCGTCGGCCGACGCGATCATGATGGCGGCCGATGCCGCCTGCTACGTCGCAAAGGAGCAGGGCCGCAACCGCGTTCACGTGTTCGAGCCCAGCGATGCCGACGTCGCCCGCCATCAGGATGAGATGCGTTGGGTGCCACGTTTGCAGACGGCGCTGGAGCTGGGTGATTTCCAGTTGCTGGCGCACGACATCGTGCCCGGCGCATCGGGCGTACCCACCGGGCGGCATCTGGAAGTGCTGATCGCGCTGCCTGACGCCAGCGGGCGGTTGACTGCCCCCGGCGAGTTCCTGCCGGCGGCACAGCGCTACGGGCTGATGGGACAGATCGATCGCTGGGTGGTGCGGCAGGTGGTGGAATGGTTGAGCTGGCGCGGCAATACCGGCCGGCAGATGCCCGAGCTGGTGGCGGTGAACCTGTCCGGAGCGTCGTTGAGCGATGGCGAATTCCGCGATTTCGTCGAGGAGCAGGTGCGCGGCCTGCGTCGCGCGGGGGTGCTGTGCTTCGAAATCACCGAAAGCGAGGTGATCACCAACCTGACCGAGGTCGGCGCGTTCATGCAGCGGATCAAGGCGATGGGGTGTACGTTCGCGCTCGACGACTTCGGCAGCGGGCTGTCGTCGTTCGCCTACCTGCGGCGTCTGCCGGTGGACTACATCAAGATCGACGGACAGTTCGTTCGCGACAGCTTCCACGATGGCGTGAACCTGGCGATGGTCGATTCGATCCATCGCATCGGCCGGGTGATGGGGCTCAAAACCATCGCCGAGTCGGTGGAGAACGAAGCCACCTACCGACGCATGCGCGAGATCGGCGTCGACTACTGCCAGGGCTTCTATTTCGGCGTACCCAGGCCGTTGCTCAGCATCGATTGACAGGGCGCGAGATGGGGTCGTTTGACGTCAAGCGCCGGCCGCGCGGCCAGTCGCCCGCAAGCGGTCTCCTACAACAGCGTGCGGCGCTCTTGTGGGAGCGCGCTTGCGCGCGACAGCCGCCGCGTGTTGGCTGGGCCAAGATCCTTGAGTCGCTGCCATGCGGCGCGATCAGCGCCGTCTCCGAACCTCAACGCTGCTTGCGATAGCGCGCCAGTTCCAGCCAGTCGTGCGACGGCAGCTTCAAGGCGTGGTCCAGCAGGGTCGGGAACAATCCCGACGGGGCGCCGCTTTCGCTGTTCCACAAGATCGCCACGCCCAGGTCGCGCTCGGGCAGGATGCCCACGATCGCGCGGTAGCCCTGCACCGCGCCGGCGTGATACAGCAACGGATGTCCGGAGTAATCCATCACCCGCCAACCGAGGCCGTAGTGCGCGTCTCGCAGTCGCTCGCGTCGCCATGGTGCGCCGCGCAACTGGTCGGGCGTGCGCACGCGCGGCGCGTGCACGGCGTCCAGCACCGACTCGGGCAGGATGTCGGGCCGGTGGCCGGACTGCGCGATCAGCCATTGCGCGAGGTCGTGCACACTGGCGTTGACGCCGGCTGCCGGGGGAATCCGGTAGTAGGTTTCCTTGGGCCGCACCGCCATCCAGCGCCCGCGACTGCGTACGTGCGGGCGTGCCCAGCTTGCGCTGGCTTCGAGCGCATCGCGACCGTAAGTGGCGGTGTCCATGCCGAGCGGGTGAAACAGCCGCTTTTCGACCAGGTGATAGTAGAAGTCGCCGGTCACCGCGAACGCGACGTCGCCGATCAGACTGAATGCGATGTTCTGGTAGGCATAGCAATCGCCCGGCGAGCAGGTGACCGGAACCTGCTCAAGCTTGGCCACCAGCAGCGGAAACGGCTGGTCGGCTTCCAGGTCGCGGTCGAAGGCGTTGAACGGCAGGCCGACGCGGTGACTGAGGATGTCGAGCACCGTCAGGTTTTGCGCCGACTGCATGTCCTGCAGCTTGAACTGCGGCAGGTAGGTGGTGATGTGGGCATCCCAGGACAGCGTGCCGTCGCGCACCAGCAACGCGGCGAGGGTGCTGGCGAAGGTCTTGGACAACGACGCCACCCGGAACATGGTGTCGGCCGTCACCGGTTGCTTTTTCCCCGCCTCGACCACTCCGAATCCGCGCGCGGTGACGATCTCGCCCCGATGCACCAGTGCGATCGCCAATCCGGGGATGCGCGCCTCGCTGACCACGCGCCCGGCCAGGCGTTCGAGTTCGCGCGCCTCGGCCGAGGCGTCGAAGCGCTGCGCGGCGTTCGCGCTGGCGGCCTCGGCGTATGCCTTCTGGCAGGGCATCGCCACCGCACCCAGCGCGCACAATAGCGCCGTCAGCGCGAGGCGGTGACGTGTGGGGGCGGCGTTGGCGTGGGTGTGGGAAGGTCGAAGCACGGGGTATTCTAGCTTTGCGTTGGCGCGCGCATCTGAATGGGCAAGCCTCGATAGTGTGGCGCCGATCACGATTGGGGAAACTCCGGTCACGTCCGGGTTTGCTCAGCGGCGGGCAATCACAACCGGGAGAACGTTCATGGGCTGGATCATGCTGTTGTTGCCGGTGGTTTTGGCGTTCTGGGCGATCTCGATCTACAACGGGCTGATCGCCGCCCGCAACGGCTACAAGAATGCGTTCGCGCAGATCGACGTGCAACTGTCCCGTCGGCACGACCTGATTCCCAATCTGGTGGAAGTGGCCAAGGGCTACCTGGCGCACGAGCGCGAGACGCTGGACGCGGTGATCTCGGCGCGCGCGAAGGCAGTGGCCGGGCTGGGCGCGGCCAAGGCCCATGCGGGCGAGGCGCAGGCGATGCAGACGCTCGGTGCGTCGGAAGGGGCGCTGACCGGCGCGCTCGGGCGGCTGCTGGCGGTGGCCGAAGCCTACCCCGACCTCAAGGCCAACCAGACCATGATGCAACTCTCGGAGGAGCTCAGCTCCACCGAGAACCGGGTCGCGTTCGCGCGGCAGGCGTTCAACGATTCGGTGATGGGCTACAACAACCGACGCGAGGTGTTCCCGTCCAGTGTCGTGGCCGGGATGTTCCAGTTCCAGCCCGCGGCATTGCTGGAAATCGCCGATCCGGGCATGCGCGAAGCGCCCAAGGTGAAGTTCTGAGCCGGCGCGCGCGCCGCTGAGGCTCGCGATCGCAAGCGATGGATTTCTTCGAACGTCAACGCATCGCGCGCACGCAATCGCGGCGTCTGCTGGTGCTGTTCGTGCTGGCGGTGATCGCGATCGTGCTCGCAGTCGACGTGGCGGTGCTGTTTGCGCTCGGCCTGACGGCGCCGGACACGGTCGGTGTTGGTAGCGGTTTCTGGGCGACGGTGGTCGCCAATCGCGTCGCGCTGATAGCGGTCAGCGCGCTGGTGCTGGCGGTGATCGCGATCGCCTCGCTGGCGCGCACCGCGACGCTGCGCGCCGGCGGCTCCGCGGTCGCGCGCGAGCTGGGCGGTACGGCGGTGCCGGCCGACACCCGCGATCCGCACTACCGGCGCTTGCGCAACGTGGTCGAGGAGATCGCGATTGCGTCGGGGGTGCCGGTGCCGGATATTTTCGTGCTCGAAAGCGAAGCCGCGATCAATGCCTTCGCGGCGGGCTACGGCCCGGCAGATGCCGCCGTCGCGGTGACCCGCGGCGCGCTCGACCGGCTCAATCGCGACGAGTTGCAAGGCGTGGTGGCGCACGAGTTCAGCCACATCCTCAACGGCGACATGCGGCTCAATATCCATCTGATGGGGGTGCTGTTCGGCATCCTTGCGCTCGCCATGATCGGTCGGCGCCTGCTCGTGCACGGGCGCATCGTGCGTGTCGGTCGTTCGCGCGGCGCGTCGGAGGCGGCGCTGGTCGGGTTGGCGCTGATGATCTGCGGCTACATCGGGCTGTTGTTCGCGCGCCTGATCAAGGCCGGGGTCAGCCGCCAGCGCGAGTTGTTGGCGGATGCCTCGGCGGTGCAGTTCACACGCCAGGCCAGCGGCCTGGCCGGCGCGCTGAAGAAGATCGCCGGGCTGCGCGAAGGTTCGCGCCTGACCAGTGCGCAGGCCGAGCAGGTCAGCCACATGCTGTTTGGCGAAGGGCTGGGACTGTCCTCGATCTGGGCCAGTCATCCGCCCTTGCTGGAGCGCATTCGCGCGCTGGACCCCGGATTTTCCCCCGCGCACATGGCGGCGCTGCGGCGCCAGCAAGACGCGCTGCCTCCCGACGGGCCGGCCGAGGACCGGCTGCTGTTGGCTGCCACCCCTCATGGCACGGGCGTCCCCGCTGCGGCACAGACGGTGGCGGTCGCCGCCGCGGCGGTGCCAGCGCACGTAGCGGCACCGCAAACCGGTGATCGCGACCTCGCGATGGCGATTGCCGATGCGATACCGACCGAGTTGCGCATCGCCGCGCGCAGCCACGAGCGGGTGATGGCGTTGGTGTTGGCGCTGCTGCATGGCGGCGACCCGATCGTCGGCGAGCGTCAATGGGCGCTGGTGGAGACCCATCACGGCCGGGGCATGCTCGACGACATGATCGCGCTGCTGGCGCACACGCGCGTGCTGCATCCGATGGCACGGCTGCCGCTGGCGGAACTGGCATTGCCAGCGCTGCGCCGGCGTCCACGCCCGCAGTTGCAGCAGTTCATGGCCACCGTGCACGGCATGATCCACGCCGATCGCCAGGTCGCGGTGTTCGAGTATTGCCTGTCCACCCTGTTGCAGGTGCAAGTGCAGCAGGCGCTCGATCCGTCGCGCTACTGGCAGTCGGGGCGACGCAAGCCCGGTCAGTGCGCGCCCGGCATCGTGGGGCTGCTGGTGCGACTCGCGTACGAGGGTCATGCCGACGATCGCAAGGCGGCGCGGCGCGCCTTCGTCGCGGGCATCCAACGGGTGTTGCCGGATGCCGGCGGTGCATGGCCCGAGGTGCCGCCGCCGCTCGAATCGCTGGACACGGTGTGGCCGCAGTTGCTGCAACTCTCGCCTGCGGGCAAGGCGATGTTGATCGAAGCGATGGTGGTCGCGGTGTCGCACGACGGCCGCTTGCGGGTGGCCGAGGTCGAATTGCTGCGCACCGTGTGCGCCTTGCTTGAATGCCCGCTGCCGCCGCTGTTCGGGATGGAATGCGATTGAGCATCACGCCGTGTGGGACGCCGTGGCGGCCGACCAGCGGTGCCCGGGCAGGGCACGCAACAGCAGTTGTCCGTGAGTGGCGTTCCATGCGCGGGCGATGGCTACCCCCCGATCAGGTGATCCCCATCAGCTCCCGATCAGATCTGCGGCGCGCTCGGCGATCATCATGGTGGGCGCGTTGGTGTTGCCGCCGATCAGCTTGGGCATCACCGAGGCATCGACCACGCGCAGGCCCGCCACACCATGCACCCGCAGTTGCGGGTCGACCACTGCGTGATCGTCCTGGCCCATGCGGCAGGTGCCGATCGGGTGATAGATGGTTTCCGCCTTGGCGCGGATGAAGGCATCCACGCGCGCGTCGTCGATTACTTCCTCGCCGGGGAAAATTTCGTCGCCGCGATAAGGATCGAACGCCGGCTGCGCGAAAATTTCGCGCGCCAGCCGCACGCCCTCGCGCATCATGGTGAGGTCGTAGCCGTCCGCATCGCTCAGATAATCGGGTTCGATGCGTACCGGGTCGAGCGGATTGCTGGTCTGCAACAGCAGCCGGCCGCGACTGCGCGGTCGCAGCGCGCAGGCGTGCAGGGTGAAGCCATCGCCGGGGAGGCGGTGGCGGCCATGGTCGTCCAACTGCGCCGGCACGAAATGGAACTGCAGGTCGGGGCGCTCGTCCACCGCCAGCCGCGAGCGCAGGAAGCCGCCACTCTCGGCGATGTTGCTGGTGCCGGGGCCACGCCGCGCGAAAATGAACTGCAGCGCCGCCAGTACTTCGTTGCTGCGGTCGTAGGTGATCGGTTGGGTGCATTTGTGCAGGGTGCAGATGTCCAGGTGATCCTGCAGGTTGGCGCCGACGCCCGGCAGGTCGGCCCGTACCTCGATGCCGAGGCGGCGCAATTCGGCCGCGGGGCCTATGCCCGACAGCATCAGCAACTGCGGCGAATTGATCGCGCCGCCGCTCAGGATGACTTCGCGGCGCGCGCCTTCGCAGTAGATGCCGCGGCCGGCCACGGTGTAGGCCACTCCGCTGGCGCGATCGCCCTCGAATACCAGGCGCGTGGCGGTGGCGCGGGTGATGACCTTGAGGTTGGGGCGGTCGCGCACCGGCGCCAGGTACGCCGCAGCGCTGGAGCAGCGCGTGCCGCGGCGTTGGGTGACCTGGTACCAGCCGAAGCCTTCCTGACGCACGCCGTTGAAGTCGTCGTTGCGCGGCAGACCGGCCTGCGCGGCGGCGTCGAGGAATACCTGCGACAACGGGTTGGTGTAACGCAGATCCGATACCGACAGCGGTCCGGAACCGCCGTGCAGCGCGTCCTCGCCACGGCTGTTGCCCTCGGAGCGTTTGAAGTACGGCAGCACCGCATCCCAGTGCCAGCCGTCGGCGCCCATCTGCGCCCACTCGTCGTAGTCGCGGGCATGGCCGCGGACGTAGCACATGGCGTTGATCGAACTCGATCCGCCCAACACCCGGCCACGCGGCCACCACAGCCGGCGGCCACCAAGTTGCGGCACCGGCGCGGTCTCGTAGTTCCAGTTCACGCCCTTGCGACTGACCAGCTTGGCGATGCCGGCGGGCATGTGGATGAACGGGTGCCAGTCGCTCGGTCCGGCTTCCAGCAGCAACACCTTGACCGCGGGATCGGCACTCAGCCGATTGGCCAGGACACAGCCGGCGGACCCGGCTCCGACGATGATGTAGTCGTACACGATACGCGCCTGTGCGGGATGACGGGACGTTAGGCGCAGCCCCTAGAGCAATTGCTCCATCGGGCGGCGCTGGCCATTGGCTGGGCGCGCGGTCCGGGCGCCTGCATCGCAACGCTGGCGCGCGGGCAACCGCTTGGGCTACCGTGCGCGGGCCGGATTCGTGGACGCGAAATGAGCAACGCACTGTCAAGCTGGACGCACGGCCTCGCCGCGGCCTGGGGCGAATCCCGCCCGTTGCGCTGGGCGTTCGCCTATTTCTTCTTCCTGCTCACCGGTTACTACGTGTTGCGCCCGGTGCGCGATGCGCTCGGCTCCACCCAGAACCTGCAACTGCTGTTCACCGGCACCTTTGTGTCGATGCTGGTGCTGCAGCCGCTCTACGGCGCGCTGGTCAGCCGTTACCCGCGGCGGGTGTTCCTGCCGGTGGTGTACCTGGTGTTCATCGCCTGCCTGTTGTTTTTCTACTGGGCCTTCCAGCACGACTTTGCCTGGCGCAGCGGCGTGTTCTTCGTGTGGGTGGCGGTGTTCAACCTGTTTGCGGTGTCGGTGTTCTGGAGCTTCATGGCGGACGTGTTCCGCAACGCCGATGCCAAGCGCGTGTACGGCTACATCGGTGCCGGCGGCACCCTGGGCGGCTTTCTGGGCCCGGCGTTGAGCCGCACGTTGGTGGGTTACGTGGGCGTGGCCAATCTATTGCTGGTGTCGGCGTTCATGCTGGCGATGTGCCTGTTGTGCATTCAGCGGCTGCGGCCTTGGGCGCTGCTGCGCGAGCGCGAGGATCGGCAGGCGCGCGGCGGTGCGGCCGACACCGATGCCGCAATGGGCGGCACGGTGCTGGCCGGTCTGCGCCTGATCCGGCAGCAGCCGCTGTTGCGGGCGCTGGTGATCCTGATGTTCTTCGGGGTTGGCGTGGGCACTCTGCTGTACAACGAGCAGGCGTTGATCGCGCGCACCCACTTTTCCGACGACAGCGCACGTACCGCTTATTACGCCGGCATCGACCTGGCGATCAATGCGCTCACGCTGGCGATCCAGGTGTTGCTGACGCGCACCTTGCTGACCCGCTACGGCGTGGCGCCGCTACTGTTGATCCCCAGCGGTGTGGTGCTGCTCGGGTTTGCCGCCCTCACCGCCTCGCCGTTGCCGATGCTGGTGGCGGTGGTGCAGGTGGTGACGCGCTCGGGCGAATTTGCGCTGATGAAGCCGGCACGCGAGACGCTGTACACCCGCGTCGACCGCGAGTCGCGCTACAAGGCCAAGGCGGTGATCGATACGGTGATCTACCGTGGCGGCGACCTCACCTTCGCGTGGGCGCACAAGTTCCTGGCGCTGGGCGGCACGGCGATGGTGTTCGGTGCGGGCATGCTGGTTGCGGCCGGGCTGTGCTTCGGTGCCTGGCGGGTGGCGTTGGCGCAGAAGTGCCTGGACGCGCCCGCCGACGCGCACCCCGGCGAGGGGGTCGCATGATGACGCCACGGCGCTGGCTGGGCCGCCTGCTGGCGCGGTTCCTGGCCGCGCCGCTGCATTCGGCGACGCATGGGTCGACGCACGATCCGCAGGCGTTGGCGGCGTGCCTGCGAGCAGGCGACGTACTGCTGGTGGAGGGCACCAGCCGCATCAGTTCGGCGATCAAATACCTCACCCAGTCGACCTGGTCGCACGCGGCCCTGTGTTTTCGCACGCCTGCGCAGGCCGAGGGCGATCCGTTCGCGGTGCCGGTGTTGGTGGAAGCCGATCTCAACGAGGGGGTGCGCACCGTACCGCTGTCCGAATACGTCGGCTTTCATACGCGCATCTGCCGGCCGGTGGGGGCGAGCGCGGCCGAGATCGAGGCGGTGGGCGCCTACATGTTGGCGCGGGTAGGGCACCAATACGATCTCAAGAACGTGTTCGATCTGGCTCGCTACCTGATCCGCACGCCGCCGGTGCCGAGCGGGCAGCGGCGGCGCCTGCTGGCGCTGGGCAGTGGTGATCCGACGCGCGCGATCTGCTCCTCGCTGATCGCGCAGGCGTTTCAGTCGGTGCATTACCCGATCCTGCCGGAAGTGCGGCGAATCGATGCCGACGTGCCGCTCGACGCGGACGCGCGCGAACTCCTGCACATCCGCCATCACAGCCTGTTCGCGCCGCGCGACTTCGACATCTCGCCGTACTTTCAGGTGGTGAAGCCCACCATCGAACGCGGCTTCGACTTCCACCGGCTGCGTTGGAGCGACGCCGCGGATCGCTGACCGCGCCGGCGGCGCGGCCTCATTTCGATCGGTGCAACCCGCACAAGCCGCGCAGCATGTCGCGCCAGGTGACGATGCCCAGCAACTTGCCGTCCGGATCGACCACCGGCAGGCAGGAAATCCGCTTCTCCAGCATGCGCTGCGCGGCCGCTTCGATCGGTTCGTCGGGGGTCGCGGTGATCGGCTGCCGGGTCATGATCTGGTGGGCATGGCGCTTGAGCGTGGCGGCGTCCATCGGGCGCTCGGATTGGCCGCCCACGAACGGACTGATCGTGCGCAGCAGATCGCGATCGGAAATGATCCCGAACAGCTCGCCATCGGTAACCACCAGCAGGTGGTGAAAGGCGTGGGTGTCGAATATCTGCTTGAGATGGGCGAGCGAGTCGTCGAGCCCGACGGTGATCGGCGTGGGAGTGAGGATGTCGGCGATGCGCATACGGACGGTTCCGGTGACGGGGCGATCACAGTCTATCCGCGCGTCTTGCCGCTTGGGCGTTGCTGCAGTCGCGGCGTGCGGTGTTGCTGGTCCCGTGCGGAATGTTATACTGTTCCAACTTACCGTCCGCTGCGCACATTACTTTTGCTTATGCCCAAGTTTTCCAACCCCCGCCCGTTGCGTGGCATCACCGACCGCGTCGGCGCGTTCGGCTCGTTGCTGTGCGCGCTGCATTGCGCGGCACTACCGCTGGTGCTGGCGTTGCTGCCGGGGTTGAGCGTGGGGCTGCTGGGTTCGTCCGCGTTCGAAACCGGGTTCACCGTGGTGGCCTCGCTGCTTGGCGTTTCCAGCCTGGCGCTGGGCTCGCGGCGGCACGGTCGCAGCGACGCGTGGTGGACGCTGTGGCCCGGTTTGGCACTGCTGTGGGTTGGGGCGTTCGTCCCCGTCGTGCACGATGCCACCGTGGCGCATGCCCTCAGCATGGCGCTGGGCGGTGCACTGATCGCGCTGGCGCACCTGCGCAACCTGCGCCTGTCGCTGCAGGACCTGCAACGCGCCGAATGCGCCGCCTGCGAAGCGCATTGAGCCGCGCGGGCATGCGCGACTACCCCGCCTGTGCTGTACCGCTCGCATGCCTGCGCCGGGGAATCGCCTTGGTGCCCGGGCCCTGCAAGTGATACGCTAGGCGTTCACCCAATACCACCGCGATCATTCAGGAGCAATCATGGGCAGGGGAGATATCAAGACCGCGAAAGGCAAGCGTTTCGCCAGCAGCCACGGCAACGCGCGTCCGAAGTCGGCAGCCGCCACCATGGCGGTGACCACCAAGGCCCCCGTCGCCGCGCGCAAGAGTGCCGCCAAGACGGCCGCCAAGCCCGCGACCAAGGTGGCCAGCAAGGCGCCGGCCAAGGCCGCCAAGAAATCTGTCTGAGCGGACCCGCGTCTGCCGCGACATGAAGCCCCGCCTGTGCGGGGCTTCGTCGTTTTGGGCCTCAATCAGATGACGCGCCATCCGTCGACGTAGAGCTGGCGCGGGCCGGGTCCACCCAGCCAGTAGGCCAGCGCCGCCGGGTGCGGGGCGTCCCAAACCGCCAGATCGGCGCGCAGGCCCGGCGCGAGCCGGCCGCGGTCGGTCAGACCGAGCGCCTTGGCGGCGTTGACGGTGGCGCCGCGAACCGCTTCCAGCGGGGTCAGGCCGAAGCTGTTGCAGGCCATTGCCAGCGCCAGACGCAGCGACAGCAGCGGCGAGGTGCCGGGATTGCAGTCGGTGGCAACGGCCATGGCGACGCCGTGCTCGCGCAACGCCGCGATCGGCGGCAACTGCGTCTCGCGCAAACAGTGGAAGGCCCCGGGCAGCAGCACCGCCACTGTGCCGGCCCTTGCCATGGCGCGCACGCCAGTTTCGTTGGTGTATTCGAGATGGTCGGCCGACAGCCCGCCGAAGTCCGCGGTCAGCGCGGCGCCGCCGAGATCGGACAACTGGTCGGCGTGCAGTTTCACCGGCAACCCCAGTGCGTGGGCGGCTTCGAACACCCGCGCGGTCTGCGCCGGGCTGAAGCCGATGCCCTCGCAGAAGGCGTCCACGGCATCGGCCAGCCCCGCCGCCGCCACTGCGGGTAGCATCTGGGTGCACACGTGATCGATGTAGTCGTCGGCGCGGCCCTGGTATTCGGGCGGCAGCGCATGGGCGCCGAGAAAGGTGGTGCGCACGCCGATCCCGAGGTGCTCGCCGAGGCGGCGCGCCACGCGCAGCATACGCATTTCGGCGTCCAACTCCAGCCCGTAGCCGGACTTGATCTCCAGTGTGGTTACGCCGTCGTCGCGCAGCGCGCGTGCGCGCGGTAGTGCCTGTGCCAGCAGTACGTCTTCGCTGGCGGCGCGGGTGGCGCGCACCGTGGCCACGATACCGCCGCCGGCAGCGGCGATCTGGGCATAACTGGCGCCCGAGCGGCGTTGTTCGAATTCGCCGATGCGCTCGCCGGCGAACACCAGATGGGTATGGCAGTCGATCAGACCCGGCGTCACCAGCGCGCCGCCGGCATCGATCACGGCACTGGCACTCGCTATGGCGGCGGCCGGCAGATGCTGGCGCGGCGCGACCAGCGTCAGACGCCCGTCGCGCCAGCCCAGCGCGGCATCGTCGATCAGGCCCCAGCCGTTATCGTCGGCCAGCGTGCAGGCGCGGCAATTGAGCAGCAAAGTATCGGGTTGGGGCACGCGCCATCTCCTGCCGCTAGGGGGCGCGGCGATTGTGCGGGGCGTTGCCCAGCGGCGCAACGCGGCCGCTCCGGGGCGACGTCGCATGATTTTGTAACACGAACTTAAAGATGCCTTAACCCTGTCATCGCAACATCGTTTCCGGGCCGCCGCATGCACGACGGCGATCGCGCATCAAGCTGCGTCGGCACCGATCGCATGTTGATGGTGCGCCATCCACCGGCACGTTGCCATTCGCCCTCACGGCGCCTGCCTGCGGATACCGGAACGGTTTGTACCAGGGGATGGACATGCGCATCGGATTCCTGCTCAACCACGACCAGACCCACCAGGTGGCGCACAGCCTTCCGATCGCGCTGGCGCTCGCGCAGTGCGATCCGCACATCGAACTGTGCGTGGCGACCAGCAATCCGAGGTTGGAGGCGCTGGTACGCGAGATGGCGGGGCCGTTGCTGGGCCGACGCATCGAACACGTGCGGCTGCGCTTGAAGCAGTCGTTGACGCGGGCCCTGGGGCCGATGCTCAACCGTTGGCTACCATTCGAAAAACTGGCGATCTACGGCGACAACCTGGATTTCTTCGGCAGCCTGGACGCGCTGGTGGTGACGGAAAAGACCTCGCTGCTGCTCAAGACCCATTACCACCTCGATCGCCTGAAATTGATCCACACCCGCCACGGCGCCGGCGATCGGGCGATCGGCTTCAACGCCGAGAGCGCGTTGTTCGATCATGTACTGGTGGCTGGTGAGAAGATCCGCGAGCGCCTGATTCGCGAAGCCGGCGTGGCGCCGGAACGCATCTCGGTGGTGGGCTATCCGAAGTTCGATCTGTTGCCGGCGAAGCCGGCACGCCTGCCGCTGCAGGCCAACGACCGCCCTACCGTGCTGTACAACCCGCATCCGTCGCCGCACCTGTCGTCGTGGTATCGCATGGGCAGGGACGTGTTGCGCTATTTCTGCGACAGCGACCGCTACAACCTGATATTCGCGCCGCATGTAATGCTGTTTCAGCGCAAGTACGTGGTCACCATCGACAAGCTGCGGATCGACCGTCCCGGCAAGATCGAGCGCGCCGTACGCGAGTGCCCGCACATCCACGTCGACGTCGGCGGCCCGGCCTGCACCGACATGACCTACACGCAGGCGGCAGACATCTATCTGGGCGATGCCAGTAGCCAAGTCTACGAATTCCTGCTGCAACCGCGCCCCTGCGTGTTTCTCAATGCGCAGCGCACGAATTACCACAACGACCCCAATTACGCGCACTGGCGCGCAGGGCCCGTGATCGCGCGGGTGGAAGATATCGACGAAGCGTTGCACCATGCCGTCGACGACCACCACCTGTACCGGGAGACCCAGCGCGCCATGTTCAACCACACCTTCGACCTCACCGGCGAGCCGTCGGCGATGCGCGCCGCACGCGCCATCGAGGCGCTGATGCAGCCGCGTGGCGTTCTTGCCTAGCCGCCTGTCGGGCTTGGACTGGCCGGGCTGCCAATCCGCCCACGCGGTCGACAATCGCCTCGACCCTCCAAGCCCGACAGGCTGCTGGCCTTTGCTTCGCAAATCAAAAGAAACTGGATTCCCACTGCAGCCCACCCTCGAAGGCTCCAATCGAGAGCTGGAATGACGGCACTGAAGCCTGAGGCGATCATCTGAACAGTATTGGGCTTAGCGGCGGCGCCGGAATCGTCGCCCGGATCTATCGCAACCTGGGCCTCCTGGTTGGCGGCAAGGCCACCGCGGGCGTGTTGAGTCTGGCCTACATGGTGCTGGTGGCGCGCGCGCTCGGCCCGGCCGAGTACGGCGTGCTGATCCTGGTGCATACCTACACAATGACCGTCGGTGGCATCGTCAGTTTTCCCGGTTGGCACGCGGTAGTGCGCTATGGCGCCGAGGCGGTGGCGGCCGACGACGTGCCGCGAATGATGCGGTTGTTGCGGTTCACCGCGACGCTGGAATTGGGTGTGGGCGTGGCGGCGATCGTCGCCGCGATGGCGTTGGCGCCGTGGATCGGGCCGCGGCTGGGCTGGTCGGATCAGGCGCTGGCGTTCGCCGTGCCCTACAGCTTCGCGGTGCTGGCCTCGGTACGCTCGACCCCAGCGGGGCTGCTGCAATTGATGGGGCGCTTCGGCTGGCTGGGTCTGCACAACATCGTGGCGCCGCTGGTGCGGTTGCTGGGCGCCGCCGCAGTGGTGCTGTCGCACTCGGGTCTCAAGGGCTTTCTGGTAGTGTGGCTGAGCGCGGCGCTGGCGGAGTGGCTGTCGTTGTGGTTGCTCGGGTGGCTGGCGTTGCGCACGCACGGTCACAGCACCTTGATGAGTGTGTCGCTGGATGGGATACATGCCGAAAATCCCGGCTTGTGGCGATTCATGCTGGCTGCCAATGCCGACATTGCGTTCTCCGAACTGGCCGGGCGCTTGGCACCGCTGACCATCGGCTGGGTGCTCGGCCCGGCGGCCGCTGGGTTGTATGCGCTGGCGCAGCGTGCCACCGTGATCCTGGTGCAGCCGGCGCAGATACTCGGGCAGGCGGCGTTCGCGGAACTGGCGCGGCTGGTTGCCGGCGGCGGTTCGCCGCCGGCGGTGCGGCACGCGCTGGCTCGCACCGGAGCGATCGCGCTGTCGGTGTCGGTACCGATCGTCGCGCTGATGGTGCTGTTTTCCGGGCAATTGATCCGCGCGCTTGGCGGTGCCGCCTACGCAAGTGCCGCCACCATCATGATCTGGCTGGTGGCGGCGCGCCTGCTGCTGATGGTGGCGCCACCGATCAGCGCGGCGTTGACGGCGATGGGCCAACCGGGCCTTTCGGTGCGCGCCAATCTGTTCAGCAGCCTCGGTCTGCTACCGTTGTTGCCGTTGCTGTTGTGGCAGTTCGAGGTGGCCGGGGCCGGCCTGCATGCATTGCTCCAGGCGTTCATGGCCTCGGCGATGCTGGTGCTGTTCGTGTTGCGCATCACGCGGCCGCTGGCGGCTCCGGTATGAACGCCCGCGCGCCGGAGCCATGCCTGGGCCGTGCGCCGTGCGCCGACGACGAGGCGCGGCATCGCGCCGATCACATCGCCATCGTGCTGCACGATTTTTCTGCCGGCGGCAGCGAGCGCATTGCCATCACCCTGGGCAATCGCTGGGCGCAGTGCGGTCGTCGCATCACCTTGTTGTGTGGCAGCGCCAGCGGTCCGTCGCGCGCGCGGGTGGCGGCAGAGGTGTGCGTGCAGGTGGTGCAGCCGGAGATCGGCCGCGGCCGCGGCTCGCGTCGGCGTCTGGCGCAGGCGTTGCTGCAGGTACTGGAGCCATTGCAGCCGGATGTCGTGTTCGCGCCGGGAAACTTCCATCTGCCGGTGATCGGCGTCATGGCGAGACGCCTGCACGGGACGGCGCCGACATGGGTCGGAAAGATCAGCAATCCGTTGCGCCAGCCCGGACGGCCGCGCTGGCGGCAGGCGTTGTTTGCGGCGATCGCGCGTTATCGCTGCACGCCGCTCGATTGCCTGGTGGCGATGTCGCCGGCGCTGCGCGACGAAGCGGCGCGGGTGCTGCGTCGCGACGACCTTGAATATGTGCACGAACCCAATCTCGCGCTCGACGCCGCCTCGCCGATGCCGACCAAGCCCGAGGTTCCGCTGATGGTGTGCGCCGGCAGGCTGGTGGCGCAGAAGCGCTTTGCGTTGGCGCTGCGCACGCTGGCGGCGCTGGGCCCGGATTCGCCGGTGCGGCTGCTGATGTTGGGGGACGGTCCGGAGCGCGACGAGTTGCAGACGTTGGCACGACGCCTGGGCATTGCCGCGCGCGTGCAGTGGGCCGGGCACGTGCCGGACATCGCGCCGGCGCTCGCCAACGCCAGCGCGTTGTTGCTCACGTCGCGCTACGAGGGCTATCCGGCGGTGCTGATCGAGGCGTTGGCGGCGGGCGTACCGGTGTTGACCACCGACTGTTCGCCGGCGTTGCCGGAAATCCTGTTCGATGCGTCGTTCGGACGCATCGCCGCGGCCGAGCCGCAAGCGCTGGCGCAAGCGCTCCACCAGACCATGGCGTTGCAGCCGCGAGCGGAAGCGGTGGCGATGCTGGTGCAGCGCCATCGCGCGCAATCGTGCGCCGATTCCTATCTCGCCTTGCTCGATCGCGCGGTTGCCGCCAAGCACCGCCTGCAATTGCCCACGCCGCCATGCCGCGCCTGACCGATCTATGGCGCTCCGCGATCGTGCCGCTGCCGATGGCGGAATTGCTGACGCGCGGCACGTTGGAGGGCATAGCGCCGAGTTGGCTGCCGCAAGACCGCGACTTCACCTTTCTCGCGGATCCGTTCGGGCTGTGGCGCGGACCGCGCCTGCATGTATTCGTCGAACGTTTCGACTATCGCGACCGCCACGGCGTGATCGAGGTGTTGACCTACGATGCGCAAATGCAATTGTTGACCCGCCACACCTGTCTGCACGAGCCGTGGCACTTGTCGTACCCGTTCGTGTTCGAGGCCGAGGGCGAAACCTGGATGCTGCCCGAAGCCCACCGCTCGGGTCGACTCACCCTGTATCGCGCGTGCGAATTTCCACAGCGCTGGGAACCCGCGGCGGTGATCGCCGAAGTGGGCGCGGCGGTGGATGCCACCCCGGTGTTCCATCAGGGCCTGTGGTGGTTGCTGTATTGCCTGCCATCCAGCAAGGCGGCCAAGGTCAGCGCATTACACCTGGCATTTGCCGAGCGCCTGAGCGGGCCATGGCGGCGCCATCCGGGCAATCCGGTGCGGATCGATCGTGCCAGCGCGCGGCCCGGCGGTACCCCGCTGCGGTGTGGCGATGCACTGGTCGCGCCGATGCAGGACTGCACCCACACCTACGGCGGTGCGATCTCGCCGCTGCACATCGCGCGCATGGACCCGCAACGGTTCGAGGCCGATGCCGCACCGCCGATCGTCGCGCCGATGCAGTTCGCGCCGTACCTCGATGGGCTGCACACACTGGCAGCGTGCGGTGACGTCACGCTGGTCGACTGCAAACGCATCGATCGCTCGTTGCGCGGACTGGCGATCGATCTGCGGCGCTGGCTGGGTTGACCCGCATCGTTCGCGGCGCTGCCGAGGCGCTAGCCCAGCCATCCGCCAAGGCATCGCCAACGACGAGCACGAGCGAGCAAGGCGGATCAGCCGGCCTTCCGCAGGCGCGTCAGGATGGCCTCGCCGGCTTGGCGGAAGGCGTCCGTGCTGAAGCGCGTCAGCACGCGCGTGCGCGCCGCCTGGCCCATGGCCGCCAGCCGCGCGGGGTCCGACAGCGCAGCCGCCAGCGCGTCGGCCAGTGCCATCGGATTGCCCGGCGCTACCAGCCAGCCGCTGCGCGCGTGCTCGAGCGAATAGGGCATCTGTCCCACCGCCGAGGCGATCGCCGGCAATCCGGCTTGCATCGCTTCGTGCATGGCAATGCACAGTCCCTCCGAACGCGACGGCTGCAGATACAGATGCAGACCGGCCAGAAATTCGCGCGGGAGCGCCGTGTAGCCGGGCAGATGCAGCGGCGCGATTCCCGCACGCAGCGCCGCATCGGCGATCGCGGCGCGCTCGGCGCCCTCACCAGCGATGGCGATCTCGAATGGCACCGGCGCGCGGAAGCCGCCTTCGTGCAGCACGGCCAGCGCATCCATCAGTACGTCGTAGCCCTTGACTGGATGCAGGCGACCCAGACTGCCCAGCCGCAACGACTCTCCCGCCTGCCATGGCCGTGCCTGCGGTGCGTCGGGATCGGCGGCAAACAGTGGCCACGTGAACAGCCGTTCGGGCTCGACCCCGATGCGTTCCGCGGTGAGCGCGCTGACCTGATCCGAATCGCCCACCCACGCCACCGGGAGCCGCCGCAGTGCTCGCAGCAGGCGCAGGTTGGCGGGCTTGAGGTAAGCGGCGTGTTGCCAGCTCACCACCGGAATGCCGCGGCGCCATCCCAGCAGCAACCCCAATACGGTGGCGCGGGTCAGCGAGGTCCAAAGGTGAGTGGGTCGATAGTGCGACAGCGCCAGATCCAGCCAGCGCGCCGCTGCCAGATGATCGCGTTCGCCACCGTCGCGCACCTGCACGTCCAGGTCGTCGGCCAACATCGCCGGCAGCGCGCGGCCATCGCGACGGGTCAGCGCAAGCACTTTCACCTGCGCTCCGGCATTGCGCAGCACGCGAGCGACCGACGGCACCGGCGATGCGGCGCCGCCGCCTTCGACCGAATTGATGATGTACGCAATTCGCATCGGTGCAGTACACCCGAACCACGGCGCGCGGCGCAAGCGCATCGCGGTGACGGATGCGGGGTGGCGATGCACGCTGGCGCGCACGCCATCTTTGTTCAAGCGCGCAACTCACGAGCGCTTAACGGTCGATTAAAGCTGACTTAATCGCCGGCTCGCACGATGGATGCCATGCAGCCTTTGCCTAGCCCGCATTTCTCACGCCGCTCCTACTGTGGACGCCGTTCGGCTGCTGTCGCAGCTACGCGGGGCTTCGCCCCGATCGCTCGCCGTGGCGCGCCGCCTGTCCGCTTCGCATTCCAGCTCCGCCGACAGTACCGGGGCATGCCTTGCTGGCCTGCCCGTCCGACGCAGTGCGTCGGACCGCTCGATCCGGCTCAACGTACCGTCGAGTACGTCTTCGCCGTCTCTCAGTCCGCGCGGCGCGCCACAACGGCGTCTCGGCGCCCTCGCTACGGGGTGGCGTGAGAAATGCAGGCCAACCCCAACAGCGCACCCGCACTGCCGCCCGGATCGCGTTTTGCCGCGGTGAGCGTGGTACGCCCAGAACACGCTGCGCGGCGCGAAGTGGAGCGGTTCATCCGCGACGTGTTCCGACAGCACTTCGGCGCCGAGGTGGCGCAGTTCATGCCGGTGCTGGTGGCGTTCCGGGATGGCTCCAGCAAGCTGCGCGCGGTGGTCGGCGTGCGTTCGGCCGAGTCCGGGCCGCTGTTCGTCGAGCAGTACCTGGACACCTGCGCCGAATGCGCGGTCGCGGCTGCATTGGGCACCGCGGTCGATCGCGCGCACGTGGCCGAGGTCGGCAGCCTTGCCGCCAGCGATCCGGGCGACGCCCGCGAAATCATCGTCTACCTGACCCGCTGGTTGCATGCAGCCGGGGTGCGCTGGGTACTGTTCGCCGCCACCCGGCAACTGCGCAATGCGTTTGCGCGGCTGCGGCTGGCGCCGGTGCTGCTGACTGCGGCCGATCCGCTGCGCCTGGGGACGCGCGCTGCCGCCTGGGGCAGCTATTACCGCAGCGAGCCCCAAGTGGTGTGCGGAGACATCGAAGCGGGGCACGCCTTTCTCGCGCGCAGCACCGGCCAGTCCGGCACTGCGTACGCGCATCAGGCCTCGTTGGCGCAGATGGCATGGGCCGGTTGCCGATGATGACCCGCACACGCCCGAGTCGCGTGTTGTCGGCGCTGCGTGCACGGCCGGGCGAGGCACCGCTGCTGAGCGATGGCGCGGGTGGGATCGACGCGCGGCAGTTGCTGGCGCAGGTGGATGCGTTGGCGACGACGCTGCGCGCACGCGGCGTGCGGGTGATGGCGACGCAGCTCGACAACGCTCCGTACGTGCTGGCGCTCGATCTCGCGCTGCATTGCGCCGATGCGGTGCATGTGCCGCTGCCCACCTATTTCAGCCCGGCGCAGCGCGCGCACGTGCTGGCGGTCAGCGGCGCCGATCATTTCCTCGGCGCATCGGCACCGGGTCCGAGCTGGTGCGATGCGCCGCTGTCGGCAGCGTCATGCTGGCGCCGCGATGTGACCGCGGTTGCGCTGCCACGCGGTTGCGACCTGATCAGTTTCACCTCCGGCACCACCGGACAACCCAAGGGCGTATGCCTGACCCGCGCCGACATGGAAACGGTGGCGGCATCGCTGGTGGAGGCCAGCGCCGCACTGCGTCCGCGCCGGCATCTGTGCGTGTTGCCGCTGGCGACGCTGCTGGAACAGATCGGCGGGCTCTACGCGCCGATCCTGGCCGGCGCCCACATCAGCGTGCCGACGCTGGCCGAACTCGGCTACAGCGGCGCCGCCGGCCTCGACGTGGCCTGCCTGTTGCGCTGTCTGCACCGGCACCGCCCCGACAGCGTGATCCTGGTGCCGCAACTGCTGTCGGCGCTGGTGGCTGCGGGCGAGCAGGGGGCGTCGCTGCCGGACGCACTACGTCTGGTCGCGGTCGGCGGCGGCCGCGTCGGCAGCGATCTGCTGCGGCGCGCGCAGCAGCTTGGATTGCCGGTCTTCGAGGGCTATGGCCTGACCGAATGCGCGTCGGTGGTGTGTCTCAATCGTCCGGGCGCGACGCGCCCGGGCAGCGTCGGACAGGCGTTGTCGCACGCACACGTGTTCGTCGCCGCCGACGGCGAACTGATGGTGGATGGCGTGCGCATGATCGGCTACCTCGGCGAACCGCCGCTGCCGCCGGGGCCGTGGCGCACCGGCGATCTGGGTCATGTCGACGATGCCGGGTTCGTGCACGTTCGCGGCCGGCGTCGCAACGTCTTCATCACGGCCTACGGGCGCAACGTTTCGCCGGAGTGGGTCGAGACCGAACTGACGCAGCAGCCGGCAATCGCCCAGGCGATGGTGTCGGGCGAGGCACGCGCCTTCAATGCGGCAGTGCTGGTGGCGCGCGATGCCGAGGTCGGCGACGACGAACTGCAGGCGGCCGTCAGCGCCGCGAACTGCCGGCTGCCCGATTACGCCCAGGTCGGCGCCTGGCTGCGCGCACCCACGCCGTTCAGCGCCGCCCAGGGCACCCTCACCGGCAACGGCCGGCTGCAGCGCGAGGCGATCGCCGCGCGCTACGCCGACGCCATCGCCGCCTTGTACGACACCGCTTTCCCATCGAACCAGCGCACGGAGACAGCATGAGCTTCCACCCGAGATTGATCGAAGCCACACAGACCGAACGCACGCGCTTTCGCGCGATCCCGATTCTCGACGACGCCTTGCATGGTCGCATCAGCCGTTCCGAATACCTTGCGTTCCTGACCCAGGCCTACCACCACGTGCGCCATACCGTGCCGCTGTTGATGGCGTGTGGCGCGCGCGTGCCGGCGCATCTGGAGTGGCTGCGCGAGGCGGTGGGCGAATACATCGAAGAAGAAATGGGACACCAGGAGTGGATCCTCGACGACATCGCCGAGGCCGGCGGCAATCGCATCGGTGCGGCGCTGTCGCGTCCCGGCGCCGCTACCGAACTGATGGTGGCATACGCCTACGACACCATCGCGCGCGGCAATCCGGTGGGGTTCTTCGGGATGGTGCTGGTGCTGGAAGGCACCTCGGTGGCGTTGGCGACGCGCGCCGCCGATGCGATCGAACAGACGCTGGCGCTACCGCGCAGCGCATTCACCTACCTGCGCTCGCACGGCGATCTCGACGTCGCGCACATGGGATTCTTCGAGCGCCTGATGGACCGGCTCGAAGACCCCGCCGACCAGGCTGCGGTGATCCACGCGGCGCGCGTGTTCTACCGGCTGTACGGCGACGTGTTCGTCGGCCTGCGCGCCGCGGCGGCGCACCCATCCCAGGCGGAGGCAGCGTGATGCGACTGACGGGAACCGGCGTCATCGTCACCGGCGCCACCGGCGGCATCGGCGACCGTCTGGTGGCCACGCTGTTGGCGCGCGGCGCCAGCGTGATTGCGGTCGGGCGCCGCGAGGCGCGCCTACAGGCGCTGCGGCAGCGTCATGAGGGCGCGCCGATGGCGGCGGTGGCGGCCGATCTCACGGTGGCGGCGGATCGCGATCGCCTGTGTGCAATCGTGCGCGGCTTCTCGCCGTCGGTGTCGGTGCTGCTGCATGCCGCCGCAGTAGCCGAATTCGGCGTATTCGAGCAACTGGCGCCGGCCGCGCTCGAACGCATGCTGCAGACCAATCTGCTGGCGCCGATGCTGCTGACCCGGCAATTGCTGCCGATGTTGAGCGAGCGCCCGCAGGCGCAGGTGGCGGTGCTGGGTTCGACCTTCGGCAACATCGGCTTTCCCGGATTTGCCGGCTACTGCGCCGGCAAGTTCGGGCTGCGCGGTTGGATCGAGGCGCTGGCGCGCGAGCACGCCGGCGGCCCGGTGCATTTTTCCTGGCTGGCGCCGCGCGCCACTCGTACCGGTTTCAACGGTGCGCTGGTGGACGCGATGAACGCGGAACTGGGGATCGCCAGCGATGCGCCGGAAGACGTGGCGGAGTGGATCTGCCGTGAGCTCGAAAACGATCGTCGACGCGCGCAATACGGCTGGCCGGAAAAACTGTTCGCGCGTCTCAATGGCGCGGTGCCCTGGTTGGTGGACCGCGTGCTGGCGCGCCAGCTCCCCGTCATCTTGCGGCACGCCCGCAGCGCGCCCGCTGCCGCCGCCTCACTCAACCTCGGAGAATGAACGATGAGCCCGGTACGCAAAACCTCAAGGCTCGGTTTCGCCGCGTTGGCGTTGTGCATGGTCGGGGGCGCCGCGCTGGCGCAGTCGGCTGGTGCCGGCGACGACGCCATCGTCGCCGCGCTGCAAACGCAATGGGCACAGATCAAGTACGCCATACCCAAGGCGCAGCAGGCGGCCGCGTTCGAGCAGTTGGCGGTGCAGGCACGCGCGGCCGCCCGCGAGAAGTCGGATGCCGCGCCGGTACAGATATGGGCCGGCATCGTGCTCGCCAGCGACGCCGGCGCCAAAGGCGGGCTCGGGGCATTGAGTCTGGTCAAGGAGGCGCGACGCGATCTCGAGCGTGCGCTGGAACTCGATCCGGGCGCCTTGGACGGTTCGGCCTACACCAGCCTGGGCAGCCTGTACTACCAGGTGCCGGGCTGGCCGCTGGGTTTCGGCGACGACAAGAAGGCAAGGGCGATGCTGGAGCAAGGATTGGCGATCAATCCCGATGGCATCGATTCCAATTTCTTCTACGGCGATTTCCTGCGCGAGCAGGGCGACTATGCGGGCGCCGAAAAGGCGCTGAAAAAGGCCCTCGAAGCGCCGCCGCGCCCCGGCCGAGAGAGCGCCGACGCAGGGCGCCGCGACGAGATCCGACAGGCGCTCGCGCAAGTTCGTGGCAAACTGACTCAGCGCTGAGTCGCGAATCGACAACGGAGTGCGAGGATGCGAGTGTTGCTGGTCGAGGACGACGTCCTGCTGGGCGAGGGCATCCGCACCGCGCTGCGCCGCGCCGGGTTAACGGTGGACTGGCTGACCGACGGCATCGCGGCGCGTGACGCGCTGCGTGACGACGGTTTCGATCTGGTGGTGCTCGATCTGGGATTGCCGCGCCTGGACGGCACCGCGGTGATCCGCGGGACGCGCGCCCGCGAGTCGCGGGTGCCGATCCTGGTGCTGACCGCGCGCGATCAACTGACCGACCGGGTACAGGTGCTGGACCTTGGCGCCGACGACTTTCTCGGCAAGCCGTTCGAGACCAGCGAGTTGCTGGCGCGCATCCGCGCCCTGCATCGGCGCAGTGTCGGTCGCGTCGACAGCGTCATCAAGGTGGGTGAGCTGCAACTGGATTCGGCGCGGCTGGCGGTGCAATGGCGCGGCCGGCAGGTAGACCTGCCGAGGCGCGAGTTCCATCTGTTGTGGGTGCTGCTGGAACATTCCGGCCGCATCGTCTCGCGCGAGACCCTGCAGCAGCGCCTGTACGGCTGGGACGAGGACGTCGAAAGCAACGCGCTGGATGTTCACATCCATCACCTGCGCCGCAAGCTGGCGCCGGAGCTGATCCGCACCGTGCGCGGCGTCGGCTACATGATCCAGAACCCGCACATGGGCGACGTGGCGTGACCTCGCTGCGTCGCGTGCTGGTGGTATCGCTGTGCAGCGTGATCGTGCTGGTATCGGCCGTCTCTGCCGGCTTCAGCTATCGCGATGGCGTGATCGAGGCCAATGAGCTGTTCGACGCCAAGCTGGCGCATTCGGCGCGGGTGTTGATGGGGTTGGTGGACGACGCGCTGGCCGGCGATGACATCGCCAGCCGCGCCGGTCCGCTGCTGATCAACGTCTGGAAATCGAGCCGGGAAGGGCGCGGTGACGAATTGGTATCGCCGCAGGGACACGCCTACGAAACCAAACTCGCGTTTCAGGTATGGGACGATCAGCATCGCCTGCGGCTGCGCTCGGACAGCAGCCCCGATCAGGCGCTGGCTGCGTTCCACCCCGGGTTTTCGGAGCCGCAGATCGGCGGCGAACGCTGGCGCGTGTTTACCCTGCGCTCGCCCGCCGGCCTGTGGTATCAGTCCGGCGAGGTCCATGCCATCCGCGACGAGATGGCCGAGGACATCGCCCGCGGCACTCTGGTGCCGCTGTTGATCGAAGTGCCGTTGGTGGTGCTGATGGTGTGGCTGATCGTCAGTTGGGGCCTGCGCGCGCTGGCGCGGGTCACCCACGACATCCAGCAGCGTACCGTCGATCGACTCGCGCCCATCGACGCGGCGCGCGCGCCGCGGGAAATCGCCAGCACCGTGCACGCGGTCAATCATCTGATGGCGCGCCTGGATGCCGCGCTCTCGCGCGAGCGTCGTTTCACCGCCGATGCCGCGCACGAGTTGCGCACCCCGCTAGCCGCACTGCAGGTGCATGCCGAAAACCTGCAGCATGCCAGCTCGCCCGAACAGCGGCGCGAATCCAGCGCGTTCGTGCAGCAGGGCATCGCCCGCCTCAGCAGGCTGGTGGAACAATTGCTGGAACTGAGCCGCCTCGATCCGGGCGCCGCTCCGCGCGAATTCGCCAGCGTCAGCCTCGCCGCGGTGGTCAAACAGGTGCTGGAAGAACAGGCGGTGGCCTCGGTGGCGCGCGACGTCGAACTGGCCTATGAGGCGCCGCAAGGCGCGGTGCCGGTGTGCGGCGACGAACTGCTGCTGGGACTGCTGGTGCGCAACCTGGTCGACAACGCAGTGCGCTACACCCCTGCCGGCGGACATGTGCTCATCCGCCTCGGCAGCGATCGCGGCGCCACGGAACTGGTCGTCGAAGATTCCGGTCCCGGCATCGACACCGAGGCTCGCGAGCGCGTGTTCGCACGCTTCCATCGCGAGCTCGGCACCGGCCAGCCCGGCAGCGGCCTGGGCCTGTCGATCGTGCGTCAGGTGGCCGAAATTCACCGTGCAATCGTCACTCTCGACCGCAGCCCCGACCTCGGCGGTCTGCGCGTGCGCGTGCATTTTCGGTCGCCGGGATCAGGCTGCTAGCGCCGTCCGTGAGGTGGAGGACGCCGGAACGGGTGCCGTATGCGTCGGTGCCACCGAGCCTCCAGACTCACCGCCGAAACGCCTCAACGCACCACACCCTCGCCGCGCAGCGCTTTCGCATCGAGGCCCAATTCGGCCAGCACCTCGTCGGTGTGTTCGCCGAGCTTGGGCGGTGGCCGCTGGTAGCGCACTGGCGTGCCGGACAACTTGAGCGGGCTGCCCACCAGTGGGATGTCGTCGATCGCGATGCGCATGCCGCGATCGTGCGCCACCGGATGCTCCAGCGCCTGCTTCACGGTGTTCACCCGAGCCGCCGGCACCCCGGCGCGTGCCATCGCATCGAGCCAATGCTGCACCGGCTGCTCGACGAACAACGCCGCCAATGCCGCGCACACCACGTCGCGATGACGCACTCGCGCGGCGTTGTCGCGGAATCTTTCATCGGCCAGCCACTGCGG
>JANRIF010000349.1:0-2913 GCA_033765245.1 Lysobacteraceae bacterium
GCCGGCGGGCAGTACGTGATGCCGGGCGGGATCGATCCGCATACGCACATGCAGTTGCCGTTCATGGGCACGGTGGCGTCGGAGGATTTCTACTCGGGTACGGCGGCGGCGATGGCGGGCGGTACCACCACCATCATCGACTTCGTGATCCCGGCGCCGCAGCAGCGGTTGATGGACGCCTATCGGCAGTGGCGCGAGTGGGCGGAGAAGTCGGCCAGCGATTACAGCTTCCACGTCGCCGTCACCTGGTGGGATCAGAGCGTGCACGACGACATGGGCACGCTGGTCAACGACGAAGGCGTGAACAGCTTCAAGCACTTCATGGCGTACAAGGGTGCCATCATGGCCGACGACGAGATCATGTACCAAAGCTTCCGCCGCGCGCTGGCGCTGGGTGCGATGCCGACGGTACATGCGGAGAACGGCGAGCTGGTGTATCAGTTGCAGCGCAAGCTGGTGGCCGAAGGCATCACCGGACCGGAGGGGCATCCGCTGTCGCGGCCGCCGGCTGCGGAGGGCGAAGCCGCCAATCGCGCGATCCGGTTTGCCGAAATCATCGGGGTGCCGTTGTACATCGTGCACGTGTCGTGCAAGGACGCGCTCGATGAAATCATCCGCGCCCGCAATGCCGGCCTGCGCGTGTACGGTGAGGTGCTGGCCGGGCATCTGCTGGTGGACGACAGCGTGTATCGCAACCCGGATTTCACCTTCGCCGCTGCGCACGTGATGTCGCCGCCGTTTCGCGCCAAGCCGCATCAGGAGGCGCTGTGGCACGGCCTGCAAGGCGGCAATCTGCAAACCACCGCCACCGATCACTGCTGTTTCTGCGCCGGTCAGAAGGCCGCCGGGCGCGACGACTTCAGCAAGATTCCGAACGGTACCGGTGGCGTGGAAGATCGCATGGCGGTGCTGTGGACGCATGGCGTGAATACCGGCCGGCTGACGCCGGAGGAATTCGTCGCGATCACCTCGGCCAATGCCGCGCGCATCTTCAACCTGTATCCGCGCAAGGGCAGCATCAGCGTCGGCGCCGATGCCGACATCGTGGTGTGGGACCCCAAGGCCAGCAAGACGATCTCCGCCAAGACCCATCATCAGCAGGTCGATTTCAACATCTTCGAAGGCATGGCCGTACAGGGCCTGCCTTCGCACACGCTCTCGCAGGGCAAGCTCACCTACGTACAGGGTGAACTGCGCGCCGAACGCAGCGCCGGCCGTTACCTCAAGCGCCCGGCCTACACGTCGGCGTTCGCAGCGCTGGAGAAGATCGCTACCACCAACCTACCTACCTCAGTGAAACGCGCATGAATACACTTTACTTCACTCCTACTTCTCCATTCGTACGCAAGATCCGCGTGCTGATCCGTGAACTGGGTCTGCAAGACCAGTTCGACGAAGTGCTGTCGGCGCCGCTCGACGATCCAGCGGCGCTGCTGGCCGCCAATCCGCTGGCCAAGGTGCCGGCGATGAAGCTGGCGAACGGCGACATGCTCTACGACAGTCGCGTGATCTGCGATTGGCTGCTGGCCCATCGCCCAACATCTGCCGCCGCGCCCGGCGACAACGCACACTGGCAAACGCGGCGGCGCGCAGCACTGGCCGACGGCATGACCGACGCGGCGGTCGCGATGAGTTTCGAAAACCGGCGCCCGGCCGAACAGCAATCGGACTACTGGCTGGCACGCTGGACTCGGGCGATCGAGCGCTCGGTAGCGGCGCTGAATGGCGAAGTCGCGACGCTTGCCGCCGACATCGACGCGGTGAGCGCGGCCGCCGCGCTGTCCTACCTGGATCTGCGCCAGCCGCAGATTGCCTGGCGCACACAGGCACCGGCATTGTCCGACTGGCTGGATGCCTTCGCACAGCGGCCGTCGATGCAGGCGACCGCGCCGGCCTGAGCGGTCTTGCCGTCGCGCGCAATCGCCCCATCTGCGGTGAGGCGCCCGCCATCCCACAGGAGTCCCTCATGAGTTCTCGATCCTTCCTCGATCACCTGCTGCAAACCGCGCAATCCGGGCTCAAGGATGTCGGGGTGGTGAAGGAGCGCGAAGGTGGCGGCGTTGGGCTCAGCGAATTCGGGCGCGGCTCGCTGGTCGGCGGCGCGCTCGGGTTGTTGCTCGGCCGCGGCCGCGGCGGCGGCACGCTGGTCAAATACGGCGGCCTCGCCGCGCTCGGCATGATGGCCTACAAGGCGTATGGCCAGTGGCAGCGGGATCAGGCCGGCGATACGGCTGCCGCATCCGCCGCGTCGAGCATGCCACCCGCACTCGCCGCGCCCAGCGAACACCACGCCAACGTGCTGCTGCGCGCGCTGGTGGCGGCCGCCAAGGCCGATGGACACGTCGACGAACGCGAGCGCGGACTGATCGCGCAAGGGCTGCAGCAGGCTGGCGCGCAGCCCGAGCTGCAACGCTGGCTCGACGCAGAACTGACCAAACCGCTGGACCCGCTGCAGGTGGCGCGCGATGTCGATTCACCCGAATTGGCGAGCGAGGTCTACCTGCTCAGTCGGGCGGTGATCGAGCAACCGGGCTTCATGGAACAGGCGTATCTCGATGGCCTGGCGCAGGCGCTGGCGTTGGAGCCGGGTTTGCGGCAGCGGCTGGACGCGCAGTCGGCAGCGATGACGTCCGACGCCGCGTAGCCGCGTGTGTTGTCAGGGCCGCTCCGAACCAGAGCGTCCCCCTTCATTCCAGCGAAGACTGGAACCCACCGCATGCATCGACATGCACCCCAGCTTTACTCGCGCGATCCATGGCGCTCGCCCTTCGTGCCAGCTTCGCTGTTCGCGCGCGCTCCAAGCGCGCGCAGTCGCTGGGGTGACGATCTGATGGTTTGTCGCCTACATGAACCGCGTAGCGTGGCGGAATGACCGCTTAGCCGACCCGGAACAACGGACGGTCTGTGCTGGCG
>JANRIF010000002.1:0-14898 GCA_033765245.1 Lysobacteraceae bacterium
GCTGGGCGCCGAAGTGGCGATCCGCGAAGGCGCCCGTGCGCTGGTGTTGCCCGCGGTCGCGGAAATTGGCGGCCGCCTGCGGCTGAGCGTGGAAGTGGTGGACCCGCGCACCCAGACCACCGTATTCGCCGAAACCGCCGATGGTGTTGGCGCCGAATCCGCCTTCGCCTCCATCGACAAGATCACCCAGTCCCTGCGCAAACGCCTCGGCGAGCCGCTGCAAGCCATCGCCCAGGCGGACGCGCCAACAGCGAAGGTGACCTCGGCCAACCTGGATGCGGTAAGGGCGTTTTCGTTGGCTTTGCAGGCAAGGATAGAGGCGCGGAACGACGAAGCGCGGCTGTTGTTGTTGCATGCAGTTGAGTTGGACCCGGATTTTGCGCTTGCGTACGTGGTACTTGGCGTAACAGCGTTCACCAGCAATGACACGGCTGGCGCGTTCCGCTACCTTGAACTGGCAAACAGCAAACGTGCGCGCATGAGCGATCGCGAAGCGCTGTCATTAAATGCCATGCGGGCGTTGTTCGAGAAGCCGGAGATCGCCCTGCAGCGATGGAAGCTGTTGGCAACGATGTATCCGGACGAATACAAAGCATATTACAACTATAGTTATTTCGCACACCACGACGCCCAGAATTATCAGGAAGCACTGGGTTTCGTGGCGCCTGCGCTCGTGTCGCAAAACCCTTCGCGGCGTAACGCCTACTATCTTCTGGGTGTCCTGAATCTTTCGCTGGATCGCACCACGGAAGCGCTCAAGGCGTTCGAACAGGCTGACGCGCTTGGTGTTCGAGGCTTCAAGCGGGAGAAAGCTGAGGCCTATGCTGTGCTACGGAACTTTGTTGAAGCGAATCGAACTTTGGCAGCACAGGAATCCAACGGTACCGTCAGCGAGGATGTCGAGCAACGCTTGGGCGAAGTTACGTTTCCATTGGACCAGGGAAGGTGGGGCAAAGCGCTGGCGGCAGCCGCTACGCTCGAAACAGTTGCTGAAAATGCGCCGCCGCTGAGTGGCGCTACTTTGCGCGGAATTCGACTATCGCTGCGCAGTTACGCCCCGGATGCGATGTTAAGTGCGGACCTGCGAACCTACCTTCAGCGGCAGATTGCCCTGTTGACCAGCTCAAATGCGAACGCGCTGGACCGTCGCCATCTGCAATTCCAGGTGTTGGCAGCAGGCTGGGCGGCTGCGTATTCGGGCGACACCGATGCCGCCCGTATGGCGTTGGAGGCTGCAGGCGTGGGTGCCAGAAGCAGCGGTTTCACTGCCAATCACGACATGGCAATCGCGCTTCAGGCCGAACTCGACCTGGCTGCAGGCAAGTCCGATGCAGTCGTGGCCGCGTTGCAGCCGCGCGTTGAACGAGGCGACGAATTGTATTTTCTGCACGCCGTTTTGATGCGCGCACTAGCACGGAACAAGGACTATGCGGCCGCTATACAGCAGGCGGAATGGCTTGTTGCGCATCGCGGGCGTGCCTACGCCGAGCACAACAGCCTCAGTATATGGCAGCCAGCCAACGTGATCGAAAGCAATCTGGCACTTGATGCGGCGGCGCGTTATGCGGAACGCCTGGGTCAGGCAGATATCGCACGGAAGTACAAGTCTGCATTTCTGGAGGCGTGGCCAGACGGTGCCGCTCTGCCAGCGAGCAAGCGCCGCGCCGCGCAAGAGTGATCACTGGGTTGGTTTGGCTAGTTCCAACGAAATCGTAAACGCGGAAGGTTGCGCCGCCAACAAATGCTCGCGCAACACATCGCGAGAGGCTGCGATCGTTTCCTTGCTTGCCAGCTCCGTGCAAGCCAGGCAGGCCCACATTCCAGAGTCGCCATCTCGGGCAATTTCAGCGGCTCGATGACCAATGGCCGCAAGCGCTTTACGCGGATTGGCTTCGAATTGCTTACGGAAAGCATCATCGCTGCTCAACTTGTCCAGCAGTGTATCGACAGTCGCTTCCGACAGCTTGAACGGCATGGTCCTCTCCCCCTGTAGGTGCGTGCGCTTGCAGTCTAGCCCTGACGCACCGCATTGTCAGCACTCACCTGTCTGATCGAGTTGGCTAATCATGAAATTGCGTCGTTGCGCCGTGTTGTTCCTCGAGCTCGTGTGCGAACCGCGCTTTGAATTTCGCAATCTGCTCAGCGGTGGCGACGGTTTGGCCTGGATGCCGCGCTGGCGTGCTTGGACGACGCATCCGCCGGTACCCGTCGATGTGACTCTGGCCGAGGCAGAGGTGCTTGCCGATGAGTTGCTGCGGCAGGACTGTGAGCTGGAGCAGGCGCAAGCGCGACACGGTAGCGAGCGGATCGAAGCGTTGCTGGCGAAGGGCTTGTTGATCGGCGACCACGCTGAGCACGAGGCACTGCGTGCAGCAGAGCAGCATGCGCGTGATATCGCTTGGTGGCCGCTCGCCGCGATCGCTCAGGCCCAGGGGGGGTGGCAGGCGGTGGATGTGCAGGCGCGCAACGAAGCCGGCCTGATGATGGACAGTCAGGAGATCGTCGATGCATTCGGTGCGGCGCCGACGCCGGAGTATCGCCGTGAACCGACTCGGCCAGCGCTGGCCTTGCTACGCCCCGAGCGGGGCGAGCTCGATGCGCTGCTGGCTCGGCGCAAGACCTGCCGCAATTTCGACTCCGACGCGCAGGTGAGCGCGCAGGACCTCGCCACCATGCTGCATCGGGTGTGGGGTGCGGTCGGTACGTTGGAACTGGCGCCGGGCGCGGTGGCGGTGAAGAAGAACTCGCCGGCTGGCGGCGGCCTGCATGCGGTGGAGGCGTACGTGCTGGTGCAGCGCGCTGAGGGGCTGGCGCCCGGTCTGTATCACTATCTGGCGCTGGAGCATGCACTGGAGCCGCTGCGCGCGATGTCCGCACCGGAGGCTGCCACCCTGGCGCACCAATGCGTGGCGGGCCAGCACTGGTTTGCCAACGTGCCGGTGATGGCGATCATGACCGCGCGCTTCGATCGTCTGTTCTGGAAATATCGCCGCCACACCAAGGCGTGGCGGGTGGTGCACCTGGACGTGGGGCACCTCTCGCAGACGATGTACCTCTCGGCCGCCGACCTTGGTCTTGGCGCATTCGTCACTGCGGCCATCAACGACCACGATGTCGACAAGGCACTGGCATTGCAGTCGATGCAGGAAGGCGCCATCGCCGTGGTGGGTTTCGGCCCGCGCGCATCGCAGACGGTGACGCTGGAACTCGACGACCTGATGCCGACCGCTGCCGCGTTGCACTCGCGGTAGCCCCCGCCACCTGTCGGGCGACGCCGGCACGCCGTTCGCCCACGCGCTTCAGGAACTGGCGGAAATCTCGCTGGCGGTCTTGCGTGGCAGGTCGCCCTCGGCGAGTTGCACCCAGTCCACGTGGGTGTCCCAGAACACATGTGCCTGTGGCGCGCGGTCGGGGGCGCTGGTGAGGTTGGCGACGGTCAGGTGCAATTCGCCGGGCCAGCGTGTCGAGCGGAACGCCAGCGAACTGCCGCAGCGCGAACAGAAGCCGCGCTCCGCGCCGGGCGAAGACGCATACCAGCGCAGCAAATGTTCGGGATCGTGCACTTCGCAGGTGTCGGCGCGCATGCCGATCCAGGTCACGAAGGCGGCGCCGTGCGCGCGTTGGCATTGAGTGCAATGGCAGTGCGCCAGCCACAGGCTGGGCAAGGTGCCGGCGATCTGGACTGCGCCGCACAGGCATTGGGCTTGCAAGGGAGGCATCGGTTGGCGCTCCGTTCGGATGTGTCCGGCAGATTCTGGCACACGCACACGCTGCGGCCGCGCATCCTTGTGCGATGGCCGCTATCGCGCGATGCTCGCAGGGCCAGTGCACCGCTGGCCGGCGCCGGATGGGGGGAAGGCGATGGCCGAATACGTAGGGGTCAATCTTTCGTCGATCAAGGTGGGCAAGCCGCTGCTGCGGCCGGTGTATGACAGCCACGGCACCTTGCTGCTGAGCCAGGGCCATGTGATCACCAGCCAGGCGCAGTTGCAGAAGCTGGTGGAGCGCGGGCTTTATCAGGTGGCCAGTCCGCACGACGGCCAGCGCGCCGGTGCCGGCGCCGTTGCGCAGGTCGAGAACGAAACCGTCAACCCGTTCGCGGAGTACGGCGATCTGCCGGACCTGCTGGAAGCGGCGCTTCGGAAGGTGGCCAACGCGCAGCCGGATGCGCAGGCGCGAATTCGCTCGCTGGCCGACACCATCGATCGCATGTGCGCCGCCGACGGCGATGCCAGCCTCGCGCTGGTGCATATCTATGCGTTGGCACCCAGCGCCTACGAGCAGACCGTGTTTCTCGCGATCCTGGGCAGCTTGCTGGCGCGCGAATTGCAGTTGAGCGATGCCGAGCGTCAGGCGCTGACTGCCGCGCTGTTGACTGCAAACATGGCGTTGCTGCCGTATCAGGACAAGCTCAACCAACTGGCGGGCGTGCTGCGTCCCGAGCAACGCGCGGTGGTCAACCGGCATCCCGAGCTCGGCGCGGCCGCGTTGCGCGCCGCTGGCATCGACGATCCGTTGTGGCTGCGCATCGTGGCGCAGCATCACGAAAGCCACGACGGCGCCGGCTACCCACAGGCACTGCGCGAGGACGACATCTGCCGCGAAGCCCGCATCCTGGCGCTGCTGGAGCGCTACGTCGCCACCATCACCCCGCGCGCCTATCGCGAGCGGCTCACTCCGGCGGCGGCGATGGTGCATCTGTCCACTTACAACAAAAGCCGGCGCGATCATCCACTGATCGATGCGTTGCTGAGCGTGCTCAGCGAGTACCCGCCGGGCAGCTTCGTGCGCATGATCAACGACGAGGTGGCGATCGTCACGCGACGCCCCAGCGACAGCGAGGCGTTCAAGTTGCGCGCGGTGGTCAGTGCGCGTGGCGCGCCGTACACCGGCTCGTTCGCGCGCGATGCCGCCGAACCGCAGCATCACCCGCGCGAAGCGGTCGACCCGCTGTTGCTGCCATCGGTGAATCTGCCGGGGTTGTGGGGATATTCGTGAACCGCCTCAGGCCCGGTTGCGCAGCCGCAACCGCAGCCGTTGCAGCCATCCGGGTTTGAGCTGGGCGCCGGCTTCGCTGCCGAACACGTGGCCGCCGACGCCGACGAACTTCAATCCGACGTGTTGCACGCGCTCATCGTGCAGGCTGCGCACCACCAGCATGGCATTGCCCAGCGCCAGCCGGTCGCCGACTTGCGGGTGGCCGTCGTAGCGCTCGTCGAACAATGCGGCTGCGCTGTGCGCGCGATAACGCGCCGGAATCGGCAGCGCGTAGAAGTCGGCCAGATCGCCCAGCGGCACGTCGCCAACCAAGGTGAATGCGCCGAACTGCTGGCGCTCGACTTCGGCGGCTTCCTGCGCTGCCGCGAACAGCCAGTCGAGCCGATACACCCGCCCCGGCGGCGCCAGGTAATAAGCGTAGTCGTTGGCCTGCAGCGGGCCCGATTCGTGCGGCAGCGCGATCGCGCCGCCGCGCACCACCATGGCCTGACGCGCCCACGCCGGCACGCTGGCGCCGCGCAGAATCGCGCTGTCGCTGGCGACGCGATAGCCCACCATCTCGAATTCGAGCTGACCCGGCAGGTCCAGTTCCACCCGTCGCGTCGGCGGATCGCGGCGCGGCAGCGAGACGCGGAACCAGCGCGCGGCCGGACGCAGCGTCCAGCCCTGTACCAGCAGCGACACGCACACCACCACGAATGCCACGTTGAAATACACCAGCGCATCGGGCAGCCCGGCCAGCATCGGTATCGAGGCCAGGAAGATGCCCACCGCGCCGCGCAGCCCCACCCAGGACACGAAGCCGATCTCGTTCGCGCGATAACCAAACGGCACCAGACACAACGCCACCGCCAGCGGCCGCGCCACTCCCATCAGGAACGCGGCGATCGCCAGTGCCGGCAGCAGCACGTCCAGCAACCGGCGCGGGCCCACCAGCAAACCCAGCAGCAGAAACATCACCCCTTGCGCCAGCCAGGTGGCGGCGTCGTTGACCGACAGCACGTTGGCGTAGGCGCGCACCGGGCGATTGCCCACCACCAGCCCCGCCAGATATACCGCCAGATAGCCGGAGCCGCCGAGCACGTTGGTCAGCGCAAACACGGCGATGGCGCCGGACAGCGCCAGCAGCGGGTGCAGGCCGGAGGGCAGATCGAGCCGATTGAGCGCTTGCGCGATGGCGATGCCGCCGAGCGCGCCCACGCCCAGGCCCAGACCGAATTCCGCCACCAGTGCGCGCGCCACCCCAGCCGCATCGGCGGCATCGTGCTGCACCAGCCACCCCACCAGCAGCAGGGTCAGGAACACCGCCACCGGATCGTTGGTGCCCGATTCCAGCTCCAGTGTGGCGCCGACCCGGCGCGTGAGGTGGAGGCCGCCGGCGCGCAGCAGAAAGAACACCGCCGCCGCATCGGTGGAGGCGATGATGGCGCCCAGCAGCAGGCCCTGCGTGGCGTCGAACGCGAACAAGGCCATGGCCGCGACGCCGGTCAGTCCGGCGGTCACCAGCACGCCCACCGTCGCCAGCAGCATCGCCGGCGTCAGCGCGCTGCGGGTATCGGCGATGCGCGTGCGCAGGCCGCCGTCGAACAGGATGATGGCGAGCGCCAGCGACCCGACCAGATAGGTCGCGTGATAATCGTAAAAGTGGATGCCACCGGGTCCGTCCACGCCCAGCAACATGCCGAGCACCAGGAACACCAGCAGCAACGGCGCACCGAAGCGTCGCGCCAGCAAACTCGAGGCGATGCCGACCAGCACCAGCAACGCGCCGGCTAGCAGGGCCAAATTGCTGGTGTGCAGGTATTCCACGAATCGCAATCCATGCGCGGGGGCCGGATCATCATAGCCGCCGCTTCAGCGCGCGCATGAACGGCAACCGTCGGTTGCTTTGCAACGCATGCGGTGCTCGCCACGCTGGTTGCTTGCAAGCGGCCTCCCACAAGAACACGCGATGCCTTCGCTGTGTGTGGGAGCGCGCTCGCGCGCGACAGGACTCGCCTGGGTGCGGCATGGCAGTCGGTCGCTTCACGCAAGCGTATCGCTTCGCTCGGCCTCCCACGAGAGCGTGCAGCGCACTTGCTATTTGTGGGTGCGCGGTATCAGCGCTGACGACGCAGCTCGCTGGCGTGCAGCACGCGCTCCACCACGCCGGGCTTGCGTTCGATGGCGACGCGGCCGGCGCCGACGTCGATGCGGTAGGTGAGGTGGTACAGCAGGCGCGGGTCGCTCAGCGGGTCGGCCCGGAACGCGGCCAGGCAACTGCCATCGGGCCAGCGTGCGGCCGGGTACAGCAGCCCGGCCAGGCCCTGCGCTGCGGCGTGTTTGCCGATCGCCTGGGTGGCGGCGTAGTCCTCGTCCAGCAACTCCGGGTGTTCGCGCTCCTTGCCGCGCAGTTCCAGGAACAGCCCCCGCGCCTGCACCCGATACATCGCGCGGTAACGCACCACCGGCACATTGATGCCCTCCACCGCGCGCAACTGCTGTAGTTGATGCCAGCAGGTCTCGGCCAGCGCGGTGGCTTCATCGAGCGCGCCGTACCACACTCGCACGGAGCCATCGCCGTAGCGGCTGGCGACGCTGACGTCGCTGCGGAACGGGTAGTCGATCGCCTCGGAATAATGCAGCCCGCGCTCGATGATGCCGGGCGGACCAGGACGCATGCGCAGGTCGGCGGCCAGGGCCGCGGCACGGCCATCGGTATCGTCCACCAGATCGTCGAACAGATCCTGCGAGGTCCGCAGCGAGGCGATGTTGCGAAACACGCGATCGTCGAATTCGCCGAGACGGTCGAACAGCGCCACTCACTGACCCCGTTGAAAGTCGACGAAGCGCGCCACCCGCGCCAGCCCCAGCATGCCGTCTTCGATCATCACCTGCAGCGGCGTGCGTTCGCCGAGCAGGCGGTTGCGGCGTTGCACCCAGCCAAAGCGCAATGTTTCGTCTTCGGGGAACAGCAGGCGCAGACCCTTGTGGATGCCCAGCAGGTAGCCGGCGCGGTCGAGCGTGTCGCGCGAGTTGGGCAGCGCGCGCTCGCCACGCCGGTATTGCGCCAGCACCTTGCGGCTCTCCGGGCTCAGCCCCAGCAGCGCGAGCTGCGCATCGGCCGGCAACTGCCACTTGCCCAGCAACGACGCCACCACCCGCGCCAGATCGCGGCGGGTGGCGTCGTCGGCGAGGTTCGGCACCTGCACCGGGTGGAGAAGGGCGGGCTTGGCGGCGGATGCGGTCATGGCGGCGGTGTGTCCTTGTCCCCATCATCATGGGATATATCCCGATATGTCAAGCGCTATACGCGGCTTGCCGCCGGGCCGCGATCGAGCCGGCGATAGCCGATCGCCTCGCTCAGATGCGTGGTCTGGATGCGCGCACTGCCGGCCAGATCGGCGATGGTGCGCGCCATTCGCAGAATGCGGTGCATCGCGCGCGCCGAAAGTTGCAGGGCGTCGAGCGCGCGTTCCAGCAGGCGCTGGTCGCTGGAGTCGAGCCGGCAGTGTTGCTCGGTCTCGCGTTGGCTGAGAGCGGCGTTGGGCTTGCCGGCGCGGGCGTGGGCGATCATGCGTGCGTGCGTCACCCTTTCGCGTACCGTCTGCGAGGATTCACCGGGGGCGCCGTCCGGACGCAGTTCGGCCTGGGCGGGGCGCGGCACTTCTACGTGCAGGTCGATGCGATCGAGCAATGGCCCGGACAGCTTGGCTCGGTAACGGGCGATGTGCTCGGCGCTGCAGCGGCAGCGGCCGGAGGGATCGCCGGCCCAGCCGCAGGGGCAGGGGTTCATCGCCGCCACCAGCAGGAAGCGCGCCGGGAATTCCGCCTGGCGCGCCGCGCGCGAGATGGTGACCACGCCCGACTCCAGCGGTTCGCGCAGCACTTCCAGGGCGCGGCGGTCCCATTCGGCCAGTTCATCGAGAAACAACACGCCGCGATGCGCCAGACTGATTTCGCCCGGCCGCGGTTCGGCGCCGCCGCCGACCAGTGCGACCGCGCTGGCGGTATGGTGCGGGGCGCGATAGGGGCGCTCGCGCCAGCGCGCCGGATCGAAGCGACGGCCGCTGACCGAGGCAATCGCCGCCACTTCCAGCGCCTCGCGGTCGTCGGTGGGCGGCAGCAGGCCGGGCAAGCGCGAGGCCAGCATGGTCTTGCCGCAGCCGGGCGGGCCGATCAGCAGCAAGTGGTGGTTGCCGGCGGCGGCGATTTCCAGCGCGCGCCGTGCCAGCGCCTGGCCGCGCACGTCGGCCAGATCGGCCACGGTGTGGTCGGGATCGGCGCCGACCGGCGCGGTGGCGAGCGGCAAATCGCGGGCGCCGGTGAGGAAGGCGCAGGCTTCGAGCAGGGTACGCGCCACCCGCACCTCGACATCGGTCACCAGCGCCGCTTCCGACGCGCTGGCGGGCGGCAGGATCAGGCGCCGCCCGGCAGCGCGCGCCGCCAGGGCGGCGGGCACCGCGCCTTCCACCGGGCGCAGTTCGCCGGTGAGGGCGAGTTCGCCCAGGCATTCGGTGTGCGCCAATGCGGCGGCCGGGATCTGGCCGTTGGCGGCGAGGATGCCGAGCGCGATCGGCAGGTCGAAGCGGCCGCCGTCCTTGGGCAGATCGGCGGGCGCCAGATTCACCGTGACCCGGCGTTGCGGAAATTCGAACTGCGCGCACTGGATGGCGGCGCGCACGCGGTCTTTGCTCTCGCGCACCGCCGCCTCGGGCAGGCCCACGATCGACATGCCGGGCAAGCCGCCGGCGAGATGCACCTCCACGCGCACGTGCGGGGCATCCACGCCGGCGCGGGCACGGCTGTGCACCAACGCCAGGCTCATTGCGCGGCTATGTCAGTGGGTGCGGCCGGTGATCGTGTCGATCCGCGACTCCAGCACCGCGACGATCCGCTCCAGCAGTTCCAGTTTCTCGCGGGTGCGCAGCAGTACCGCGCGTTGCACGTCGAATTCTTCGCGGGTAACCAGGTCGAGTTTGCCGAGGCCGGCCTGCAGCGTGGCTCGGAAGTGTTGCTGCATGTCGGCGCGGGCGTCCTTGAGGTCCGGCGGGATCATGTCGCTGAGGCGACGTGCCAGATCGTCAATGGATTTGAGGTCAATCATGATGGGTTCTCCCGTGGGGCCCCCAGTATCGCCGTTGTGCGGCGCCGGCACAGTCGGTGCCCTGCCCGGCGTGCTGTAGGAATTCTCCTACTCCGTGGACTCGGCCGGATATCGGAAGGCTTCGACCATCGGGCCGCCATTATGGTCACGTTCAGCTAGAGCAAGCAACCCGTCGCGACGTGCTGCACTGCAACGGAATTCGTCCCTGATGAGGCCTACCATGTTTCGACCTGCACCTCCCCGCTGGCTCGCATTATCCTCCCTAACCGCACTCGGCGCCCTGCCGTTGGCCGCGCAAGCCCAGGCAGCAAGCCCCGATTCGGGGGATACCGCGTGGATGTTGGTGGCCACGTCGTTCGTCCTGTTGATGATCATCCCCGGCCTGGCGTTGTTCTACGCCGGATTGGTGCGTAGCAAAAATGTACTGTCGGTCTTGATGCAGTGCTTCGCCATCACGGCTCTGATCAGCCTGCTCTGGGCGCTCTATGGTTACAGCCTCGCGTTCGACACCACCGGCATGGTGGCGGGGGAGTTCGGTTGGCGTTCGCTGATTGGCGGTTTCGCCAAACTGGGCTTGATTGGCGTGGCCCGCGATGGCCTGACCTCGACCATCCCGGAATCGCTGTTCGTGGCGTTCCAATTGACCTTCGCCGCGATCACTCCGGCGCTGATCGTGGGTGCATTCGCCGAGCGCATGCGCTTCGGGCCGTTGCTTGCGTTCGTCACGCTGTGGTTCACCTTCTCCTATCTGCCGGTGGCCCACATGACCTGGGCCGGTGTTGGCGGGCTGTTCTGGGATTGGGGCGTGCTCGATTTCGCGGGCGGCACCGTGGTGCACATCAACGCCGGCATCGCCGGTCTGGTGGCGTGTCTGGTGATCGGCTCGCGTCGCGGCTGGCCGCATCAGGCGATGCCGCCGCACAACCTGGGTTACACCGTGGTCGGCGCCAGCCTGCTGTGGGTCGGCTGGTTTGGCTTCAATGCCGGCTCGGCGCTGGCGGCCAACGGCAGTGCGGCCATGGCGTTGCTGGTGACGCAGTTGGCGACCGCCGCCGCGGCGCTGGCGTGGATGGCGGTGGAATGGCGTTTGCACGGCAAGCCCTCGGTACTCGGCATCGCGACCGGCGCGGTCGCGGGTCTGGTGGCGATCACCCCGGCCGCAGGTACGGCCGGTCCGCTCGGCGCCATCGCGATCGGTCTGGTCAGTGGTGTGGTGTGCTTTCTGGCGGCGGCGCGGCTCAAGCGCTGGCTCGGCTACGACGACTCGCTGGACGTGTTCGGCGTACACGGGGTCGGCGGCATCGTCGGCTCGTTGCTGACCGGCGTATTCGCCAGCGCCAGTCTGGGCGGCGCCGGTCTCGCCGAGGGAGTCAGCCTGGGTGCGCAGGTGCTGGCGCAGATCAAGGCGGTGGCGGTAACGGTGGTTTGGAGCGCGCTGGTGGCGTGGCTGAGCCTGCGCTTGATCGCCGCGTTCACACCGTTGCGCGTGGATGCCGAAGGCGAGACCGAAGGCCTCGACCTGACCCTGCACGACGAACGCGGCTACAACCTCTGACCCTGCGCGGCCGCGCTCGCGCGGCCCGCGTTATGCTTGCCCCATTGCGATAGGAGAATCTTTATGAAGATGGTCACCGCGATCATCAAGCCGTTCAAGCTCGACGACGTGCGCGAAGCACTCTCGGAGATCGGCGTCACCGGCATCACCGTTACCGAGGTCAAGGGCTTCGGGCGTCAGAAGGGTCACACCGAGCTGTACCGCGGCGCCGAATACGTGGTTGACTTCCTGCCCAAGATCAAGCTGGAGGTGGCGGTGGTCAGCGATCAGGCCGAGCGCGTGGTGGAAGCCATCATGCAGGCCGGCAACACCGGCAAGATCGGCGACGGCAAGATCTTCGTGTATTCGCTGGAGCGCGTGGTGCGCATCCGTACCGGCGAACTGGATGGCGACGCGCTTTGACGTGAGCCAACGCGAAGCGTTTCCTTGTCCCCCTCTCCCGCGTGCGGGAGAGGGCTAGGGGTGAGGGGAACGGTCATGGCAAATGGCCGTTTCATCATCCAGGGCGCGGCGATTTGTCATGACCGTCAGGCGCGCCGCCTGGTCGGGCGCGGTGGCCTCCTCAGGCCCCGCGCTCGGGCGCTTCGCCCAACCCCTCCGCCACGAACGGCGGCATGCTCAGCGCGGCGCGGTGGATATCCACGGTGTAATACAGCGTAGGAAAGGTCTTGCCGGTGGCGCCGCGCTCGCGGAACACGTTGAGTTCGCCGCTCTTGCGCGCCATGGTGCAGCTCCACCAGCCGGTCGGATAGCTGGGCTGCGGAAAGCCCATGGTGCGGAACGCCTGGAAGCCAGCGCCCTTCATCGCATTGCGCATGGCGCGAATCAGGCTGAGCTGGGCCAGCGGCGATTCGCTCTGCTGCACCAGGATGCCGCCCGAACGCAACGCGCGGTGGCAACTGGCATAGAACGCCTGGTTGAATAGCCCTTCGGCCGGGCCCACCGGGTCGGTGGAGTCGACGATGATCAGGTCCAGGCTCTCGGGCGCGGCGTTCTTCATGTAGGCGATGCCGTCGTCGAACAGCAGCTCGGCGCGCGCGTCGGCATTGCTGTCGCACAGCTCGGGAAAATACTTCTCTGCCATGCGCGTCACCTGCTCGTCGATGTCGACCTGGGTGACGTGTTCGACTTCCTTGTGCTTGAGCACTTCGCGCAGGGTGCCGCAGTCGCCGCCGCCGATGATCACCACGTGCTTGGGGTTGGAGTGGGTGAACAGCGCCGGGTGCGACATCATCTCGTGATACAGGAAGTTGTCGCGGCTGGTGAGCATGATCGCGCCGTCGATCAGCATCAGGTTGCCCCAGTCCGTGGTCTCGTAGATCTCGATCTTCTGGAACGCGGACTGCACTTCGTCGAGCTTGCGCACCACCCGATAGCCCACGGCGGAGCCGGTGGGAGCGAAGTCTTCGTGATACCAACTGGGGGTGTCGCTGCTCATGGGTCGTTTCGCCAACACGTTGCCGGATCGCGAATTGTATCGGATGCGCGTGCGTGCGACGGTACAATGCCGGCCCGGCGGCTGCGACGTGCAGCCGCCAAGGGATCGTGCGAATTCCTGGCGCGCGCTGCGCCGCCGTTTTGCGCCGATTCCCGTCCGACTGGAGAAGCCGATGTCCTGGTCGCTCGACCGTGCCCGCCGCACTTACGCCATCGCCCATTGGGGTGAGGGCTATTTCGATATCGACCCCGCCGGTCGCGTGGTGGTGCGGCCGCATGGCGCGGACGGCGCCGGGATTGCGTTGCCCGAAGTGGTGGAGCGCGCCCTGAGCGAGGGCCTGAAGCTGCCGCTGCTGTTGCGTTTTTCCGACATCCTCGGGCACCGGCTGGGCGGGTTGCAACAGGCTTTCGCGCAGGCCATGGCGGAGCAGGGGTATCGCGGCGGTTACACCGCGATCTACCCGATCAAGGTGAATCAGCATTACGGCGTGGCCGGCGAACTGGCCGCGCAGGGCGGCGAGGGCTTCGGTCTGGAGGCCGGTTCCAAGCCGGAGTTGATGGCGGTGCTGGCGTTGTCGCGGCCGGGCGCGCTGGTGATCTGCAACGGTTACAAGGATCGCGAATACATCCGCCTGGCGCTGATTGGGCGCCTGCTCGGCCTGCGCACCTACATCGTGATCGAGAAGCCCTCCGAACTGGCGCACGTGGTCGAAGCCGCGCGCGAGCTGGGGGTGACGCCGGGCCTCGGCGTGCGCATGCGGCTGGCCTCGCTGGGTGCCGGCAAGTGGCAGAATTCGGGCGGCGACAACGCCAAGTTCGGGCTGTCGCCGCGGCAATTACTGGATCTGGTGGAACAGCTCAAGGCGGCCGGTCTGCTGCATTGCCTGGAACTGCTGCATTTCCACATGGGTTCGCAGATTTCCAACGTGCGCGACATCGCCAACGGCATGCGCGAGGCCACCCGTTATCTGGTGGAAGTGAGCAAGCTCGGCTGCCAGGTGCGCTACATGGACGTCGGCGGCGGACTCGGCGTGGACTACGAAGGCACCCGCTCGCGCAGCGAATGCTCGATCAACTACGGCCTGCACCAGTACGCCGCCAACATCGTGCAGCCGCTGGCCGACGCCTGCGCCGAGCACGGACTCGCCCCGCCGATGGTGCTCACCGAATCCGGCCGCGCGCTGACCGCGCACCATGCGGTGCTGGTGGCGAACGTGAGCGAGGTGGAGCGTGCGCCCGAAGGCGCGGTGCCGCCGCCGCAGAGCGGCGAGCCGGCGGTGGTGCGGCATCTGCGCGAATTGCATCAGGCGCTCGACCAGCGCCCGCCGCTGGAACTGTTCCACGAGGCCCAGCATCATCTCGCCGAAGGCCAGGCCGCCTACGCACTCGGCCAGCTCGAACTGGCCCAACGCGCCCGCATCGACGATCTGTTCTACGCCATCGCGCACGCCGTGCGCGCACGCCTGAGCGGCGCCGAGCGCAGCCATCGGCCGGTGCTGGACGAACTCAACCAGCGTCTGGTCGACAAGTACTTCGTCAACTTTTCGGTGTTCGAATCGGTGCCCGACGTCTGGGCCATCGATCAAGTGTTCCCGATCATGCCGATCGCGCGCCTGCACGAGCGGCCCGAGCGCCGCGGCGTGATCGCCGATCTCACCTGCGATTCCGATGGCCGCATCGATACCTACGTCGACGAGGAATCGCTCGACACCTCGCTGCCCCTGCACGCCCCGCGCGCCGGCGAGAGCTATCGCCTCGGCTTCTTCATGGTGGGCGCCTACCAGGACACCCTGGGCGACATCCACAACCTGTTCGGCGACAC
>JANRIF010000003.1:0-11302 GCA_033765245.1 Lysobacteraceae bacterium
GCCGGCGCTTGCTGGCGACGGCAAAGATCAGCCCTACCGCATCGACGCCCAGCTCGCCCGCCAGACGCGCATCGCCGGGCCGGGTGACGCCGCAGAATTTCACCCGTGTTCGCATTCGCTCACCTCCGCCGGCAATCCGCATGCGGCCGGGTACACCGGCCCCAGGAAACACAAACCGGTGGACGGCGCAGTCGGCCCGGCCACGGTGCGATCGCGCCCAGCCAGCAACTGCGCCATCCACGCTTCCGGCCGTTCGCCACGACCGATCTGCAGCAAGCTGCCCACCAGATTACGTACCATGTGATGCAGGAAGGCGTTGGCGCGCACCTCCAACACCACTTCCTCGCCATCGCGATGCACCGCGATGTGTTGCAGCTCGCGCCGGGCGTGGCGGGCCTGGCACTGGATCGCGCGGAAGGCGCTGAAGTCGTGTTCGCCCAGCAGCGCCTGCGCGGCGCGGTGCATGGCGTCGGCATCCAGCGGCAGCCGCTCCCAGGTCAGATAGGCGCGGCCCAGCGACGGCCGCACCGCACGATTGAGAATGCGGTAGCGATAACGCCGTGCAATTGCGGAAAAGCGGGCGTGAAAACGATCGTCCACCGGCTGCGCCCAGCGCACCGTCACTGCATCGGGCAGACGCGCATTGGCGCCCATCAGCCACGCCCTGAGCGGCCGCGATACCGGCGCGTCGAAATGCACCACCTGACAACGTGCGTGCACGCCCGAATCGGTACGGCCGGCGCAGGTCACCGTCACATCCGTGGCGGCCACGAACGACAGCGCCGCTTCCACCTGCGCCTGGATCGACTTTCCATGGCTCAGACGCTGCCACCCGAAAAACCCGCTGCCGTCGTATTCAATGCCCAACGCGACGCGCATGTTCGTGATCACCCCAAGACGATGTGGTCGGCGGCATGCCGCCGGGAGGCGTGAGACATGCGGACTAGCGCCAATACTGTTCCGTTAGTCGCTGCGGATTTCAATGTCGTCATTCCAGCGAAAGCTGGAATCCAGTTTGTTGTTGATTTGCTGAGTAAAGTCAAAATGGACCCCAGCGTTACTCGCGCCATCCATGGCGCTCGCCCTCCGGGTCAGCTTCGCTGTTCGCGCGCGCTCCAAGCGCGCGCAGTCGCTGGGGTGACGATCTGATGGTTGGCCGCCCAAGTGCAGCCAACCCGCGCTACGGCGTGCATGGCTGCGCAAGAGCAGCCGAATCGAATCCGGCTACCGCGCGATACCGCTGCCCTCAGCCGATGTCGCTGAGCAGGCGCTGCGCGCGCAGCCGTTGCGATTCGCTGCCTTCGGCAATCACCTCGTCCAGCAGCGCGCGCGCCGCTTCGCCGTCGCCGATGTCGAGGTAGGCCTGCGCCAGATCCAGCTTGGTCGCGATGGCATCGCCGCCCTGCGATTCCTCGTAATCGGCCGGCTCGCTGTCCGGATGGCCAGCGTGCTCGTGCGAATGCGCGTGCTCGCTGTCGCGCCAGACGCTGTCGGCTTCGGTGTGCCCCTGGCGGGCCGGGTCCAACTCGGCCAACGCCTGCGCGAATTCGTCGGTGTCCTCGTCGACGTCGGTGAAGCCGCCGGTCGCCGTAGGCGCCGCCGCATCGGCAGGCGCGGACTCGTACGCATCGTCGGCAGCCAGCGCCGCGCCGGGCTCGAACAGGCTGTTGCCGGGACACAACGCGCGGCCCAACGCGCAGGCTTCCTTCCACTGCGGGCCATCGGGATCGCTGACGTGCGGCAGCATGTCCGACGCCGCGTCGGCGAACGCCTCCGCCTCGCCATGGGCATAGTGATAGCGCAGCAACGCCAGATGCGTTTCCAGTTGGTCGGGCCGCGCCGCCACGGTGGCGCGCAGTTCGCGCAGGCGATCGTTGACGTCGTCGGCCACCAGATCCTCGGGCTCCGAAGACGCGTCTGCGTCAGGCTTGGTGCGCAGCGCATCGATGCTGGCCGCCAGCGCGCCGGCATCGGAGCCGCGCTTGGCCGCGGCGCCAGGTTTGGCACTGGGCTTGCCACGACCGCGCATCAGCAGCCAGCTCAACAAGCCGACCACCAGCAAAGCCGCGCCACCCAGCACCAGCGGCTGCGAGAGCAGCGATGGCGTCTCGGGTGCAGGCGGCGGTGGCGCGGGCACATTGGCGGGCGCGCTGGCGACTGCGGCCGGCCGCTCGGCGGTGACCGGCTTGCCTGGCGTCGTCGCGACCTGAGCATCGGCCGGCGCCGGCTCGGTCGCGTCGGCGGTCTTGGCGGGCTCGGTTTCGGCAGCGACGTCTGCACCCGCAGTGGGCGCGGGCGCGGTATCAGCAGCCTTCGCCGCCGCGGCGACCTGCGCGTCCTTGATGGCTTGGGCAGCCGCTGCTGCCTGTGCGTCCTGCAAGTCCTTCAACCGCTGTTGCAGCGCTGCCAGTTCGCTGTCCTTGAGCTTGATCAGCTCGGCACTGTTGCCACGCAGCTTCTCCAGTTCGTCGACGCGACCGCGCAGATCCTTGATCTCCGCATCGCGCACCGCAAGCTCCTCGCGGCTGCGGCTGAGTTCGGCGCGCAGTTCGCTGCCGCTGCCGCCGGCATTGACGCCGGACTGGCTGGCATCGGCGGCTTCGCCGCTCGGCGGCACGATCCGCAGCCGCGCGTCGGCCGCACTCGGCTTGCCCTTGGCCGGTGCCGCAGCGGCGGTGGTGCTTTCGACCGGCTGCAATTGCGGCTCGCGCTCCTGCTGCCAGGACTCGGTCTGCTCGCGCACGATCGCTGCCGCCTCGGCGGCGCTGAGCGAAGTCAGTTCGCTGGCGCCGGGAATGCGCAGGATGGCGCCGCGCTTGAGCTGGTTGATGTTGCCGTCGATGAAGGCTTCGGGATTGGCCCGCAACAGCGCCACCATCATCTGGTTCAGGCCGACGTCGCCGGGCCGCAGGCTGCTGGCGATCTGCGACAGCGTCTGCCCGCTGGCGACTGGACCGAAACGCTCGCCCGTCACTTGCCCGGACGCTGCCGGCCCCGGCAGTACCGTGCCCGCGGCAACGCCGGCGGCGCTGTCCGGCACCGCGCCAGTCTGCGCGCGCGGCGCAGGCGCAGGTGTCGAGCCGGCGGATGGCGCCACGATGGCGGTACGCACCTGGGCACGCGGCGCCGGTGCCAGATAGGGCGGGTCCAGCAGCACCGAGAACTCGCGCACCAGCTTGCCGCTGCCCCAATCGGCCTCGATCAGGAAACTCAGGTACGGATCGTCCACCTTGTTGTCGGTGGTGACCCGGATCACGTTCTCGCCGCGCTCGTTGCGACCGATGCTGAACACCAGGTTGGCGGCCAGAAAGTTGGGCCGATCCAGCCCCACCCGCGCGAACGCATCCGGCGAGGCCAGCGCTACCGAAAGCGACGCCAGTTCGTCGGCGTTGGTGCTGACGATGGGAATTTCCGCGATCAGCGGCTGGCTCAGCTTGGACTTGACCTCGATCTGACCCAGCCCCAGGGCCAACAGGGGGCCGCTGGCGAGAGCCAGGGTGACGGCCAGCGACAGGCGCAGCTTTGCATGATTCACTTGCGGTTCTCCCAATGACAGCTTGCGTCGCCGCGCCCCTGTGCGCGGTTCACGAAATCCAGTGCGTCCGCCCGACAACCCGGCCGTGCCGGACCCGCGAACGCATTCAAAGCCTTGCTCCGCGCCGCCCCCGCGGAAGCGGCACGCCTAAACTATACGTTCAGGAACGTTCACGAACCAAGTATTCGGCCAATTGCACCGCATTCAGGGCCGCGCCCTTGCGGATATTGTCCGAGACCACCCACAGGTTGAGGCCGCGCGGATGCGACAAATCCTCGCGGATTCGCCCGACGTAGACCGCATCGGTGCCGGCCGCGTGAGTGACCGGGGTGGGATAGCCGGCCGGCGCCCGATCATCCACCACCACCACGCCCGGCGCGGCTTCCAGCAGCGCGCGTGCCTGTGCCGCGCTGATCGGCTCGCGCGTCTCGATGCTGACCGCCTCGGAATGGCCGAAGAACACCGGCACCCGCACCGCCGTGGCGTTCACGCGGATGCTGGGGTCGCCTAGGATCTTCTGCGTCTCCCACACCACTTTCATTTCTTCCTTGGTGTAGCCGTTGTCCTGGAAGTCGTCGATGTGCGGGATCACGTTGAAGGCGATCTGCACCGGAAACTTTTTCGGCTCGACGGTCTGGAAGTTGAGCATCGCGGCAGTCTGCCGCCCCAACTCCTCCATTGCGGTGCGGCCGGCGCCCGACACCGACTGATACGTACTCACGTTGATGCGCTCGATCCCCACCGCGCGATGGATCGGCGCCAGCGCCACCAGCATCTGCATGGTGGAACAATTGGGATTGGCGATGATGCCGCGCGGGCGGTTCGCCATCGCCTCGGGATTCACTTCCGACACCACCAGCGGCACGTCATCGTCGTAACGAAACGCCGAGCTGTTGTCGATCACCACCGCGCCCGCCGCCGCGAATTTCGGCGCGTACTCCTTGGAGACGCTGCCGCCAGCCGAGAACAGCGCGATGTCCACGCCGGTCGGATCGAAGGTGGCGAGATTGAGCACGTCCACCTTGCGCGCCCCGAGGCTCACGGTATCGCCGGCCGAGCGCTCGCTCGCCAGCGCGATCAGTTTGCCCACCGGAAACGCGCGCTCGGCCAGAATCGCCAGCATCGCCTCACCCACGGCGCCGGTGGCGCCCACGATGGCTACGGTGAATGTCTTGCTCATGTGCGGTTTTCGCCTTCGGAAGATTGCGGAATGGGAGACCCAGCGATGCGCGGCGACACCACGCCCACATCGCCGCATTGCGCGCGATGCCGCAGCGCCTGATCCATCAACACCAACGCCACCATCGCCTCGCAGATCGGCGGCGCGCGCAGGCCCACGCAGGGATCGTGACGGCCGGTGGTGATCACCTGCGTCGGCGAGCCTTCCACGTCCACGGTATTGCCGGGCAGGCGCAGGCTGGACGTGGGCTTGAACGCCACCGAACAGTGCACGCTCTGGCCGCTGGCGATGCCGCCGAGGATGCCGCCAGCGTGATTGCTGGAAAAACCTTGCGGCGTCATTTCGTCGCGATGCTGGGTGCCGCGCTGGCTTACGCAGGCAAAGCCGTCACCGATCTCCACGCCCTTGACCGCGTTGATCGACATCAGCGCCGCCGCCAACTCGGCATCGAGCTTGCCGTAGATCGGCTCGCCCCAGCCGGGCGGCACGTTCAGCGCCTCCACGTCCACCCGCGCACCCACCGAATCGCCCGACTTGCGCAGCGCATCCAGATACGCCTCCAACTCCGGCACCTGTGCGGCGTCGGGCCAGAACAAGCCATTGGCTTCCACCACCGACCAATCCACCGAACCCGCCGCCAACTCGCCCACCTGCGCCATGCGCGCCCGCACACGGATGTCGAAACGCTGCGCCAGCCAATGCTTCGCAATCACCCCCGCCGCCACCCGCATCGTGGTCTCGCGCGCCGAACTGCGCCCGCCGCCGCGCGGATCGCGGATGCCGTATTTCTGCCAATAGGTGTAATCGGCGTGCCCCGGACGGAACTGCCGCGCGATGTTGGCGTAATCCTTGCTGCGCGCATCGGTGTTGCGGATCAACAACGCGATCGGGGTGCCGGTGGTGAGGCCCTCGTACACGCCGGAAAGTATCTCCACCTCATCCGCCTCGTGCCGTTGCGACACATGCCGCGACTTGCCGGTGGCGCGCCGCGCCAGATCCTCGACAAACATCTCCTGCGCCAGCGCCAACCCCGGCGGGCAACCATCCACCACGCAGCCGATCGCCGGCCCGTGGCTCTCGCCAAAGGTGGTGACCGTCAACAATTTTCCGAACGAGTTACTCGACATGCCGCTCCTGCATCAACGCCAACCATGCCCCGTAGGCTGGGGTGAGCCTGCGACCGAGCGCAGCGAAGGCGGCCGCTCTTGCGCATCCTGCGCTCGCGGCACTCGCACATCCATGTGCGTCGTAGCTCGCGTAGCGAGCGCTGTCGCGCAGCGAGCGACCCCCAGCAACCCATCGCACCGAATGCTGGGGTTCGCAAGCTCACCCCAGCCTACGCATACGTCCTCACCGCCTGTCCGCCAATTCCTTGATCCGCGCATGGTGCCGCACCATATCCTCGCGCTCGATCACGAACACACCCATCTGCCCCACCTTGAACTCCACCCACGCGAACGGCAGCTCCGGCAGCAGAGCCACCAGCGCGCGCTCGCTTTCGCCCACTTCGCAGATCAGCAAGCCGTGTTCGCTCAGATGTTCCGGCGCGTCGCGCAAAATCTTCAGCGCCAGATCCAGCCCGTCATCGCCGGCACGCAAACCCAGTTCCGGCTCATGCGCGTACTCGGCCGGCAGCGCATCGGTTTCATCGTGTGTCACGTACGGCGGGTTGCTCACGATCAGGTCGTACACCTCGCCCTGCAGCGCCCCGAACAAGTCCGACTGCAACAACCGGCAATTCTCCACGCCCAGGCGCTCGCGATTCTCCTGCGCCAGCGCCAGCGCATCGGCGCTGATGTCGATGCCGTCCACTTCCCAGTCCGGGTGATAGTGCGCGGTCGCCAACGCGATGCAACCCGAGCCGGTGCACAAGTCCAGCGCGCGCTGCACCGGCCGCCCGCCCAGCCACGGCTCGAAGCCCGCCTCGATCAACTCGGCGATCGGCGAGCGCGGCACCAGCGCGCGCGGATCGGTCTTGAAGCTGAGCCCGGCAAACCACGCCTCACCGGTGAGGTAGCAGGCGGGGATGCGCTCGGCGATGCGCCGCTCGAACAACGCCAACACCGCGCGCTTCTCGTCCGCCACCAACCGCGCCTGCCCATACACCGGGCTCAGATCGTGCGGCATGTGCAGCGCATGCAGCACCAGTTGCGTGGATTCGTCCAGCGCGTTGTCGTAGCTGTGACCGAAGGTAAGCCCGGCCTGGGCGAAGCGGCTGGCGCCGTAGCGGATGAAGTCGATGATGGTGGCGAGTTCGGCGCTCATGGAGGATTGCTGGGCTTAAACCGAACGAGTATAGCCGCCTGCGGGCTATAATTTGCGCCATGAATCGACCACGCTCCGGTTTCATCCGCCGCCCCACCCTGCTGATCCTGATAGCCGCGCTCGCCGCTGGCCTCGGCCTATGGACGGCGCAACGCGCCTTGCACGGTGGCGCCAGCTCGCAACCTCAACTCGCCATCACCCGGCTGCTGCCCGAACCGCGCGCCCTGCCGCCGTTCACGCTGCGCAGCGGCGCCGACGCCGCGCTCGGCAACGCCGACCTGCAAGGCCGCTGGACCCTGGTGTTCATCGGCTTCACCCATTGCCCCGACGTCTGCCCCACCACGCTCGGCGAAATGGCCGCCGCGGAGAAGCTCTGGAACGTCGCACTGCCGCCCGAACAACGCCCACGCATCCTGTACGTCTCGGTCGATCCCGAACGCGACAGCCCCGAGCACACCCAGCAATACGCGCGCTTCTTCAGCCCTGACGCCATCGGCGCCACCGGCGAATTGCCCGCGCTGGAAGCCTTCGCGCGCAGCCTCGGCATGGTGTTCATGAAAGTGCCGCCCGCCGAGGGCCAGGACCCGGCGAACTACAGCATCGATCACTCCGCCCAGATCACCCTGCTCGATCCGCAAGGCCGCTTCGCCGGACTGATCCGCCCGCCACACGCTCCCGCCGACCTCGCCAGCGACCTGATCGCGATCGTGCAGCGCACGCCATGAGCCCCGCGGTATTGCTGCAATACCTGCTGCCGCATCGGCTGCTGTCGCGCCTCGCCTACGCCGCCGCGCGCTGCCGCTGGGCGCCGTTCAAGCGCGCCCTGATCGGCCGAGTGGTGCACCACTTCAATGTCAACCTCGCCGAAGCCGCCAACCCCGATCCCGAAAGCTATCCCCACTTCAACGCCTTCTTCACCCGCGCCCTCAAACCCGGCGCGCGCCAACCCGACCCCGACCCGCGTGCCGTGCTGTCGCCCGCCGACGGCAAAGTCAGCCAGAGCGGCCACATCGAAGCCGGCCGCATCTTCCAGGCCAAAGGCCAATCCTTCAGCGCCGCCGAACTGCTCGGCAGCGACACCGAGGCCGCCGCCTACGCCAACGGCGACTTCCTCAACGTCTACCTCTCCCCACGCGACTACCACCGCGTGCACATGCCGATGGCCGGCACCCTGCGCGCCACCCTGCACATTCCCGGCCGCCTGTTCAGCGTCGCCCCCTGGGCCGTGCGCGCCATCCCAAGATTATTCGCCCGCAACGAACGCCTGGTCTGCCACTTCGATACCGATCACGGCCCACTGTGCGTAGTGATGGTCGGCGCCATGCTGGTATCCGGCGTAGAAACCGTCTGGTCCGGCGAAGAAATCCCCCCCTACGCCAGCCACCCCAAACCCCGCGACTGGCGCAGCCAAAACATCACCCTCGCCCGCTTCGCCGAAATGGCACGGTTCAACTACGGCTCCACCGTCATCGTGCTGTGGCCGGAAAACACCGTGCACCTGGAATCGCTGGACAGCGAACAAGCGGTGCGGGTGGGGCAGCGGGTGGGTGTGCTGCGGTAGCGTGCTTTTGGCCCCTCCCCTTGCGCAGCAGGGGGGTGAAGCGCCGCAGCTACGATCTGCCAGTGGCAGATCGTGCGGCGCTGAACGCCTGGTAGGGCCGGGAATCTGGGAGGGGGTGGCGCACTCGCCAAGAACCACCAGCCGCAGATCGTGCGGCACCGAACACCCGTGCCGCAGCGCCCCCACTAAATCGAAGCATCACGAAACGCACGCAGCACCGCATTGATGCGCGTCTGATAGCCCGGCCTCTGCGCCTTGAACCACTCCAACACGTCCTGCTCCACCCGCAGCGAGATCGAAACCTTCGGCGGCTGCGGCTTGAGGCCACGCCGGACCACGCCACGCATGACGTGACGAAGCTCAGCCTCAGGATGCTCCGCATCGGCCGCCACCTTCGGCGTCTTGCCCTGAAGCCGAGCCCAATCAGTCTTTGACTGCGGCGAAGAAGAGCTGCGCTTCGCGGCGGGTCGCTTGGCGGAACGAGATGATGCGGATTTCATGGGCCGTCTCGGTGTGAACAATTGACACGCGAACGCCAGCGAGCACTCCAAGGGTGACGAATCGCTGTTCGTTGTAGGAGAACAGGTCGCCTTCGAACGTGAGGGTCAGACCACGTAAACTCCATCGCGCAGCGTATACGCATTGCAGCACGCGCAACGTCGCGCCAGCAGGGGCTTCCGCCTCGATACACAGCGCGACGCATCCTCTTCGACAGCGCCAACGTCACGGAACAGCGCGGGTACCCGGACCACAGCGCGGCGCCTGAGACAACCACCAACCAACCCGCGACCTGATACACACCCAACATTCGGCCGTACAACTTGATACAACACCACACCCGTCGGATAACACCGCCGCCATGACGCGCGACCACGCAATGCACGCAATGGACGTAGTCGCAACTCACAGACTGAAGGCTGCAACGCATGACTTGACGAGGTCGCTGCACAAGCAGACCATGCAGTGCGACGCCCCGATTTCAGGGATAATTGGCGTTATGGGATCCAAGGAGATAATGCGGTGGCAGAAAAAAATGATTCAATGCATGAATTAACTCACGAACAATACCTGGAGTGCTTTTCGATAGATGCGACACAGCGCGCCTCACAACGACCCGTATCTGACCCCTCCTGCGTTGCGACCTCTATAAAAACGGATCTTTCGAAAACATTTGAGCTTGTTCTTGAAACAAGGAAGTTTGAAATCCAGATGTATTGGACAAGAACCGCCTATTTCTGGACTCTCATCGGTGCCGCCTTTGCAGGTTATTTCGTCATCGTGACATCTGACTCTGAATCAAGTAACAAACAATTTCTCGGTTTCACTATTTCCGCAATTGGATTCGTCTTGTCCTCTGGATGGGGCCTAGCAAATAAAGGTAGTAAGTATTGGCACGAAAATTGGGAAAACCACGCCCAGATTCTTGAAGATTACACCATAGGCCCAATATTCAAAACGCTACTAGAGAGAACCCCGCCTAATTCTAAAACAGATATCTTGTCACAGTTCGTTACCGGACCAGCAAAATACTCTGTTTCAAAGATAAATATTATGTTTAGTTGGTTTTTCTCGACACTATGGCTAGGCCTTGCTTTTATATCCATCCCTCCGTTTGTTGCCAGCGCCGGAATGGACTATCGATACATTCTGATTGGCGGAGTGGCAATAGCGTTCTTTGGCCTCTTGCTCTATTTTTGTCGCACTTGGGATAAAAACCAAAATCATATTGCAAGGCAACGAGAAACAAAGATCGTCAAATCTACGTAGAACATATCGTAGAACATATCGTAGAACATATCCATGCACGCGATGCGCGAAGACGCACGCGCGTGACGGATGACACCAGGACTTCCATGACCGTATCTCCCCCAATTCTGCAACGCCCCAAGGCAGTGCTGCTCGCCGTGTGGCTGTACACTTTTTACGCAGCCCTGCTCGTGCCTCGGCTGTGGCTTCGCGGCAGTTTGCATTTTTCATGGCCGCTTGTCATCGCGTTGACTCTGGCGTTTGGATATTTCGCCGTGATTGTCAAAAGTCTTTATATGAGACGCCGCTGGGCTCGTTGGTGGGTTCTTTTCGTCACGGCGGGCGCCATTGCTTCATGGCCGTTCGTTCCTGTGGATTTGCCCTCTGCGACGGCTGAACTTACAATATTTATTGGCCAGGTGGTGACTGGCATTGCCGTGTCGGGCTTACTGCTGTTGCCCTCTTCGGCAACCTGGTTCAGGTCTTAATATCGGTGCGATGAACCAATCGATGGCGTCGTTCGCCGCGATCCGATATGCCACCGGGCGTTTCTGAGTACGTCGGTTCAGGAAATCTGGGGCCGCTATCTGCAGTCACGTCGCAAGTATTCACCCCTCCCCAACCCTCCCCTGCAAGCAAGGGAGGGAGCTAAGCTGCGCAAGCTTGTCGTTCCGAATGCACCAACGCACCTCGCCGTTAATCTCATCCAGGCTCATGGTCCCGACAGATCCAGCCACACCGGAACGGGCCACCCGCGATGACGTGCGGGGTGATCGTATCCGCGTACCGCCCGCCACACCCGTTGATGCTCGAACCGGATCGCCCGCACATTCCACCCGCAGGCCTTGCTGCCGGACTTGATTCCGGAGCATTGCCTACCACACCCGACAAGGCTTCTCGCTCACCATCGGCTGCCCGGCCTTGCACGCGAACGCTTGCTTGAACTCGGGGGTGTTCACCATCAGGCCGTTGACGCGGTACTTGCCGGGCGAGTGGGGGTTGGTGACGGCGTCGA
>JANRIF010000004.1:0-4738 GCA_033765245.1 Lysobacteraceae bacterium
GCGCGGCGTGTGCGAGCCGCGCCGGCGAGGCATGGATGCCGAGCGGACGCCCGCACCACGGATGGTTTGCTGCGATAATTCCGGTTCTGGCCCCGTAGCTCAGCTGGATAGAGCGTCCCCCTCCTAAGGGGAAGGTCGTGCGTTCGAATCGCGCCGGGGCCGCCATCTTCCGCCACGCTCAGCCCAGCCTCGCCGCCAAGCCGCATCAGGCGGCCCCGATACGCCCCATGCGATCACGTTACAATGGTCGGCTTGTTTTCGATGGATAGGTCGGTCGCCAACGGCGCCGCCGCCATCGTCCGCTCACTGCGCCAGCGGGCGCATCGCTAAATCTGGAGAACCCATGCCGCATCCCGTCCTTTCCGCACTCGGCCTCGGCGCCGTCGAATCCGGCACCTATCTGGGCAATGGCGAGTGGTCCAGCACCACCGATGCCGGCGCACTGGAACCGATCAATCCGAGCACCGGCGAGACGCTGGCAAAGGTGAATGCCTCCAGCGCGGCGGATTACGATCTGCTGATGACGCGCGCCCAGGCCGCCGCCAAGCTCTGGCGCAGCACCCCGGCGCCGCGCCGCGGCGAGGCGATCCGGCTGTGCGCGCAGGCGCTGCGCGAGCACAAGGACGCGCTGGGTTCGCTGGTGTCGCTGGAAATGGGCAAGATCAAGCCCGAGGGCGATGGCGAAGTACAGGAGATGATCGACATCGCCGATTTCGCGGTCGGCCTGTCGCGCCAGTTGTACGGCCTGACCATGCACTCCGAGCGCCCCGGCCACCGCATGTACGAGCAGTGGCATCCGCTGGGCGTGATCGGCGTGATCAGCGCCTTCAACTTCCCGGTCGCGGTGTGGAGCTGGAATGCGTTCCTGGCCGCGGTATGCGGCGACATCACGGTGTGGAAGCCGTCGCCGAAGACGCCGCTGTGCGCCATCGCGTCGCTGAAGATCTGCAATGCCGCGCTGCGCGATGCCGGTTTCCCGGACCTGTTCTTCCTGTTCAACGACGCCGGCACCGAGTTGGCGCAGGCGTTCGTGGACGACCGCCGCATTCCGCTGATCAGCTTCACCGGCTCCTGCGCGGTCGGCGCCAAGGTCGGCCATCGGGTGGCGCAGCGCTTTGGCCGCTCGTTGCTGGAGTTGGGCGGCAACAACGCGATCATTCTCGACGAGAGCGCCGATCTCAAGCTGGCGATCCCGGCCATCGTGTTCGGCGCGGTCGGCACCGCGGGCCAACGCTGCACCAGCACCCGCCGTTTGATCGTGCATCGCTCGATCATCGACGACGTCTGCCAGCGCCTGACGGCGGCCTACACGCAGATTTCCACCCGCATCGGCGACCCGCTGGCCGCAGGCACTCTGATGGGGCCACTGATCGATCAGGCATCGGTGCAGCGTTACAGCGCCGCGGTCGAAGCTGCCAAGGCGGCGGGCGGCGCGGTATTGGCCGGTGGCGGCGCGCTGGCCGATCGCAAGGGCCATTTCGTGCTGCCCACTCTGATCCGTGGGGTCGATAACGCGCATCCGGTGATCCAGACCGAAACCTTCGCGCCAATCCTGTACGTGATGGCGTTCGACACCCTCGACGACGCCATCGATCTGCAGAACGGCGTGCCGCAAGGGCTGAGCTCGGCGATCTTCACCCAGAACCTGCGCGCCGCCGAGCGTTTCCTGTCGCCGGCCGGTTCCGATTGCGGCATCGCAAACGTCAACATCGGCACCTCCGGCGCCGAGATCGGCGGTGCCTTCGGCGGCGAGAAGGAAACCGGCGGTGGCCGCGAATCGGGCTCGGATGCGTGGAAGGTGTATATGCGTCGGCAGACCAACACCATCAACTACTCCGACGCCCTGCCGCTGGCGCAGGGCATCAAGTTCGATCTGTAACCCCTGCGGGGCACACCCATGCGCACCCACACCCTGGCCGTGCTCAGTCTCGCCTTCGGGCTGTTGGCGTGGTTCGGGCTGCCCGTGGTGGGCGCAGTGGTGGCGGTGGTCACCGGGCACGTCGCGCTGAACGAGATCCGGCGTGCCCCGGATGCCTACGAAGGCCGCGGCATGGCGCTGACCGGATTGGTGCTCGGCTGGCTGAATCTGGCCCTGAGCGCCATGATCGTCGCGGCCATCTTCCTGTTCTTCGGAGGCTTGGCCTTCCTGATCTCGCTGTTCCACTGACCCGTGTATACGTTGCTGCGCCCCGCGCTGTTCCGTCTCGAACCCGAACGCGCGCACGAGCAGACGATGCGCCTGCTCGAACTGGGCTATCGCACCCGCCTGGGCGGCCTGATCTGGCCGCGGCCCAAGCCGCTGCTCACCCGCGCCTTCGGACTGGAGTTCGCCAACCCGGTGGGACTGGCTGCCGGCTTGGACAAGAACGGCGAGCACATCGACGCGCTGTTCGCGCTGGGCTTCGGCTTCGTCGAGATCGGCACCGTCACGCCGCGGCCGCAGCCGGGCAATCCGGCACCCCGGCTGTTCCGCCTGCGCGAGCGCGAAGCGCTGATCAACCGCATGGGCTTCAACAACAACGGAGTTGACGCGCTGGTGCGCAACGTCGAGCGCAGCAAGCGGCGCGGCATCCTCGGCATCAACATCGGTAAGAACAAGGACACCCCGAACGAACGCGCGGCCGACGACTACAAACTGTGCATGGAACGGGTGTACGGACTGGCCGATTATCTGGTGGTGAACATCTCGTCCCCCAACACTGCCGGCCTGCGCGACCTGCAAGGCGAGCAAGCGCTGCGGCGCCTGCTGGGCAGCCTGCGCGAACATCAGGAACGCCTGGGCGCGATACACGGGCGGCGCGTGCCGATGCTGGTCAAGCTGGCGCCCGATCTGAGTGACACTGAAATCGACGCCAGCGCGGCGGTGATAAACGAGGCTCACATGGACGGCGTGATAGCCACCAACACCACGCTGGACCGGGTGATGGTGAAGGGCGATCCGCTCGCTGGCGAGACTGGTGGACTGTCGGGCCAGCCGCTTTATGGCCGTGCCACCGGCGTGTTGCGTCGGCTGCGCTCGCGGCTGGACGAGCGCATTGCGCTGATCGGGGTCGGCGGGATCATGAGCGGCGCCGACGCCGCCGCCAAGGTGGCTGCCGGCGCCACCCTGATCCAGCTCTACACCGGGTTGATCTACCAAGGCCCGGCGCTGATCCGCGAAACCGTCGACGCGATCCGCCGCCGCCGCGAGAGCCCGTCGCGGTGAGCGGCTACCGTCTGCTCGAAAACGCCACACTGGCGGGCCGCAACACCTTCCGGGTGCGCGCCCATGCCGAACTGTTGGCCGACGTCCACGACCCCGCCGCGCTGCCGGAACTGTTCGGCTTCAAGGCGCTGCGCGAGGGGCCGGTGCTGGTGCTTGGCGCTGGCAGCAACGTGCTGTTCGTGGACCGCGTGCCGGGCGTGGTGGTCAGCCTGACCATGCACGACATCCGCATCCTGGTCGATCATGATCGCCATGCCATCGTCCGTGCCGAAGCCGGGGTCGCCTGGAACGATCTGGTGCACTGGACCCTGGGCCGCGGCCTGCTGGGGCTGGAGAACCTGGTGCTGATTCCGGGCACGGTCGGGGCCGCGCCGATCCAGAACATCGGCGCCTACGGCGTCGAGGTGGGCGAGTTCATCGAGGTGGTGGAAGCGTTCGATCGCCACACCCTGCAACCGTGCCGTCTCGGCCGCGAGCAATGCGCGTTCGGCTATCGCGACAGCGTATTCAAGCGCGAGCCGGGGCGCTGGGTGGTGACCGCGGTGGAATTTCGCCTGCCCCGGCAGCGCGAACTGGTCGTTCGCTATGCCGGAGTGCCAGAGGAACTGGCGGCAATGGGCGTGAGCACGCCGCGTGCCGCGCACGTCGCCGAGGCGATCGCCCGCCTGCGCACCCGCAAACTGCCCAATCCGATGCTGCTGGGCAATGCCGGCAGCTTCTTCAAGAATCCGCTGCTGCCGCGGGCGCAGGTCGATACGTTGGCGGCACAGTTTCCGGGCCTGCCGGTGTTCCCTGCCGCTCAGCCCGGCGAGGCCAAGATTTCGGCGGCATGGTTGATCGAACAATGCGGCCTCAAGGGTCATCGCGTCGGCGACGCCGCAGTATCGGCGCAACACGCGCTGGTGCTGGTGAACCACGCCAACGCCAGCGGCCTGGAGATCCTGGAATTGGCGCAACACGTCGCCGACACCGTGTTCGCACGCTTCGCGGTGGCGCTGGAGCCCGAACCGCGCATCGTCGGCGGTAGCTGGCCGCAGGCATCGACGTGAGCACTGCCCAGCCCGGCGATCGCGGCGACGAACTGCTGCGCGCGATCGGCCTGATGGTGATCAGCTCGATCCTGTTCGGCACCATGGCGGTGGTGATCCGGCTGGCATCGACGCAACTGCATCCGTTCCAGATTGCATTTTTCCGCAACCTGTTCGGCCTGCTGTTCGCGCTGCCGCTGCTGTACCGTCACGGCGTCGGCCTGCTGCGCACCAGCAAGCTGCCGCTGTACTTCCTGCGCTGCTCGATCGGCATCGTTTCGATGCTGGCCGGATTCTGGGCAATCGTGAACCTGCCGCTGGCGCAGGCCATTTCGTTGTCGTACTCCACCCCGCTGTTCGTCACCATCGGCGCCGTACTGGTGCTGGGCGAAGTCGTGCGCGCGCGCCGCTGGACCGCCGTCATCGTCGGCTTCATCGGCGTATTGATCATCCTGCGCCCCGGCGCGGAGAGCTTCACGAGCGGCGCACTGATCGCGCTGCTGGC